>JBOHHM010000226.1:0-2760 GCA_050725495.1 Burkholderiaceae bacterium | reverse complement strand
TTCCTGCACCGCCCGCAGGTCGCCGCTGGACTGCAGCAGATGGCTGGCGAACGAGTGGCGCAGCATGTGGGGATGGACCGGCGTGGCCAGCCCGGCCTGCAGGCCGCGGCGCTTCAGGCGCTGCCAGACCGACTGGGCGCTCAATCGGCTGCCGTGGGGGCCGATGAACAGCGCCGGCGACGCGTTCGCTGCGGCGGCGCTACGCAGCGCCAGCCAGCACTTGAGCGCCTCGAGCGCCTGGGCCCCCACCGGCGTGCTGCGGCGCTTGCTGCCCTTGCCCAGCACATGGGCCTCGGCCGCCTGCAGGTCGATCCAGCCGCGGGCCTGGGGGCTGGCCGCCAGATCCAGCCCCACCAGTTCCCCCACCCGCAGGCCGCAGCCATAGAGCAGCTCGACCATCGCGGCGTCGCGCGCTTCCAGCCAGGGGTCTGCACCACCTTGGTCGTAACTGGCCAGTTGCACAGCATCGTCCACGCTCAAGGCCTTGGGCAAGGGCTTGGCCGCCTTGGGCGCACGCACGTCCTGCACCGGGTTGCTGCCGACCAGCCCCTCGCGCCCGAGCCAGCGGTAAAAGCCGCGCCAGCCCGACAGGATCAGCGCGATGCCGCGGCCGCTGCGGCCATGGCTGTGCATTTGCGCGACCCAGCGGCGAATGTGGGCGTTGTGCACCTCGGTCAGCGCGACGCGGGCCGCGCTGGCCTGGGCGGCAAGCTTTTGCAGGTCCAGCGCATAGAGCTCCACGGTGCGCTGGGCCAGGCGCTTTTCGACGCGCACATGCTCGAGGTAGCGTTCGATGAGTGGCTCGGCCAACGGCGGTGCTTCGACAGGCTCAGCTCGAATGGGGGACTGAGACTGCGGCATGTTCACCGTCAGGCAGGCCGCAGCCGCGACAGCGCGGCACTGGCCAGCTCGGCGATGCGGTCGAGGAAGTCCGTTCCCATGCCGTTGTGGAAGCGCTGGGGGTCGGGCGAGGCCAGCACCAGCAGGCCGAAGGCCTGGGGCGCCGCGCCCGCACGCAGCGGAATCAGGGCCAGCGACAGGGCCGCGGCCGGATCGTCGAGCCAGCCCACGGGCTCGAAGCCTGAGTTCACGCCGCAGTAGGCCGAGCTCAGCGAGGAGGCAAAGGTCTTGGCGTCGTCGCTCACGCCCTGCGTGAAGGCCTCGCCGGCAAAGGCCTCGGCCACGCCCCAGACCTTGATCGCGACCTGGGGCACGACAAACTGCGCCTTGAGCTCGCTGCCGATGCGTTGCGGCAGCTCACGCGCCGAGGGCGTGAGAAACAGGTTGCGAGCCCAGCGCTGCAGCTTGTCGGCAATGATGACGTTTTCGTTGCCGTGGCGAATCATCTCCATGATGCGCTGCTCCAGCGCCTTGATCTTGTCGCGCAGCATCTCGGCCTGGCGCTCCTGGAGGCTCACGGCGCGGCTGCCGTGCGGGCTGCTGAGCTGCACGCTGGCCAGCAGTTCGGCATGGCGCTCAAAGAAATCGGGGGTGTTGACCAGGTAGTTGGCGATGTCGTCTTCGGTGATCGGGTTCATGGGGGAAGGAGTCGTCATACGTTGTCCGGAATCTCGATGTCGCCTGAAAACACCGTCACGGCGGGTCCGGTCATCAGCACCGGGGCGTCGCCGCCCTGCCATTCGATGGTGAGCCGCCCGCCGCGGGTGTCGACATCGACGCGCGCGTCCAGCAGGCCGAGCCGTATGCCCGCGACCACGGCCGCGCAGGCGCCCGTGCCGCAGGCCAGGGTTTCACCGGCGCCGCGCTCGTACACGCGCAGACGCACCTGCGAGCGGCTGAGCAGCTGCATGAAGCCGGCGTTGACGCGCCGCGGAAAACGCGGGTGGTGCTCGATCAGGGGGCCCTGCGTGAGCACCGGCGCGTTGTCCACATCGTCGACCAGCTGGACCGCATGCGGATTGCCCATCGACAGGATTGCTACAGAAATGATAGCTGAGACCGCTTCCGTGTCCAGGGCCAGATGCCATTTTTCCCATGCACCCGAGGGTTCGGCGCGCAGCCCGGCCGCATCGAAGGGCACGCGCGCCAGCTCGAACACGGGAGCGCCCATGTCGACCGTGACGCGGCCATCGGGGTTCATGCGCGGCTCGATCACGCCGCTGACGGTCTGCACCCGCACGGCGTCCTTGCTCGTCAGGCCCTGTTCGCGCACAAAGCGCACAAAGCAGCGCGCGCCATTGCCGCACTGCTCGACCTCGCCGCCGTCGGCGTTGTGGATCACATATTCAAAGTCGACGCCCGCAGTCGGCGGTGGGCGCACCGACAGAATCTGGTCGGCGCCAACGCCGAAGTGCCGGTCGGCCAGAAGGCGGTACTGCCCCGGGCTCAGGCCCAGCGGGCCGCGTGTTTCGTCGAGCACGACAAAGTCGTTGCCCGCGCCCTGCATTTTGGTAAAGCGGATTCGCATCGGGGAATTATCTGCTGATCCGTCACCAGCGCGTGGGCAAGCCGGGCGACTGCCGATAATGCAAGACATGGCAAGAACTTCCCAACTCCTTCACCGCCAGCGCGAACCCGCGCCCACCCTGCCGGCGGCCACCGTGCTGCTGCTGCGCGACAGCCCCCAGGGCATCGAGGTGCTGATGACGCGCCGCTCCATGAGCGCCAGCTTTGCCCCCGGCGCCTATGTGTTTCCCGGCGGCGGCATCGACGAGGCCGACGCGCAGGCGCATGCCCAAGCGGCCCGGCGCCCCACGCAAAGCGAGCTGCACCTGACGCAGGCGATCGCCGCGATCCGCG
>JBOHHM010000225.1:0-6189 GCA_050725495.1 Burkholderiaceae bacterium | reverse complement strand
GCGCTCATGTTGACTTCGACATGGCCGTTCTCGGCGAACGAGAAATGCACCGGAATCGGCTGGGTGCTGGTGCCCACTTCGAGCTCGACCCGGTGGTTTTGCAGCAGCAGGCGGAACTGCTCGAGGTAATAGTCCTCGTACAGGTCGGGCCGGGTCAGCGTGGTCTCGTAGCGGCCCGGTCCGGCGACAAAGCCGTAGCTCAGCTGCGCGCTGTCCGGCGAGGGCGCGCGGGCCACGGTGTCGGTGTGGATTCGCACGAACGGGTAGCAGGCCCGCACATGGCCGGGCAGGGTCTCGCCCGCCACTTTGCGCTGCTTGGCCGCACGCAGGTGTTCGATCTGCAGCGTGTATATCTTGCGCTCCTGGGCCAGTGCGGCGGCGGCGTCGGTGTAGCGGCTGGGAGCAATGAAGGTGGGGAGGTAGGACATGGCCCTATTGTGTACCCGACAAGCTGCGCTCTGGTTACCTCGCTGGAACACCTTGGCGCCGCTGCCGGCTGTTGCGAAAGAAGCCGTCGGCGTTGGCGCGCTTGGCGTGGGCCGAGCAGCACGACGCCGGGCGAAAAGGCCAGCCTTTGCAAGGCTGCCGGCAACAGGTCGCGGGCGATGGAGGGTCTATTCATCCTTGCTTTCTGAGCGCCCCCAGCCCTGCCGCTTCGCGTCAGGCCCCCCGAGGGGGTGCAAGAAAACTTGGGGCGGCCCGGCGTTTTCTTGAGAGCATGTGACAGTCAAAAAGCAAGGAAATGCTGATTCGGACAATTGCTCATGGCCTTGACAAAAATCGCCTCAAGCCCTTGCGGACTGGTCGTTGAATGCCATAAAAGTCATAGCAATTCATTCGCCACAGCTACCGGGGAGCGCATCGTCACGAACTCCTCGGCCGCCGTCGGGTGGATGCCGATGGTGCTATCGAACAAGGCCTTGGTGGCGCCGGCCTTGAGGGCCACGGCAAAGCCCTGCACCACCTCGCCGGCCTCGGGGCCAACCATGTGCAGGCCGACCACGCGGTCCGAGGCATCGTCCACCAGCAGCTTCATCAGCGTGCGTTCGTCGCTGCCGCTGAGCGTGTGCTTGAGCGGCCTGAAGTCGGCTCGGTAGACGCTGACGCTGCCGAACTTCTGGCGCGCCTGCGCTTCGGTGTAGCCGACGGTGCCGATGTTGGGGTGGGTGAAGACGGCCGTGGGAATGAAGTCGTAGCTCATGGTCCGCTCGCCCGGGCCGAACAGATGGTCGACCAGGGCCATGGCCTCGCCGAGCGCCACCGGCGTGAGCTGCAGGCGGTCGATCACGTCGCCCAGCGCGTGGATCGACGGCACCGAGCTCTGGTAATGCTCGTCGACCACGATGGCGCCCTGTTCATTGAGGGCGACGCCCGCGGCTTCCAGGCCAAACCCTTGCACGTTGGGCCCGCGGCCGGTCGCGTAGAGCACGGTGTCGACCGTGATCGTTGTTGCGTCAGCCAGACTCACCTGCAGGCCTTGCGCCGTCTTGGCGATGGCCCTGACTTCGGCCTTGAGCCGCAGCTCGACCCCGGCCTTGCGCATCTCGGCGGCGATGAAGTGGCGCACGTCGTCGTCAAAGCCCCGCAGCAGCTGTTCGCCGCGGTACAGCTGCGCGACCTGGGCTCCCAGGCCGTTGAAGATCGAGGCGAACTCGCAGGCGATGTAGCCGCCGCCCACGACCAGCAGCCGGGCCGGGAACGGGGTCAGGTCAAAGATCTCGTCGGAGGTGATCACATGCTCGCGGCCAGGAATGGGAGGCACACTGGGCGTGCCGCCGGTGGCCACCAGGATGTGCCGGGCCGTGCAGCGCTGGCCGTTGACCTGCACCGTGTGCGGGTCGGCCAGGGTGGCCCAGCCGCGCAGCAGTTGCACGCCGGCGCTCTGCAGCAGCTGCAGGTAGATGCCGTTGAGCCGGCTGATTTCCCGGGCCCGGTTGGCCTTGAGCCGCTCCCAGTCGAACCGCGGCGGTTCGGCCTGCCAGCCGAAGCCCGGCGCTTCGTCGAACGCCTCGGCGTAATGCGCGGCATAGCTGTAGAGCTTCTTGGGGATGCAGCCGAGGTTCACGCAGGTGCCGCCCAAGGCGCCGACCTCGGCCAGCGCGACCCGGGCGCGGCGCTGCGCCGCCATGCGCGCGGCCCGCACGCCGCCGCTGCCACCGCCGATCACAAACAGGTCGAAGTCAAAGCTCTGCATCTCTGTCCTTTCAGGGCCGAAAGCCCGTGATTTCCTTTTGCACCCACTCGATGAAGACCCGGGTACGCGCCGGCAGCAGCCGGGCATGGGGGTAGACCACGTTGATCGGTCGCGGTGGCGGCTCGAATCTTTCAAGCAGCAGCCGCAGCCGCTTTTGCTGCAAATAGGGCGCAACCTGGTACGAGAAGAACATGCCACAGCCCAGGCCCGCCGCGCAGGCTTCGACGGCCGGGGCGACATGGTTGAACTCGAGGTTGCCGCTGACCGACAGCCGGAACTGCTTGCCACCTTCGTAAAACGGTCCCCAGGCCCCGTTGCTCCCCGACAGGCGCACGCAGTTGGCCTGGAGCAGATCTTTGGGATGGCGCGGCACGCCGTGGCGGCGCAGGTAGTCGGGGCTGGCCACGACCACACGGCGGATATGGCCCAGCGATTGCGCCACGAGCGACGAGTCCTCGAGCGCTCCGATGCGAATGCCCACGTCGATCCCTTCCTCGAGCAGGTTGACGACGCGGTCCAGCAGCACGAGGCTGCAGCGCATCTTGCTGTGCTGCTGCACGAAGCGCGTGACTGCGGGCGCCACGTACATCTGGCCGAACAGCACCGGCGCCGTGATGGTCAGCTGGCCGGCCGGCTCGCCGGCGTCGGCGGTCAGCGCGGCCTCGGCCTCGTCGACCGCGGCCAGCAGCTGGCGGCAGTTTTCCAGGTGGCGTCTGCCTTCTTCGGTCAACGAGATGCGCCGCGTCGTGCGGTTGAACAGGCGCACGCCCAGATGCGCCTCGAACGCGGCCAGCGAGCGCACCACGGCCGGCAGCGAGGAGCCCAGGGCGCGCGCGGCGCCGGTGAGGCTGCCCTCGTCGGCGATCTGCACAAAGGTCTGCATGGCCTTGAGCTTGTCCATGGCGCATATTAATCCGATAAGTGGATCAGTCAAATACGTTGGCAGTCATTTATTCAAAAACAAGAAGCAAACAGAATTCAATCCATCGCCACCCTGATTCACAAGGAACACCATGAATTCCACCGCCCGCCCCGCCCAGCCCATCAAGCTCTACCGTTACGCGCTGTCCGGCCACTGCCATCGCGTCGAGCTGTTCCTGTCGCTGCTGGCGCTTGCGTACGAGCCGATCGAGGTCGACCTCAAGGCCAAGGCCCAGAAGGCGCCGGCCTTTCTGCGGATGAATGCCTTCGGCCAGGTCCCCGTGATCCAGGACGACGACATCACGCTGGCCGACGCCAACGCGATCCTGGTCTACCTGGCGAGCCGCTATGCGCCCGGCCAATGGCTGCCCACCGAGCCGGCGCGCGCCGCGGCGGTGCAGCGCTGGCTCTCGGTGGCGGCCGGCCCGCTGGCCTTTGGCCCGGCGGCCGCCCGGGCCATCGAGCTGTTCAAGTCGGGCTTCAATGCCGAGGAAGTGACAGCACGCGCCCGCAGCCTGTTCCAGGTGATGGAGCAGCAGCTGCACAACAGCGCATTTCTCACCGGCGATACGCCCACGCTGGCCGACATCGCGAACTACAGCTACACCGCCCATGCGCCCGAAGGCCAGGTGTCGCTCAAGCCCTACCCGCATATCCGTGCCTGGCTGCAGCGCATCGAGGCCCTGCCGCGCTTCGTGCCCATGCCGAAGTCCACCGTCGCGGTACCAGCATGACGGCGCCGCTGTCGACCGGGCCTTTTCACGAAGGCGAATGCGCGATGCAGGACAGGGCCGGCGCGCGCCAGCGGCTGGCCGAACTCGGGTCGCGCGTGATCCGCAGCTTCATGCCCGAGCAGCATCGCGAGTTTTTCGCGCAGCTGCCGTTCGTGATTGCCGGCACGGTCGACGCTCGGGGCCAGCCCTGGGCCTCGGTGCTGGCCAACCCGCCGGGCTTCATTGGCTCGCCCGAGCCCGAGCAGCTGCTGGTTCGCGCCCAACCCCTCGTGCAAGACCCGCTGGCGCAGACGCTGGCCAAGGGCGCGCCGATCGGACTGCTGGGCATCGAGCCGCACACGCGCCGGCGCAACCGCATGAACGGCATCGTCGAGCGCAGCGACGGCCACGGCTTCGCGGTGCGCGTGAGCCAGAGCTTTGGCAACTGCCCCAAGTACATCCAGGCGCGCCGGCCCGAGTATCTGACTCGCGAAGCGCCAGGGGCGGTGCAGCGCGGCGCGCAGCTCGATGCGGCGGGGCGGCAGATGATTCGCCGGGCCGACACCTTCTTCATCGCGACCGCCCACCCGGCAGCCCACAGCAGCACCGCTGCAACCCATGGCGTCGACGTCTCGCACCGCGGCGGCAAGCCTGGTTTTGTGCGCGTGGATGGCGATACGCTGACCGTGCCCGACTTCCTCGGCAACTTTTTCTTCAACACGCTGGGCAATATCGCGGTCCATCCGCGTGCCGGCCTGCTGTTCATCGACTTCGATACCGGGGACCTGTTGTACCTGGCTGCGCGTGCCGCCATCGTCTGGGACGGCCCCGAGGTCCAGGCCTTTGAAGGGGCCGAACGCCTGCTGCGCTTTCAGCTCGAGTCGGTCCTGCGCGTCGAAGCCGCCTTGCCGCTGCGCTGGGGCCAAGCGGAGCTCTCCCCCCAACTCGAGCGTACCGGCGCCTGGAACTGAGGACGCCGGTACAGAGGTGTGGCAAGCGCGCGGTAGGTGGGCGACCGTTGTCGGGCATTACGTTGAGCGCTACATAACGGCGCAGACCCGCCGTTGATGCAACTACTCCATTGCAGACATTCAAATGCAAAGAGTGGGCCACCTGAACAATGTGTCTTTGAAAGCGGCGACAGCCCATGGCGCTGTCCTATCGGGTCAGGAAGGCCAGCACCCGTTCGGCGAACCTGCCGTAAGGCGGGGCCAGAAACTTCATGCCGCTGAAGCGCGCCTGGTAGAAGACCGGGCGCATCTTGGAGAAGGTCTCGAAGCCTTCGCGGCCGTGGTAGTGGCCCATGCCCGAGTCGCCCACGCCGCCGAACGGCAGGTCGTGCTGGCCGACGTGGAGTAGCGCATCGTTGACTGAGACGCCGCCGGACATCACGCGGTCGAGCAACATCTGTACGATGCGGCGATCACCGCTGAACGGGTAGAGCGCGAGAGGTCGCGGCCCGGCGTTGATGCGCCCGATCACGGCATCCAGCGACTTATAGCCGTACAGCGGCAGGATCGGCCCGAAATTTCGTGCTGCATCACGACGCTGTCGTCCGGCGCGTCGAGCACGATGTGCGGCGCGATCTTGCGCGAGGCACGGTCGAACGCCGGGCCCGGCAGCAGCGACACCGCCTTCGCGCCGCGCTCGCGGGCATCGTCGAGCGCATGAATCAGCCGCTCGAACGCGCGTTGGTCGATGATCGAGGTGTAGTCCGGCGAGTCCAGACGCGGGTAGTGCGCCGGCATGATCTCGCGCGCGAGTTGAACGAACTCGTCAATCCGCTGCTGCGGCAGCCAGGCATGGTCGACCGTGGTGCAGATCTGCCCGGCATTGAGGTACTTGACGAACAGGATGCGCTCGGCGGCCGTGCGCAGGGGAAAGTCGTCGCATACGAGGGCCGGCGCCTTGCCGCCGAGTTCCAGCGTCACCGGGCAGAGGTTCCGTGCGGCCGCCGCCATCACCGCACGGCCGGTCTGGCCCGAGCCGGTGAACATCAGGTGGTCGAACGGCAGCTTCGAGAACTCGATCCCGACGCCGCCGGTTTCGTCGAAGAACTGCAACTTCTCCGGCGGGAAATAGGCCGGCATGCGCTCGATCAGCAGCCGCGCCAGATGGCGCGAGTTCTCGCTCATTTTGACCATTGCCCGGTTGCCGGCCGCGAAGATGTAGGTCAGCGGGATCAGGCTCAGGTTGACGGGGAAGTTCCACGGCACGATCACTCCCACTAAAGTGAATGGCACTTACTTAGCCGTCGCGCCCCCGGCGAGGGTGGTAAGTGATTGAAGGCAAAGACAAAAATCAGGTGGCTGACCCAAGGATCGATAGGATGGTTGTCGACGAAAACACGCAAACCATCTT
>JBOHHM010000224.1:0-7370 GCA_050725495.1 Burkholderiaceae bacterium | reverse complement strand
TGCTGCAAAAATCATAGCGGCTGCCGCCCGCTCTGACTGGGCTCCCATCAGTTTTGAAGGCAAGCTGCACGACCGGGCCAGCTACCGCTATTTCTGGCAGGTGCTCGAGCGTGCGCACCAGACCGGGCGAGCGCTGCCCCCGGAAGTACAAGGCTATTTCGGGGCGCCCCGCCCCTGAGCAACACCCAGACATCATGAAAGCCGTCCTCCTATCCACCCTGATCCTGATCGCGCCCGCGCTTGCGCTGGCGCAGCCCGCTGCCAAGGCCAGCCCGGAACCGAAGGCCGTCAACCCCAACCGCGCAGCCCTCAAAAGCACGGCCAAGAATGTTGCGGCCGGCATCGAAGCGGCCGAGGCTGCACTGACGCCGGCCGAGCTGGCGATTGCCGAACGTGTGCATGCGGGCCGCCTGCCCTGCGAGCTCGGCGCGTTCGTCACGGTCACTGCCGACCCCAAGGCGCCCGGTTATTTCGACGTGCAGGTCAAGAACCTCAAGTACCGCATGTTCCCGGTCGAAACCAAGACCGGCGCCGTGCGCCTGGAGGACCCGAAGGCCGGCGCGGTCTGGCTGCAGCTCGCCAACAAGTCGATGCTGATGAACGCCAAGCTGGGCCAGCGCCTGGCCGACGAGTGCATGAGCCCCGCGCAGGCCATCGTGGCCGAAGCCCTGAAGAAGAACCCGGCGCCCAGCGTGCTGGACGCCGCCGCGCCGGCGCCCCAGCCCGCCGCCAAATAAACCCTTGCCCCACGATTTTTGATTGACAGGAGAAAAACCCATGTTGCAAGCCTACCGGGCCCATGTGGCCGAACGCGCCGCGCTCGGCATCCCGCCGCTGCCGCTGTCGGCCCAGCAGACCGCCGAGCTGATCGAACTCATCAAGAATCCGCCCGCAGGTGAAGCGGCCACGCTGCTGGAGCTGATCACGCACCGCGTGCCGGCCGGTGTCGACGATGCGGCCAAGGTCAAGGCCAGCTACCTGGCCGCCGTGGCGCATGGCACGGAAAAGAGCCCCTTGATCAGCCGCGAAAGCGCGACGCAGCTGCTGGGCACCATGCTGGGCGGCTACAACATCGGCCCCCTGATTGACCTGCTCGACGATGCCGCCGCCGGTGCTGCCGCGGCCGACGGCCTGAAGAAAACCCTGCTGATGTTCGACCAGTTCCACGACGTCAAGGACAAGGCCGACCAGGGCAACGCCAACGCCCGCGCCGTGCTGCAAAGCTGGGCCGATGCCGAGTGGTTCACCAGCCGCCCCGAAGTGCCGGCCTCGATCAAGATCACGATTTTCAAGGTCACCGGCGAAACCAATACCGATGACCTGTCGCCCGCGCCCGACGCCTGGAGCCGCCCCGACATTCCGCTGCACGCGCTGGCCATGCTCAAGAACAAGCGCGACGGCATCACGCCCGAGGAAGATGGCAAACGCGGCCCGGTGAAGTTCATCGAAGAGCTGCGCGCCAAGGGCCGCCTCGTGGCCTATGTGGGCGACGTGGTCGGCACGGGTTCGTCGCGCAAATCCGCGACCAACTCGGTGCTGTGGTTCACCGGTGAAGACATCCCGTTCGTGCCCAACAAGCGCTTTGGCGGCGTCTGCCTGGGCAGCAAGATCGCCCCGATCTTCTACAACACCATGGAAGATGCCGGCGCCCTGCCGATCGAGCTCGATGTGAGCCAGATGGCCATGGGCGACGAAGTCGAGCTGCGTCCCTACGAGGGCAAGGCGCTCAAGGGCGGCCAGCTCATTGCCGAGTTCAAGGTCAAGAGCGATGTGCTGTTCGACGAAGTGCGCGCCGGCGGCCGCATTCCGCTGATCATCGGGCGCGGCCTCACGGCCAAGGCGCGCGAGGCGCTGGGCCTGGCGCCGAGCACGCTGTTTCGCCTGCCGCAAAACCCGGCTGACACCAAGAAGGGCTTCTCGCTCGCGCAAAAGATGGTGGGGCGCGCCTGCGGCCTGCCCGAAGGCCAGGGCGTGCGCCCCGGGACTTACTGCGAGCCCAAGATGACCTCGGTCGGCTCGCAGGACACGACCGGCCCCATGACCCGCGACGAACTCAAGGACCTGGCCTGCCTGGGTTTCAGCGCGGACCTGGTGATGCAGTCCTTCTGCCACACAGCGGCTTATCCGAAGCCGGTGGACGTGAAGATGCACCATGAGCTGCCCGACTTCATCAGCACGCGCGGCGGCATCAGCCTGCGCCCCGGCGACGGCGTGATCCACAGCTGGCTCAACCGCTTCCTGCTGCCCGACACCGTCGGCACCGGCGGCGACAGCCACACGCGCTTTCCCATCGGCATCAGCTTCCCCGCCGGCTCGGGCCTCGTGGCCTTTGCCGCCGCGACCGGCGTGATGCCGCTGGACATGCCCGAATCCGTGCTGGTGCGCTTCAAGGGCAAGATGCGACCCGGCGTGACGCTGCGCGACCTGGTCAACGCGATTCCGCTGTACGCGATCAAGCAGGGCCTGCTGACGGTCGAGAAAAAGGGCAAGAAAAACATCTTCTCGGGCCGCATCCTCGAAATCGAAGGTCTGCCCGATCTCAAGGTCGAGCAGGCGTTCGAGCTCAGCGACGCCTCGGCCGAGCGCTCGGCCGCCGGCTGCACGGTGCACCTGAACAAGGAGCCCATCGCCGAATACATCAACAGCAACATCACGCTGATGAAGTGGATGATCGCCGAAGGCTATGCCGACGCGCGCACCCTGGGCCGCCGCATTGCCGCGCAGGAAGCCTGGCTGGCGAACCCGCAGCTGCTCAAGGGCGACGCCGATGCCGAGTACGCCGCCGTGATCGAGATCGACCTGGCCGACGTGCATGAGCCCATCGTGGCCTGCCCGAACGACCCCGACGACGTGAAGACCCTCAGCGAAGTCGCCGGCGCCAAGATCGACGAGGTATTCATCGGCTCGTGCATGACCAACATCGGCCACTTCCGTGCCGCCTCCAAGCTGCTCGAAGGCAAGCGCGACATCCCGGTCAAGCTCTGGGTGGCACCGCCGACCAAGATGGACGCCAAGCAGCTGACCGAGGAAGGCCATTACGGCGTGCTCGGCACCGCCGGCGCCCGCATGGAAATGCCGGGCTGCTCGCTGTGCATGGGTAACCAGGCCCAGGTCAAGGAGGGCGCGACCGTGTTCTCCACGTCGACCCGCAACTTCCCGAACCGCCTGGGCAAAAACAGCAACGTCTACCTCGGTTCCGCTGAACTTGCGTCGATCTGCTCCAAGCTCGGCAAGATCCCGAGTAAGGAAGAGTACATGGCCGACATCGGCGTGATCAACGCCAACGGCGACAAGATCTACCAGTACATGAACTTCGACCAGATCGCGGACTTCAAGGACGTCGCGGATACAGTGGCGGCGTAATTCCCGTTCATCCTGACGGATCGTAGCCCGTCGCAAAAGCCCCGCAGGTTGGAAGGCCTGCGGGGCTTTTGCTATCTATTTGGTAGCGTAAAACAACCATGTCAACTGGACCCCAGGGCAGATCCTGTCCCTGACCCTGCGGGAGCGGCCCAGGCCGCCGGTCGGCGTCCTGAGGCGATGCCTCGACTTGCCCCGACAATGGCGGCATGTTCCGCCACAAACGTCTGTGGGCCGTCGTTCTCTTTTTGGGCCTGCTGCTGGCCGTTCTTGAAGTCTCCGGCCTCAGGGATCATTTCAGCCTGGCGTTTTTGCACCAGCAGTTCATCGAGCACGAGGTCAGCGGGCTGGTGATCTTCATCCTGCTGTATTCGCTGGGCAACCTGATCCAGATTCCGGGATGGATCTTTCTGGCGGCGGCCGTGCTGGCACTGGGGCAAACCTGGGGCGGCGTGGTCACCTACATCGCGGCCAGCATTTCCTGCGTGTCCACCTTCTGGGTCGTCCGCCTGTTGGGCGGTGATGCGTTGCGCCAACTCGATGGCAAGTTCATCGCCAGAATATTCAGCCAGCTCGATGTCCACCCGGTCAAGAGCGTTGTGCTGCTGAGGCTTTTGATGCAGAGCCTGCCTGCCCTGAACTACGCCCTGGCCCTGTCGGGCGTCAAATTCCGCAGCTACCTGATCGGCACCCTGCTGGGGCTGCCCCTGCCCATCGCCCTGTACTGCATTTTTTTCGAGAACCTGGCCAAGGCGCTGCATCTGCAGACGTTTTGAGGGGACACGGGTGGCGGATCGTCCTAGTTGCTCCACCGCGCTGCGCGCGACCCGCGACGCATGAAACCGACGCGGCCCATTCGGGGAACACCGCGGAACCGGCTTTGCCGGGCCGCTGGTGTTGCCCCCTTGAGGGGGGAGGCGGCTACACGAAGTGAGCAAGCAACGGGGGTGGGATTCATTTCAGCGAAGCGCAACTGCATGAGGGTGGCCCTTCATGCCAGCCCCGCACAGATCGCGTTGAAGCCCTGGCGGTAATGCATGACCAGCTCGCTGGCCGTGCGCCGCAGCTGTTCCGGCTCTGGCGCGAGCGCGTCGCGAATCCCTTGGGCGATCTCATGCACGTCGACGGTGGCGGGCATGCCTGCCGCTTCCCAGGTCGCAGCGAAAGCGGCCTGCTTGGTGGGCTCATGGGTCTGCGCCGGATGGCGCAGATTGACACGCGGCAGCGCGAAGGCCATGGCCACGATGCGGCCATGCAGGCTGCTGCCGCAATAGCCGCGGCTGTTGGCGATCAGGGCGCAGATGTCCCAGAGATGCAGGGATCTGAAGATCTTCACCGATGCCGCGCGCATGCGTGTGGCGACCCGCTCAAGGCAAGCCAGGTCATCGTGCCATGGCGCCGCGCCGGCGCGGAACAGGGCCACGCCATAGCCGCTGGAGCCCGCCATCAGGTCCAGCTGGGCAGCGATTTGCGCCAGCGTTTCATCATCGCCAAATTCGGCACTGAACTGCACAGCGATATAGCCCTGGGGGAAGGCCCTGAGGATCCGGGCGACTTCGCCTTGCGCGCTGCGCTCGCGAATGGGCGTGCTGAACAGCTCCGCGACCATCACGGCGGGATCAGGAAGCAGGCGCGCCCAGACACCTGCGGCTTGCAACTGCGCGAGCGTCTGCCGGTCCCGAACGCCCACAGCGTCCGCCGCCTTGAGGTTGGCCAGCACCGCGGCGCGCAATGCCGGATGACTTTCGGCAAGACCCACACCGCCCACGCCGTCGTAAATGACCCTGACGGCATGGGGAAACAGCCCACGTGACGCGGCATAGGGCGCCGGCACGTCAAGCCCCAAACTGCTGCGCACCCATGCCTGCCTTTCCTCGGGGCGTGGCTCCAGATACGCGATGGTGGCCTGCGCCTGTTCTGGCGGCAACAACATGACCGCGGCCTGCCAGGCATCACAGGTCAGGACTTCGCCGCCAACGTGGATCAGCTTGACCGGCCGTTCGCCTCCTTGCGCGGCCAGCTGCGCCAGCGCCCTGACCCGGTGACCACCATGCCGGCGCAGGTCACGTTCGGCCAAGCCTGCGAAGACCAGATGTTCGTCCGGCAGCAAGGCAGCGGCGATATGGGCAAGCAGCAGATCACCCAGGTTATGACGGTCAAACGCGCCAAACAGGATGGTGGGAACCCCCGCGAGTGAATGTTTCATCATGGCCGGATGAGCGGATTCGTTGCATCTAGTTGCTATGTATTTTATAGCATACGAGGACCATTCCTGGTGGGCTGGCGCCTTATTTCCTTTGAACCTCGGCGGGTCTGGGCCTGGGCCGGGACGCTATGGCTTGCCGTCGCCATGCTCGAATCGGCGCGCCAGCTCGGCCGACAGGCCCGTCGTCGGCTTGGCCGCAGGCCGGCGGAAGGTGCCGGCCGTCGCCTTGCGAACCTTCAGCGTGGCCAGCGCTTCGGCCTGCTTGAGGGCGGCGGCCATCTGGTCGACCACCGGCACGGGGATGCGGTCTCTGACGCGTTCGGCCAGGCCGGCCAGCGGGGCGCCGGCCAGGATCACCACATCGGCCTCAGCGTCGGCGACGGCGCGGTTGGCCAGCTCCACCAGCAGCTCTTCCTTTTCCTCCTGCACGTCGGACACCGAGGCGAACGCGCTGTCGAGCATGCGGATGCCGGCGAGCCGGCCCTTGAGGCCATGCGACTCGACGCATTCCTCGTACCAGGGGCCGAGTGCGCGGGCAAAGGTGACGATGGCGAAGCGCCGCCCCAGCATGCAGGCCGTGAGCATGGAGGCCTCGGCCATCCCGACGACGGGAAGATCGAACAGTTCGCGCGCGGCAAACAGGCCGGGGTCGCCGAAGGCCGCAATGATGGCGGCGTCAAAGTCCTGATGGTGCTGCGCCAGCATCTCCAGCGCGATGGCGCCGCCGACCTGCGCCTCGGCCCGCGTGGCGATGTAGGGAAAGCCGCGCGGCGCCGTGAGCGGGACGATTTGCGTGCCGGGCGCGGCAGCCTTTTCGGCGGCGGCGACCAGGCGCGCCGTGATGCCTTCGCTGGTATTGGGGTTCAGGACAAGGATGCGCATGAGGATCTTTCGGTGAAGGGCAGGGGGCCCAGGATCTGTTCGGCGGCCTGGGCGGCATGGAGCAGCATGCGGTCATGGCCGCGCGCCGCGATCAGCTGCAGGCCCACGGGCAGGCCATCGCGCCCGGCGCCGCAGGGAATCGAGATCGCGGCGGCCATCGCGTGGTTCACCAACGGGGTGAATGCCGCGTGGCCGCGCAGCTCCACGGCCACGCCGCCAATGTGCTCGGGGCCGAGCCGGTCGTTGCGCCAGGCCACGCAGGGCGTGGTCGGGCAGAGCAGCAGGTCAAAGCGGGTGAAGAACTCGGCCAGCGTCAGCGCGATCTGCCAGCCGGCCTCGCGGGCCCGTGCCACCTCGGCGCCGCTCCAGGCCAGGCCGCGCTCGATCTGGCGCGCGATGTCGGGGTCGAACTGCGAAGGATCGCGCCGCCAGGCATCGGCAAACAGGTGGGCCAGACCCACATGCTGCAGCGGCATCAGCGCGTCTTCGTTCGCGCCGGCCGGCCAGAGCGGGTCGTGGCGCGCAATGTCCCAGCCCGCGCCCTGCAGCGCCGCGATCGCGTTTTCGATGCAGGCCTGCACATCGGCGTCGACCGGCACATCCAGGCCCAGCCTGGGGCTGTAGGCGACCCTCAGGCTGGGTACGGGCCGCTGGGCCGCGGCGGGCAAGTCCACCGAACTGGGGTCGCGCGGGTCGGCGCCCGCAAGGGCTTCAAACATCAGGGCCGCATCGCCCACCGTGCGCGTGATCGGTGCGATGACCTGCAGGCCGTTGAAGGCATGGGCAAACCCGATCGGGTCGGGGATGGCACCGAAGGACGGCTTGAAGCCGACCACGCCCACATGGGCGGGCGGGCGCCGGCTCGAGCCGCCGCCATCGGTGCCCAGCGCCAGCGGCGCCAGGCCGGCGGCCACGGCCGAGG
>JBOHHM010000223.1:0-4987 GCA_050725495.1 Burkholderiaceae bacterium | reverse complement strand
CGCCCATGATGAACTCTCGCGCCTGACCGACGCCGCGGCCCAGGCCGGCCTGCAAAGCGCGCTGGCGCTCAAGCTCGAGCGCGAGCAGCGCCTGGCGGCCCAGCGCAGCGAATATGACGACCTGACCACCACGCTGCGCGCCAGCGACGAAAGGCGACTCGCACTTGAGCGCGAGCTCGACCCGCTGCGCCAGCGCATCACCGATTTCCAGCTCAAGGAGCAGGCCGCGCGCCTGGGGCTGGAGCAGTACGCCCAGTTGCTGGCCGATGCCCAAGCCGACCTGCAGGCCGTGGCGCTATCGATCGCCGAAGGCCATGTGCGGCTGACGGGTCTGCAAGGCGAGATCGACCGCCTGAACCGCGACATCGCCGCGCTCGGAGCCGTGAACCTGGCCGCGCTGGAAGAGCTGAGCACGGCGCGCGAGCGCAAGCAATTCCTCGACGCGCAGTCGGCCGACCTCAACGAGGCCATGAGCACGCTGGAAGACGCGATCCGCAAGATCGACGGCGAAACCCGCGAAATGCTCTCTGGCACTTTCGATATCGTCAATGGGCATTTCTCGCGCATGTTCCCCGAGCTGTTCGGCGGCGGCCAGGCGAAGCTGATCATGACCGGCGACGAAATCCTGGACTCGGGGGTGCAGGTCATGGCCCAGCCGCCGGGCAAGAAGAACCAGACCATTCACCTGCTGTCGGGCGGCGAAAAGGCTCTCACTGCCATCGCGCTGGTGTTTGCGATCTTCCAGCTCAATCCCGCGCCGTTCTGCCTGCTCGACGAGGTCGACGCGCCGCTGGACGATGCCAACACCGAGCGCTATGCCAAGCTGGTGTCGAGCATGAGCAGGGAGACCCAGTTCCTCTTCATCAGCCACAACAAGATCGCGATGGAAATGGCCGAACAGCTGATCGGCGTGACCATGCAGGAGCAGGGGGTGTCGCGTATCGTCGCGGTCGACATGGAATCCGCCGTCACCATGGCCGAGGCGGCCTGATGTCCATGAGCAGCTTGCAACTTGGTTTGGCGATCTCGGGCGGGCTGGTGCTGGCCGCCGTCGTGGCCCACAGCGCCTGGACCTCGCGCCGCAACGCGCCGCGCCAGGCCCAGCCCGAAGTGCCGCGCGACAGCGCGGCGGCTGTTGGCGACATGCACCCACGCCAGGAACCCGCCTTTGACACCGATCTGACGCCCTTGCCCCTGCCGGTGCCCGAGAAGAAACCGGGCTTGGATGCGCTGATCGACGTGATCGCGCCGATTGCGCTGGACGCTGCCGTCTCGGGCGACGCCGCCCTGGCAGCCCTGCCGCCGACTCGGCGCGCCGGCAGCAAGCCCTTTGCCGTCGAGGGCCTGAACGAGGCCTCGCAGCAATGGGAAACCCCCGCCGCCGGCCAGCGCTACAGCGCCTTCCAGGCCGGGGTGCAACTGGCCAACCGCACCGGGGCGCTCAACGAGATCGAATACTCCGAATTCGTGATGAAGGCCCAGGCCTTTGCCGATGCCGTCAACGGCGCGCCTGACTTTCCCGACATGCTCGACGAAGTCGCCCGCGCCCGCGAGCTGGACCAGTTTGCCAGCGGCCACGACGCCCAGCTGGGCTTCACCCTGAGGGCCAGAAGCACGGCCTGGAGCCCCGGCTATGTGCAGCAGCATGCGGCGCGCCAGGGATTTGTGGCCGGCGTGATTCCTGGCCGCATGGTCTTGCCTGCCACCGTGGCCGGCGCCCCCGCCATGCTGGGCCTGAGCTTCGATTCCCAGGCGGCCCTCGCCGACGACCCTGCGCAATCGGCCATCCGCGAGCTGACGCTGAGCCTCGATGTGCCGCAAATCGAGCGCAGCGAGCAGCCCTTTGTGCGCATGCGAAAGGCCGCTGTTGCGCTGGCCGCGTCCATGGACGGCCTGATCACCGACGACCATGGCCAGATCCTGCGCGCGGAAGCCCTGGACGTGATCGGCGCCGATCTGGAGCAGCTGTACGACACGCTGGAGGCGCGCGACCTGTCGGCGGGTTCCCCGCTGGCGCGCCGCCTGTTCAGCTGAGGGGGCGAGATGACGAATCTGGAGCTTTTTGGCGGTGACGCCCAGCAGCCGCGGGAGGACGACGCTACAAGAATTGAGCTTCTGCGCGAACTGCTGCATCACCATGCCCACCGCTACTACACGCTCGACGACCCGCAGATTCCGGATGCCGAGTATGACCGGCTGTTTCGCGAGCTGCAGGCGCTCGAAGCTGCGCATCCCGACCTCGTTGCCCCGGACTCGCCGACGCAGCGGGTCGGTGGCAAGGTGCTCGATGGCTTTACCTCCGTGCGCCACGCCGTGCCCATGCTGTCGATCAACACCGAGACCGACACCGAGGCCACGGGCGCCCAGAACTTCGACACGCGGGTGCGCCGCGCGCTGGGCCTGAGCGAATCCGATCCGCCCGTCGACTACGTCGCCGAACTCAAGTTCGACGGCCTGGCCATGAGCCTGCGCTATGAGCAGGGCGTGCTGATGCAGGCTGCCACCCGCGGCGATGGCGAGGTGGGCGAGGACGTGACGCAGAACGTGAGGACCATAGGCCAGGTCCCGTTGCGCTTGCAGCTTCCAGATGGGCAGGCTGCGCCCGCTGTCCTCGAAGTCCGCGGCGAGGTCTACATGCGCCGCGACGATTTCGAAGCGCTCAACGACCGGCAGCGCGAGAAAGGCGAGAAGACCTTCGTCAATCCGCGCAACGCCGCCGCCGGCGCCGTGCGCCAGCTCGACCCGGCGATCGCCGCTCAGCGCCCCTTGAGCTTCTTTGCCTACGGCCTGGGCGAGGTGACGCCGCCGCAGCAGGGCGGGCCGGCGTTTGCAACCCACTATGAGCTGCTGCAAGCCCTCAAGTCATGGGGTTTTCCCGTCTCAGCCCAGGTGCAGCGGGCGCGAGGCGCTACGGAATTGATAGCGTTTCACCGCTCGATCGGGGCTCAGCGCGACCAGCTGCCGTTCGACATCGACGGCGTGGTCTACAAGGTTGACAGCCTGGCCCTGCAAAGGCAGCTGGGCTTCGTCACGCGCGAGCCGCGCTGGGCCGTGGCCCACAAATACCCGGCGCAAGAGCAGATGACGGCGGTGCTGGGCATCGACGTGCAGGTTGGGCGCACCGGCAAGCTCACGCCGGTGGCGCGGCTCGACCCCGTCTTTGTCGGTGGTACGACCGTGTCCAACGCGACGCTGCACAACCTGTTCGAGCTGCGCCGCAAGCGCGTGCGCGTGGGCGACATCGTCATCGTGCGCCGCGCCGGCGACGTGATTCCGGAGGTCGTGGGGATTGTTGCCCCCACGCTCGGCACTGACGTGTCCTCGCTGCCCCCCGAGGGGGCGCGTTTCGCCTTGGGGCGGCCCGGCGGCGAAACCTCTGCCCCCAAGCTCGGCACTGGCGTGTCCTCGCTGCCCCCCGAGGGGGCGCGTTTCGCCTTGGGGCGGCCCGGCGGCGAAACCGTGCTCCCGTCGCGCGTCCCCTATGTGCCCAATTTCCGCATGCCGCGCGCCTGCCCGGTCTGCGGCAGCGCCGTCGTGAGGGAGAAGGGCGAGGTCAACCACCGCTGCAGCGGCGGCCTGTTTTGCAGCGCCCAGCGCAAGCAGGCCATCCTGCATTTCGCCCAGCGCCGCGCCGTGGAGATCGAGGGCTTGGGCGACAAGCTGGTCGACCAGTTGGTGGAAGGCAACGTCATCCGTACCCTGCCTGATTTGTACCGCCTGGGGCTGACCGCACTGGCCAGCCTGGAACGTATGGCCGACAAGTCCGCGCAGAACATTCTTGAGGCGCTGGAAAAATCGAAGCGCACCACTTTGCCGCGCTTTCTGTACGGCCTGGGCATACGCCATGTCGGCGAGGCCACAGCCAAGGAACTGGTGCGACATTTCGGCAAGCTCGACAACATCATGGATGCCAGCGTGGAGCAGTTGCTGCAAGTCAGCGACATCGGGCCCGTCGTGGCCCAGAGCATACGCACCTTCT
Organism: Burkholderiaceae bacterium; assembly: GCA_050725495.1. GTDB lineage: Bacteria > Pseudomonadota > Gammaproteobacteria > Burkholderiales > Burkholderiaceae_C > JBOHHM01. The sequence goes on along the minus strand of JBOHHM010000223.1, from coordinate 1,008 downwards.
TCGAGCAGGCGCACAACCGCGAGGTGGTCGAGCAGCTGCGCGCCTGCGGCGTGAGCTGGGACGAAGGCGAGCCTGCAGCGCAAGCGTCCAAGCCGCTGGCCGGCAAGACCTTCGTGATCACCGGCACCTTGCCCACGCTCAGCCGCGACCAGGCCAAGGACATGCTCGAAGCTGCCGGCGCCAAGGTGGCTGGCTCGGTCAGCAAGAAAACCGATTGCGTGGTCGCCGGAGCCGAAGCCGGCAGCAAGCTGGCCAAGGCGCAGGAACTGGGCGTGGTCGTGGTCGATGAAGCCCGCATGATGGACTTGCTCAAAGGAGCGATCTGATGGCCGTGCGCGACATCCTCAAAATGGGCGACCCGCGCCTGCTGCGCGTGGCCCAGCCCGTGAGGCAGTTCGATACCGACGAGCTGCACCTGCTGGTGACCGACCTGCTTGACACCATGGTCGCCGCCAACGGCGCAGGCCTGGCGGCGCCGCAGATCGGGGTCGATTTGCAGGTCGTGGTTTTCGGCTCGGGCACGGTCAACCCGCGCTACCCCGATGCGCCGCTGGTGCCGCGCACCGTGCTGTGCAATCCGGTGGTCACGCCCATAGGCACGCAAGAGGAAGACGGCTGGGAAGGCTGCCTGTCCGTGCCCGGCCTGCGCGGCGTGGTGCCGCGCTGGTCGAAGATTCGCTACAAGGGGTTTGATCAATATGGCGACGCTATCGACCGCACGGTCGAGGGTTTCCACGCCCGCGTCGTGCAGCACGAGTGCGACCACCTGATCGGCAAGCTCTATCCGATGCGCATGCGTGACTTCACGAAGTTCGGCTTTACCGAGGTGCTGTTTCCGGGGTTGGATGCCGGGCAGGACGAGTGAGGGAAGAGGTTCGGCGTTGAGCGTTGAGCGTTAAGCGTTGAGCGTTGAGCGTTGAGCGTTGAGCGTTGAGCGTTGAGCGTTGAGCGTTGAGCGTTGAGCGTTGAGCGTTGAGCGTTGAGCGTTCAGCAGTGACTGGTGACTGG
>JBOHHM010000222.1:0-5697 GCA_050725495.1 Burkholderiaceae bacterium | reverse complement strand
GGATATCGCCACCCGCGATGCCCTGGCCTTGCCGGAAGGTATTCCGGCGGCCCTGGTGCGGCACTCGACCTTCCTCACGCATCCGGTGTTCAACCTGCACCACAGCGAAACCGAGATGCTGCGCTACCTCAAGCAGCTGGAGAACAAGGACCTGGCGCTGAACCAGTCGATGATCCCGCTCGGCTCCTGCACCATGAAGCTCAACGCCACCAGCGAGATGATTCCGATCACCTGGCCCGAGTTTGCCAACATCCACCCGTTTGCCCCGCACGACCAGTTGCTCGGCTATGCCGAGCTCGACGAACAGCTGCGCGACTGGCTGTGCCAGGCCACGGGCTACGCCGGCATCAGCCTGCAGCCCAATGCCGGTTCGCAGGGCGAGTACGCGGGCCTGCTGGTCATCCAGGCCTGGCACGAAGCGCGGGGCGAGGGCCACCGCAACATCTGCCTGATCCCCTCCTCGGCCCATGGCACCAATCCGGCCAGCGCCCACATGGTGGGCCTGCAGGTCGTGGTGACGGCCTGCGACGCCCAGGGCAATGTGGACATGGACGACCTCAAGGCCAAGTGCGAGCAGCACAGCGCGCATCTGTCGGCCGTGATGATCACCTACCCCAGCACGCACGGCGTGTTCGAAACCCGCGTCAAGGAGCTGTGCGAGCTGGTGCACGCCCACGGCGGGCGCGTCTATGTGGACGGCGCCAACATGAATGCCCTGGTCGGCGTGGCCGCCCCCGGAGAGTTCGGCGGCGACGTGAGCCACCTGAACCTGCACAAGACCTTCTGCATTCCGCACGGCGGCGGCGGCCCCGGCGTCGGCCCGGTCTGCGTGGTCGAAGACCTCGTGCCCTACCTGCCCGGCCATGCGACGGCGGGACTGCCGGTCCACGGGAGGTCCGCAGACGGCCAGCAGACCACGCGCGTCGGCGCGGTGTCGGCCGCGCCGCTGGGCAATGCCGCGGTGCTGCCGATCAGCTGGATGTACTGCCGCATGATGGGCGCCGAGGGCCTGCAGGCCGCGACCGAAATCGCGATTCTGAGCGCCAACTACATCAGCGCCCGCCTCAAGGACCACTACCCCACGCTGTACGCAAGTGCCAACGGCCATGTCGCGCACGAGTGCATCCTGGACCTGCGCCCGCTCAAGGAAACCAGCGGCGTGACCGCCGAGGACGTGGCCAAGCGCCTGATCGACTACGGCTTTCATGCGCCCACGCTGAGCTTTCCCGTGGCCGGCACGCTGATGGTGGAGCCGACCGAGAGCGAAACGCTGGACGAGATCGACCGCTTCATCGCCGCGATGATTGCGATTCGCGAGGAAATCCGCCGCATCGAGCAAGGCGTTTGGCCACAGGACGACAACCCGCTGAAGGCAGCGCCGCACACGGCCGTGAGCCTGCTCAAGGGCGAGTGGAACCACGCCTATTCGCGCGATGTCGGCGCCGCCGTGCTGTCCGAGACCCGGCACGCCAAGTACTGGCCGCCCGTGGGCCGGGTGGACAACGTCTGGGGCGACCGCAACCTGTTCTGCAGCTGCGTGCCCGCCAGCGACTACGCCTGATGCCGTTCCACCCGGGAGTCGCCCATGGCCGTGTCGGTGTTTGACCTGTTCAAGATCGGCATCGGGCCGAGCAGCTCCCACACCGTGGGGCCGATGCGCGCGGCGCGCCTGTTCGCCCTGCGCCTGCGCCAGGCCGGCCTGCTGGAGCAGACCGCGCGGCTGCGCTGCTGGCTCTACGGCTCCCTGGGCGCCACCGGCAAGGGTCACGGCAGCGATGCGGCGGTGCTGCTGGGCCTGGCCGGCCACGAGCCCGACACGGTCGCAGTCGATGCCGTCCCCGAACTGCTGAGCGCGATCCGCAGCGAACAGCGCATCTGCCTGCTCGACCAGCACCCGATCGCCTACATCGAGCGCGAAGACCTGCTGTTCCTGCGCCGCGAAACCCTGCCGTTGCACGCCAATGGCATGCGCTTTGCCGCCTTCGACGCGCAGGACCGGGAACTCGACAACCACTGCTACTACTCGGTCGGCGGCGGCTTTGTCGTCAGTGACGAGGTCGCGGCCGACGGCTCGCGCCAGAAAGTGATTGCGCCCGATGCCACCGTGCTGCCCCTGCCCTTCACCACCGGCGCCGAGCTGCTGGCCCTGACCGAGCGCGAGGGCTTGAGCATCGCCCAGGTGATGCGGTGCAACGAGCAGCACTGGCGCTGCGAGGCCGAGATCGACGCCGGCCTGCTGGCGATCTGGCGCGTCATGCAGGACTGCGTACGCCGCGGCTGCGCGACCGAAGGCCTGCTGCCCGGCGGCTTCAAGGTCAAGCGCCGCGCCGCCGCGCTGCACCGCTCACTGACCGCACACCCCGAGGCCGCGCTGAAAGACCCGCTGCAGGTGCTGGACTGGGTCAATCTGTACGCGCTGGCCGTCAACGAGGAAAACGCCGCGGGCGGGCGCGTGGTCACGGCCCCGACCAATGGCGCGGCCGGCATCGTGCCTGCCGTGCTGCACTACTACAGCCGATTCGTGCCCGGCGCCAACGATGCCGGGGTGATCGACTTCCTGCTCACGGCCGCCGCCATCGGCATCCTCTACAAGGAAAACGCCAGCATCAGCGGCGCCGAAGTCGGTTGCCAGGGCGAGGTCGGCGTGGCCTGCTCCATGGCGGCCGGTGCGCTGGCTGCGGTCATGGGCGGCACGCCCGCCCAGGTGGAAAACGCCGCCGAGATCGGCATGGAACACCATCTGGGCCTGACCTGCGACCCAGTCGGCGGTCTGGTGCAGATCCCCTGCATCGAGCGCAACGCCATCGCCTCGGTCAAGGCCATCAACGCCGCGCGCATGGCGCTGCGTGGCGACGGCACCCATCACGTGAGCCTGGACAAGGTCATCAAGACCATGCGCGAGACCGGCGCCGACATGAAGACCAAGTACAAGGAAACCGCGCGCGGAGGCCTGGCGGTCAACATCGTCGAGTGCTGAGCGGCTGGATAGGATCGCGGCGGAACCTGGGGCCCTACCGTCTGCGAGCTTGAGGGTCGCGGTCACGACTCGTCATTTTGGGTCATGGAAGCCCGGCTTGTCGTGCCCACCACGGTGGTCCTGCAACATATAGAAGCCCAGAACGACCAGCACGCCGCCGAGCAGCGCGGCTACAACCCGCTTCGCGTTGCGCTTGAACGCGAAGCTGAAAATATAGCCACCGAACACGATGCACAAGAGGGCCGTCAGCGAACGCACGTGAAATCTGCCTGCATCGCTTTAAGTATCACATCTTCACAGCGGAGCATGAATGAAGCTGACTCGGTGCGGCCAGCGCTTGCCGAACGGCTCAGGCCGCAATCGCTCGCAGCCAATTCATGGCCGCATCGAGTTCGGCGGCCATGATCGCGTGGCCGCCCGGGTACTCGGCGTAGCTGAGCGTCAAGGGCAGGCGCGAGACGCGCTCGACGGCCGACTCGACCCGGCGGCTGAACTCGAGGACGTAAGGAGCGGGCTCGCTTACTTCACCAGGTGGGCCGCCGAAAAACTCGGCCAGGTTGTGCGTCATGCTGCCCGAACCGATCACCAGCACACCCTGCTCGCGCAGACTCTGCAGCGAGCGTCCCATGGCCAACACCTGGGCCGGCCCCTAGGCCGCCGGCAGCGCCACCTGCACCACCGGAATGTTGGCTTGCGGGAACAGGTGCATCAGCGGCACCCAGGCGCCATGGTCGAGCGGGCGCTTCGCATCGGGCTGCGCCTCGATGCCGGCGGCCTGCAACAAGTCGAGCACCTCCTGGCCCAAGGCGCTGCTGCCGGGCACCGGGCATTGCAGTGCGTATAGGGCCTGCGCAAAGCCGCCGAAGTCGTGCCAAGTGGCAGGCGCAGGATTGGTCATGACGGCCGGTGTGCGCGCCGTGCGAGACGAACAGGGTGGGAAGCGGTGGGCTGACATGGTGGCGTCCTTTCCAAGGGTTATGGAGGGACTGTAGTTGTCTACAACCAGTAGTAAACATATGGCCTGTTGACTTATTGTTTCGAACAGATAGACAAATTCGCACCAGATCACACATAGCTCTGCACGATGCGGTAGCCAATCGCCGGGTCTGCGTTGGACTCCACCAGCGCATAGCCATCGACATGCCAACGCACCATGAGCGGCTGCGCGGGCGGCGCGGCCCCTCGCGCATGACGCGCCAGCGTGATGTGGGGGCGGAACTCGCGTGCCTCGGTGGGCAGCTCAAGGCGTTGCAGGGCCTCGCGCAGCAAGCCGTGCAGCCGCATCAGGCGGGCTGGCGTCGCATCCGCGCCCAACACGGCAAGACCCTGGCGCCATAGCTCGGGCTGGTTCAGTTTCAGATCGAACGGCTTGAACGGCACCTTCAGTCCTGCGATCAGCTCGGGCAGCCGATCCTGTGGGACGCTTCCGATGAAGTGCAGCGTGATGTGCAGCCGCGCGGGCTGCACCCGCATGGCCTTGGTGCTCCAGCGCCAGGCCTCGGCATGCGCGGCCAAGGCGGCACGCGCACCACGCCCTGGCCACAGCGCCAGAAACAGCCGGACCTGCTCAACCGGGGCGGGCGGGGACGTGCTCACTCAAAAATTGTAGTGGCACGGGCGCGACCGTCTGCCCTCAGACCTGCGGCGAAGCCCAGCCTCAAGCCCCGCTCAAAATACAGGCACCGTGCTGGAACCCGCGCCAAATATGGCTTCAGCGCACTTGTCTTGGGGAAATCAACAAACTTATGCACACGGGACAGGGACAACTTTTTAGGGTCCCGATGATGGAACTGCCGCGGGTCAGGGGCTGTTTCGTGTTATGGAGGCGTCGACTTCCGCGGCGAAGCCGTTGCTCATCGGTTAGGCAATGGTGGCGTAGGCTATCGCCTTGGTGTCCGGCAGCGGCCGACAGGCGAACTCCTGACAAGCATTCAGAGGCTGAGAGTTTTTCGGTCGCCGGCGTAGACGCGTTGCCGGTCGCTGTTCGCTGCAACCGCGGCGAAGCGCAGACGATTCGCGCTGCCGATGCTCGTGATTGACGGCGAGGCCTGGCTCAAGGGGCCTGTTTTGGTTTCCTGGGTCATTTCTTGCCCTCTCATGGGGCCTTCGCGGCCATTGCGCACGGACCTGTCCCCCAACCGATGAGCTGCGGCGCCAGCGCGGCCATGCGCATCAGCTTGTGCACCAGCATGAACAGACCCACCACAGCTCGGCATTCGGCCGTTGCCGCGCCCGTCGGCGCCGTCGAGCGTGGCGTTCAACCACAGCGCGAACAAGATGCGCGGGTCGATCGCCGCACGACCGGCGTTGCCCCCGCGCGCCTTGACCGCCTCGAACGGCTTGCTCAGATCCTGGCGCACAACGTAGCCCCACACCAGCCTGGCTCTATGGTCTTCGGGCAACAACGATTCGAGGTCCGACGCCCGCAGCTCAACTTGCGAACGATTGGGCTCCAGCAGCCGCGGCGATCCTTGGCCTCGCTGGCTGGCCGCCGTCGCTTGTGCCTGCTGCACCTGCGCTTGGCTGGGCTCGGGCAAGTCCTCGAACAGGCTCGCCTTCGCCGGCTCGGTGTTGCGATCAGTTGGTGTCGTCATGCCCACGACCTAGCCCTGCCCTTTACCCATAATTGATCGAACCGAGACTGTCCTTGCCGAGAGCGAAGCCCTCGCACAGGGTCATCAGCTGCGCCTGTCCGCGCCAGATGACTTCGTGGCCAGGCG
>JBOHHM010000221.1:0-13425 GCA_050725495.1 Burkholderiaceae bacterium | reverse complement strand
GCAGGGCTCGACCGACTTGGCGCCGATCTGGCGCGCCAGCTGCTTGGTCGAGACCTTGCAGTTGCCATGCATCAGCACGATCAGCGGCCTCGCGTCCTGGTCCTGCATGACAAGCGTCTTGACCACGGTGAGCGGATCCAGGCCCAGCACCTCGGCGCTGTGCTGGGCGCCGCCATGCTCCAGGTACTCGTAGCGGTGCTCGGTGAAGGCCACCCGGTTCGCTTTGAGGAACTGGGTGGCGGGGGTTTCGCTGACGCGTGTCTTCATGGGGATTGCGCGTTGAGCGTTGAGCGTTGACCGTTGAACGTTGAGCGTTGAACGTTGAGCCTCCTCGCCGAACGCTCAACGCCGAACACTCAAGCTCTCAAAGCGCCGGATCCCGCATCTCCCAGCGAACGGCGTCGATCGCCGCCAGCAGCTCGGGCGACAGCGTCGTGCCCCAGGCGTCGAGGTCCTCGTCGAGCTGGGCGAGCGAGGTCACGCCGATGATGGTGCTGGCGACCTGCCACTTGGTGTAGCAAAACGCGAGCGCCAGCTGCGTGGGCGTCAGACCGTGCTCGCGCGCCAGAGCGCTGTAGCGGCGCGCGGCGGCCAGGGCTTCGGGGCGGCCCCAGCGCTGCTTGCGCACCGACTCGAACCTGGCGATGCGCGCCTGCTGGGGCGCTTCGGGGCCTTGCGTGCCGCTGGCGTCGTACTTGCCGGTCAGCAGGCCAAAGCCCAGCGGCGAATAGGCCAGCAGCGAGACGCCCAGGCGGTGGCAGGTTTCGTCGAGCGCGTTCTCGAAGGTACGGTTGATCAGGCAATAGGGGTTCTGAACGGTGGCCACGCGCGGCAGGCCATATTGCTCGGCCAGGCGCACGAACTCGTGCACACCGTAAGGTGTTTCGTTGGACAGGCCGATCGCGCGCACCTTGCCGGCCTGGACCAGCTCGCGCAGGGCCTTGAGCTGCTCGTGGATCGAGGTGGTCGACCTGTCCTTGGCCGGGTCGTAGTACAGCGCTCCGAGGGCCGGCACATGGCGCTCGGGCCAGTGGATCTGGTAGAGGTCGATGACCTCGGTCTGCAATCGCCTGAGGCTGCCCTCGCAGGACGCGACGATATCCGCGGCCGTCATGCCGCCGCCTTCGCGCACCCAGGGCATGCCGCGCGAGGGGCCGGCCACCTTGGTCGCCAGCACGAGTTGGCCGCGCGCATCGGGACGCTTGGCCAGCCAGTTGCCGACGATGGTTTCGGTCGCGCCGCAGGTCTCCGCGCGCGCTGGCACCGGGTACATCTCGGCCGTGTCGACGAAGTTGACACCGCGCTCCAGCGAGCGGTCGAGGATGGCGTGGGCCGTGGCCTCGTCGACCTGCTCGCCAAAGGTCATGGTGCCCAGGCAGATGGGGGTGACATGCAGATCGCTCTGGCCCAACGAGATTTTGTTCATGGCGCTCCTTCAGGATTTGTCGTTGCGGGCCGAAGGCGGGCCGGTTGGGGGCGGCGATCCTTCGCACAGCGTGTCCTGAGCGCAGTCGCAGGGCTCAGGATGACGACTTCGCGAGTTTACGGGCGCGAAAGCCGGCATGCAGCGCTGCATGGTTGTCCTGGATTCGACTGACGCCCGCACCCGGTCTCCGTATCATCGGTCGAATGTACCAAGTCAAAAGAGACTCGCGCAGCGAGTTTGTGCCGATCCGCCACCTCAGCTACCACCTGCGCCTCTGGGGCCAGCCTCGGCCTGGCCAGGCGCCGCTGGTCATGGTGCACGGCTGGATGGACGTGGCGGCCTCCTATCAGTTTGTGGTGGACGCCTTCGCGCAGGACCGCCATGTGATAGCCCCCGACTGGCGCGGCTATGGCTTGACGCAAGCGCCGCAGACCGACAACTACTGGTTCCCCGACTACCTGGCCGACCTCGACTTCCTGCTCGACCATTACGCCCCCAGCCAGCCGGTCGACCTGGTCGGCCACAGCATGGGCGGCAACGTCGCCATGCTCTACGCCGGCGCCCGGCCCGAGCGCATCCGCCGCCTGGTCAACCTCGAAGGCTTTGGCCTGCCAGCGACCCGGCCGTCCCAGGCGCCCGGGCGCTACGCCAAATGGATGGACGAGCTCAAGGCCTTGCATCGCGGCGAGATGGCGCTCAAGGCCTACGACGGGCCCGAAGGCGTGGCGCGCCGCCTCATGAAGACCAACCCGCGCCTGAGCCAGGACAAGGCCGACTGGCTGGCCCAGCATTGGGCCAAACCGAATGCCCAAGGACAATGGGAAATCCTCGGCGACCCCGCCCACAAGATCACCAACGCCCAGCTTTACCGGGCCGACGAGGTGCTGGAGCTCTACCAACGCATCAGCGCGCCCACCCTGGCCGTGGAAGCCAGCGACGACAGCCTGGGCCAGTGGTGGCGGGGCCAATACACGCTGGCCGATTATCACGAGCGGCTCAAGGCCGTGCCGCACTGCCGCACCGCGCTGGTCAGCGACGCCGGCCACATGCTGCACCACGACCAGCCCCAGCAGCTGGCCCGGCTGATCGAAGACTTCCTCGCATGAGAAAATACCAAGTTACGCACCGTGACCCGCAGGCCAGGCCTGAGGCGCGGTCCCCCGATTCATTGCAGGAAAAGTCTCATCATGGAAGCAGAACGCATCAACCTCATTGGCACCACCCTCACCGACCTGAGCGCCCGCACCGAAGATTTACGGGGGTATCTTTGACTTCGATGCGAAGTCAGAGCGCCTGAGAACCGTCAACGCCTCGCTCGAAGACCCGGCGGTCTGGAACGACCCCAAGAAAGCCCAGGAACTGGGCAAGGAAAAGAAGGCCCTCGACAGCGTGGTGCTCACGCTGCAGACCCTCACGCGCGAGCTGGCCGACAACCTCGAGCTCTATGAAATGAGCCGCGAAGAAGGCGACGAAGCCGGCCTGCTGACGATCGAGGCCGAAGCGGCCCAACTGGCCCAGGAGATCGAACGGCTCGAGTTCCGCCGCATGTTCCACCAGCCAGCCGACCCGAGCAACTGCTTCCTCGACATCCAGGCCGGCGCCGGCGGCACCGAGGCCTGCGACTGGGCCAGCATGCTGCTGCGCCAATATCTGCGCTATGCCGAACGCAAGGACTTCAAGACCACCGTCGAAGACGAAGCCGACGGCGACATCGCCGGCATCAAGAGCGCCACCATCAAGATCGAGGGTGAATACGCCTACGGCCTGCTGCGCACCGAAACCGGCGTGCACCGCCTGGTGCGCAAGAGCCCGTTCGACTCCTCGGGCGGGCGCCACACCAGCTTCGCCAGCGTGTTCGTCTACCCCGAAATCGATGACTCGATCGAGATCGATATCAACCCGGCCGATGTGCGCACCGACACCTACCGCGCCAGCGGCGCCGGCGGCCAGCACATCAACAAGACCGACTCGGCCGTGCGCCTGACCCACGTGCCCACCGGCATCGTCGTGCAGTGCCAGGACAGCCGCAGCCAGCACAGCAACCGCGACGTGGCCTGGCGGCGCCTGCGCTCGCGCCTGTACGACCACGAAATGCGCAAACGCATGGAAGAGCAGCAAAAGCTCGAGGACACCAAGACCGACGTCGGCTGGGGCCACCAGATCCGCTCCTACGTGCTCGACCAGAGCCGCATCAAGGACCTGCGCACCAACGTCGAAATCTCCAACACCCAGAAGGTGCTCGACGGCGACCTCGATCCCTTCATCGAGGCTTCGCTCAAGCAAGGCGTTTGATGGAGACCCAGGCGCTGATCTTCGACATGGACGGCACCATGATCGACTCCATGCCCTGGCATGCCAAGGCCTGGGTCGAGTTCACGCGCCGCCATCGCATCAGCATCGACGTCGCCGACCTGCTGCGCCGCACCACCGGCCGCACCGGCGCCGAGTGCATGCGCGAGCTGTTCCAGCGCGAGCTGCCCCAAGCCCAATGCCAGGCGCTGATCGACGAAAAGGAAGCGATCTACCGCGAGCTGTTCGCGCCCCGCTTCACCGAGGTCGCGGGCTTTCGCCGCTTCGCCGCCCTGGCCCGCCAGCAGGGCCTGAAGATCGGCGTCGGCACGGCGGGCGACCGGCACAACATCGCGTTCGCGTTCTCGCACCTGTCGATGCAGCCCCGCCCGCAAGCCGTGGTCGGTGGCGACGAGGGCCTGCCCGGCAAGCCCGAGCCCGCGATTTTTCTGGAAGCGGCGCGCCGCCTTCAGACCAGCGCCGCCGCCTGCATCGTGTTTGAAGATGCGCCCCTGGGCATCGAAGCGGCCCGCCGCGCCGGCATGCGGGCCGTGGCGGTCTGCACCAGCCACAGCGCGCAAGAGCTGGCCGGCTCGCATGTGGTCGCCAGCGTGCGCGACTACAACGAACTCTTGAACTCCAACTTTTTGGGAAGCCACCATGTTGCCACTGCGTGACGAACAGGGACAAGCCACGGCCATCCAGCGGGCCGATTACACCGCCCCCGCGTACTGGATCGACACGGTCGAGCTCTGCTTTGACCTGGACCCGGCCAAAACCCGCGTGCTCAACAAAATGAAGCTGCGCCGCAACGCCGACGTGGCCCCGCAGCCGCTGAAGCTCGACGGGGAAGAACTGAACCTGGCGCGCGTGCTGGTCAACGGCCAGGGCACCTCGTTCAAGCTCGAAGGCGGCCAGCTCGTGCTGGACAACCTGCCCGAGGCCTTCGAGCTCGAAATCTTCACCACCTGCGCGCCGGTCAAGAACACCAAGCTGATGGGCCTGTACGTCAGCAACGACTCCTTCTTCACCCAGTGCGAAGCCGAGGGCTTTCGCCGCATTACCTATTTCCTCGACCGGCCCGACGTGATGGCCAGCTTCCAGGTCACGCTGCGCGCCGACAAGGCCAAGTACCCGGTGCTGCTGGCCAACGGCAACCTGGTCGAGCAAGGCCTGCTGGACGACGGCCGCCACTTCGCGAAGTGGGTGGACCCGCACCGCAAGCCCAGCTACCTGTTCGCCCTGGTCGCCGGCCAGCTGGTCTGCCGCGAGCAGCGCATCACCTCGCGCGCAGGCCAGGACCATTTGCTGCAGGTCTATGTGCGCCCCGGCGACCTCGACAAGACCGAGCACGCGATGCGCTCGCTGATGGCCTCGGTGGCCTGGGACGAGGCGCGCTTTGGCCTGCCGCTGGACCTGGAGCGCTTCATGATCGTCGCCACCAGCGACTTCAACATGGGCGCCATGGAAAACAAGGGCCTGAACATCTTCAACACCAAGTACGTGCTGGCCAACCCCGCCACGGCCACCGACACCGACTACGCCAACATCGAGAGCGTGGTCGGCCACGAGTACTTCCACAACTGGACCGGCAACCGCGTGACCTGCCGCGACTGGTTCCAGCTGTCGCTCAAGGAAGGCCTGACCGTGTTCCGCGACCAGGAGTTCAGCCAGGACCTCGCGGGCTCACCGTCGGCCCGCGCGGTCAAGCGGATTGAAGACGTGCGCGTGCTGCGCACCGCCCAGTTCCCCGAAGACGCCGGCCCCATGGCCCACCCGGTGCGGCCCGACAGCTACATCGAGATCAACAACTTCTACACCGTCACGGTCTACGAAAAAGGCGCCGAGATCGTGCGCATGATGCAGACCCTCGCTACCGCAGGGGCCTTGTATTCCGGCCGCGAAGGCTTTGCCAAAGGCCTGGCGCTGTACTTCCAGCGCCACGACGGCCACGCCGTGACCTGCGACGACTTCTGCCAGGCCATTGCCGACGCCAACCCGGAATCCGACCTCGCGCGCCTGCTGCCCCAGTTCAAGCGCTGGTATAGCCAGGCCGGCACGCCGCGCCTGCGGGCCGAAGGCGTGTACGACGCAGCAGCCCGTACCTACACGCTCACGCTGTCCCAAAGCTGCGCCCCCACCCCGGGCCAGCTGCTCAAGGAGCCTTTCGTCATACCGGTCAGCCTGGGCCTGCTGCGCCCCGATGGCACGGAAATTCCACTGCAGCTGGCGCACTGGGCCCAGGCCGAAACTCCCTCGCACACCTTCGTGCTGACGCAGGCCAGCGAAACATTCACCTTCACCAACGTCGATGCCGAACCCGTGCCCTCGATCCTGCGCGGTTTCAGCGCCCCCGTGGTGCTGGACCACGACTACAGCGACGCCCAGCTGCTGACCCTGCTCAGCGCCGACAGCGACCCGTTCAACCGCTGGGAAGCCGGGCAGCGCCTGGCGGTCAACCGTGCTATAAAAATAATAGCATCCGACACCGTTCCGGCAAGGGCTCCCTTGCTCGACGAGGCCTATGTCGAGGCCATGCGCAGCGTGCTGCGCCATCCCTCGCTGGACGCCGCCTTCAAGGAGCTCGTGCTCACGCTGCCGGCCGAAAGCTACCTCGCCGAGCAGCTGGAGCTGGTCGATCCGCAGCGCATCCACGCCGTGCGCGAAGCCATGCGCGAACAGCTGGCGCAGGCCCTGTTCGATGACTGGCAATGGGCCTACGAGATGCACCAGGACAGCGGCGGCTACCGCCCCGATCCCCAGTCCAGCGGCCGCCGCGCGCTGGCCGGCATGGCCCTGGGCTACCTGTGCCTGGCAGCGCGCCACAGCGGCGACGCCGTGTGGCCCGGCAAGGCCTACCAGCGCTTCAAGGACGCGGGCAACATGACCGACCGCTTCAATGCGTTGACCGCCCTGGTCTTCAGCGCCCACGCCCTGGCAGGCCAGGCCCTGGCGCGCTTCCACGCCCTGTTCAAGGACGAGCCCCTGGTGCTGGACAAATGGTTCGCGCTGCAGGCCGGCGCGCCGGACCGCGGCGGCAACATCCTGCCGGCCGTGCGCCAGCTCATGACCCACCCCGACTTCAACCTGCGCAACCCCAACCGCGCCCGCAGCGTGATCTTCAGCTACTGCAGCGCCAACCCCGGCGCCTTCCACCGCCCCGACGCGGCCGGCTACATGTTCTGGCGCGAGCGCGTGATGGAGCTCGACGGCATCAACCCCCAGGTCGCCGCCCGCCTGGCCCGCGCCCTGGACCGCTGGAAGAAGCTGGCCGAGCCCTACCGCAGCGCGGCCCGCGAGGCCATCGCCCGGGTCGCAGCCAAGACCGACTTGAGCAACGACGTGCGCGAAGTCGTCACGCGCGCGCTGGCCGACTGATCAGGAGTCCACCATGTCCCAGAAAATCTCCCTCACCCGCTACCTCGTTGAACAGCAGCGCGTCAACGAACTCATTCCGGCCCAGCTGCGCCTGCTGCTCGAAGTCGTGGCACGCGCCTGCAAAAGCATCAGCCAGGCGGTCAACAAAGGCGCGCTCGGCGGCGTGCTGGGCACGGCCGGCAGCGAGAACGTGCAAGGCGAAGTCCAGAAAAAGCTCGACATCATCGCCAACGAAGTGCTGATCGAAGCCAACGAATGGGGCGGCCACCTCGCGGCCATGGCCTCCGAGGAAATGGACGGCATCTACCTCGTGCCCAACCGCTATCCCCAGGGCGAATACCTGCTGCTGTTCGATCCACTGGACGGCTCCAGCAACATCGATGTCAACGTCAGCATCGGCACCATCTTCAGCGTGCTCAAGAAGCCCGAGGGCGACGCCGGCGTCGAGGAAAAAGACTTCCTGCAGCCCGGCCACAAGCAGGTGGCCGCCGGCTACTGCGTGTACGGCCCGCAAACCACGCTGGTGCTCACCGTGGGCGACGGCGTGGCCATGTTCACGCTCGACCGCGAGCAGGGCTCGTTCGTGCTGACCCAGGAAAACGTGCAGATCCCGGCCGACTCACGAGAGTTCGCCATCAACATGAGCAACATGCGGCACTGGGACGAGCCGGTCAGGCGCTACATCGACGAATGCCTGCAGGGCAAGGAAGGGCCGCGTGGCAAGGACTTCAACATGCGCTGGATCGCCAGCATGGTGGCCGACGTGCACCGCATCCTCACGCGTGGCGGCATCTTCATGTACCCCTGGGACAAGCGCGAACCCGACAAGCCCGGCAAGCTGCGCCTGATGTACGAAGCCAACCCCATGAGCTGGCTCATCGAGCAGGCCGGCGGCGCCGCCACCAACGGCCGCCAGCGCATTCTGGACATCCAGCCCACCAAGCTGCACGAGCGCGTGAGCGTGATCCTGGGCTCCATCAATGAGGTCGAGCGCGTCACCGGCTATCACTCCAAGCTATAATAAAAAGCTTAAGCCGGTGTAGCTCAGTCGGTAGAGCAGCTCATTCGTAATGAGAAGGTCGGGTGTTCGATTCATCTCTCCGGCACCAAACCAAAACCCCGCTGAATGCCCGTGGCACCCAGCGGGGTTTTTCTTTGGGCCTGCCCCACTTCCACTTTCATTCCTCTCGCGCGTCGGCTAAGCTGAAACCAACCTGACTTTTCCGGGCAACTCGTCTCCACCTGCCTGGTGCAGTCGCTCGGTGGACGGAACAACGCGAGGGGAATCGGCATGTTGGCGAAAACCGAAGAAACCAAAGCGGACCTGATCGACAAGATCACCGCCCTCATTGAAGAGAAATTCGCGGGCCAGGACACTGTCTCGATCGAGCGCTTCGTGCGCGAATACTATGAACAGGTCGATCCCGACGACTTGCGCGAGCGCAACCTGCAGGATCTCTACGGGGCCGCCCTGTCGCACTGGAACTTCCTGCGCCGTTTCAGCCCCGGCGCGGCCAAGCTGCGCGTCTACAACCCCCGCCTCGAAGAGCACGGCTGGCAGTCCGGCCACACGGTGGTCGAGATCATCAACGACGACATGCCCTTCCTGGTGGATTCGGTGACCATGGAAGCCAACAGTCAGGGCCTCACCCTGCATCTGCTGATCCATCCGGTCATGCGCGTCAAGCGCGACGCCAAGGGCGACTTCCTGGAACTGCTGGGCACGGAAGCCGCCGATGGGACTCTGCAATCCATCATCCACATGGAGGTGGACCGGCAGACCGACCCGCAGCAGCTCGAGAAACTGCGCGCCGGCCTCGAGCGGGTACTGGAGGACGTGTGCAAGGCGGTCGAGGACTGGCCCAAGATGGTGACCCGCTTGCGCGAGATCAGCGCCGAGATCGATGCCGCGCCCGTGGATCGGGATGAAGCCGAGGAAATCAAGGCCTTCCTCGACTGGGCCGCGCGACACCACTTCACCTTCCTCGGTTACCGCGACTACGACCTCGTGACTGAAGGTGGCGAAGACGTGCTGCGCATCGTGCCGGATTCGGGCTTGGGCATCCTGCGCCAACGCGGGCACGAACGCTCCGCCAGCTTTGGCGTGCTGCCCCCCGATTCGCGGCGCCTGGCGCGGGTGCCGCAGCTGCTGATGCTGACCAAGGCCAATTCGCGAGCCACCGTGCACCGCCCCGGCTACCTCGACTACGTTGGCATCAAGCGCTTCGACGCGCAGGGTGCGGTGATCGGCGAGCATCGTTTTCTCGGCCTCTACAGCCACAACGCGTACAGCGCGAACCCCGCCCAGATCCCGCTGCTGCGCCGCAAGGTGGACCATGTTGTGCAGCGCGCCGGCTTCCTGCCCGGCAGCCACGCCGACAAGGACTTGCGCATGGTGCTGGAAACCTACCCGCGCGACGAGCTGTTCCAGGTGGGCGAGGATGATCTGGTGCAGCACGCCATGGGCATCGTGCGCCTGAACGAGCGCCAGCGCACCCGCCTGTTCGTGCGGCGCGACCCCTACGGCCGTTTCCTCTCCTGCCTGGTGTTTGTGCCGCGCGACACCTACCACACCGAGTTGCGCCAGCGCATGCAGCAAATCCTGCTGGAGGCTTTCAACGGCGTGAGCGCGGAGTTCAACGTGCAGCTGTCCGAATCGCCGCTCGCGCGCATCCATTTCACGGTGCGGACCCGGCCCGCCAGCGGCATCCCCGAGTTCGACGTGGCCGCGATCGAGGCGCGGCTCGCGGAGGCAGGGCGGCGCTGGCCCGACGAGGTCCATGCCGCGCTGCTGGAGCGCTGCGGCGAGGCACGCGCCACCCAGCTCTACCGCCGCTATGCCGGCGCGTTCCCGGCAGGCTACCGCGAACATTATTCACCGCGGCTGGCGGTGCACGACATCGAAATGATGGAGCGGCTGGCGCCGCAAGAACAGAGCTCGGGCCTGGGCCTGTCGCTTTACCGGCCGCTCGAGGCGCGGCCCGAGCAACTGCAGTTCAAGCTGTTTCACGCGGGCGGGCCGGTCCCCCTGTCCGACAGCCTGCCGATGCTGGAGCACATGGGAGTACGGGTGCTGGACGAGCACCCCTACGAGATCGCGCCGCAGGGGTCGGCGCCGGTGTGGATTCACGATTTCTCCATGACCTACGAAGCCGGCGCGGAGCTCGCGCTCGACCAGGTCAAGGGCCTGTTCGAGGACACCTTCGCCCAGGTCTGGCGCGGCGAGGTGGAAAACGACGACTTCAACCGGCTGGTGCTGAGCGCGCGCTTCACCTGGCGCGAGGTCGTGATCCTGCGTGCCTACAGCAAGTACCTGCGGCAAGCCGGCTTCACCTTCAGCCTGCCGTACATCCGCCAGACACTGACCCGCCATCCGCAGATCGCGCGCCAGCTGGTCGAGCTGTTCCTGAGGCGCTTCGACCCCGCGGCGGCGCACGAGGGGCAGCGTGCCGCCACCGCGCTGGGGGTGGCGATCGAGGCCGCGCTGGACGAAGTCGCCAACCTCGACGAGGACCGCATCCTGCGCCAGTGCCTGGCGCTGATCCAGGCCACCACCCGCACCAACTACTTCCAGGCCGATGCCGGCGGCGCGCCCAAGCCCTATCTGTCGTTCAAGTTCAATCCGCAGCTGGTGCCCGGCCTGCCGCAGCCCCGGCCGATGTTCGAGATCTTCGTCTACTCGCCCCGGGTCGAGGGCGTGCACCTGCGCGGCGGCAAGGTCGCGCGCGGGGGGCTGCGCTGGTCCGACCGCATGGAAGACTTCCGCACCGAGGTGCTCGGCCTGGTCAAGGCGCAGATGGTCAAGAACGCCGTGATCGTGCCGGTCGGATCGAAAGGCGGTTTCGTGCTCAAGCGAGCGCCCAGCGGCGACCGCGACGCACTGCTCAAGGAAGGCGTGGCCTGCTACCAGACCTTTTTGCGCGGTTTGCTGGATCTCACCGACAACCTGGTGGGCGGCAAGGTGGTGCCGCCGCCTTCGGTGGTGCGCCACGACGAAGACGACCCCTATCTGGTGGTGGCCGCCGACAAGGGCACGGCCACCTTTTCCGACATCGCCAACGGCATCGCGCAGGAGTACGGGTTCTGGCTCGGCGACGCCTTCGCTTCGGGCGGCTCGGTGGGCTACGACCACAAGAAGATGGCGATCACCGCGCGCGGCGCCTGGGAATCGGTAAAGCGCCATTTCCGCGAACTGGGGCGCGACATCCAGACCGAGGACTTCACGATCGTGGGCATAGGCGACATGTCGGGCGACGTGTTCGGCAACGGCATGCTGCTGTCGCGCCACATCAAGCTGGTGGCGGCGTTCGACCACCGCCACATCTTCCTCGACCCCGACCCGCAGCCCGAGGCGAGCTTTCGCGAGCGCGAGCGCATGTTCGCCCTGCCGCGCTCGTCCTGGGCCGATTACGACCCCGCGCTGATCTCGGCCGGCGGCGGCGTGATCGCGCGCAGCGCCAAGTCGGTGCCGCTGTCGCCCGAGGTGCGCCGCGTGCTGGGCATCGAGGCGCAGGCGCTGACGCCCAACGACCTGATCCGCGCCATCCTCAAGGCCCCGCTGGACCTGCTCTACAACGGCGGCATCGGCACCTATGTCAAATCGAGCAAGCAAAGCCACGACCAGGTGGGCGACCGGGCCAACGACGCGGTGCGCGTGGACGGCGCCGAGCTGCGCTGCAAGGTGGTGGGCGAAGGCGGCAACCTCGGACTCACCCAGCTCGGGCGCATCGAGTATGCGATCGGAGGCGGGCGCATCTATACCGACGCGATCGACAACTCCGGTGGCGTGGACTGCTCCGACCACGAGGTCAACATCAAAATCCTGCTCAATGCCGTGGTGGCCGACGGCGAACTGACCGGCAAGCAGCGCAGCAAGCTGCTCGCGGACATGACCGAGGAGGTGGCCCAGCTCGTGCTGCGCGACAACTACTTCCAGACCCAGAGCCTGTCCATCGCCCGCGCCCGCGGCGCGGCGTTGCTGGACGCGCAGGCGCGCTATATCGCGGCGCTGGAGAAGGCCGGCAAACTCAAGCGCGAACTCGAGTTCCTGCCCACGGAACAGGAGCTGCGCACGCGCAAGCTCGCGGGCAACGGCCTTACCGCGCCTGAGCTGGCCGTGCTGCTGGCCTACAGCAAGATCGTGCTGTGCGAGGAACTGCTCGACTCCGACGTGCCCGATGACCCCTACATCGCCACCGCCCTGGAGCGCTACTTCCCGCTGCCGCTGCGCGAACGCTACCGCGCCGTCATGCCGCACCACCCGCTCAAGCGCGAGATCATCGCCACCCATGTGACCAACAGCATGATCAACCGGGTCGGCAGCGTGTTCGTGCACCACATGCAGGAAGACACCAGCGCCAGGCCTGCCGAGATCGTTCGCGCCTACGTGCTGGCGCGCGAGGTGTTCGGCATGGTGAGCCTGTGGCAGGCGATCGGCGGGCTCGACAGCAGCGTCGACTATGCGGCGCAGGTCGGAATGATCGTCGAGGCCGAGCGCCTGACCGAGCGCGGCACACTGTGGTTCCTGCGCCACCGCCAGCAGCAAGACATTGCCTCGGTGATAGAACGCTTCACGCCGTGGGTGGCGACGCTGGCGCAACACCTGGGCACCCTGCTGATCGGCCCGGATCGCGCCGAGCTGGAGGCGAATGCGGCCAGGTTCAGCGCCGCCGGCGTGCCTGCAGAACTGGCGCTGCGGATCGCCAAATGCGACGCGCTGTATTGCGCGCTGGACCTCACCGAGGTCGCGGCCACGACGCAGCGGCCAGTGGACCTGGTCGCCGGCGTGTATTTCGGCTTGAGCGGGGACTTGAGCATCAACTGGCTGCACCGCCAGATCGGGCTGCTGGCGGCAGACAGCCAATGGCAGGCATTGGCCCGCGCCGCGCTCAAGGACGAACTCTCGGGCGCGCACCGGGCGCTCACGGCAGCGGCGCTCGGGCTGAGTCCGAGCGAGCAAAGCGTGGAGGCCTACCTGCGCACCTGGGCAGGCAACTACCACAGCGCGCTGGAGCGCTACCGCAAGGTGCTGGGCGACCTGCAGCTGGCGGGAACCCTGGACGCCGCCATGCTCACCGTGGCGCTGCGCGAGATCCGCGGCTTGACATGAAGGCTGACCCCAGCTTCCTCAGTTTGGCAAACCGCTCATTCACAGCCGCCAAGGCTTCAAACAGATCAGTGTTTTTCTTGTTCGCCTGCAGCAGGTTGCCTGCCAAGTGTTACGTCCGTCGCAGTTCAAGGCCTGCGGGCGCGTGATGTCCCTGGTTCTTTTCGAGCATTCTTGAGAATTGAGCCTGTTCGAGGGTGGGACGCCAGCCAGACAAGATAGGCCG
>JBOHHM010000220.1:0-5540 GCA_050725495.1 Burkholderiaceae bacterium | reverse complement strand
CGGGAAGAGCACATCGGGCAGGATCGGGAACGGCGCCCTGGTTTCAATCTCGACCACATGGTCGCCGAGCTTGCGCACGTCCTTGACGTCGTTGACATAGCTCTTCATGTCGGAGCCCTCGCCGGCTGCGCGCTGGAAGGTGAACAGCACGTCATCGGCCGTGAACGGCGTGCCATCATGGAATTGCACCCCCTTGCGCAGTTCGAAGCGCCAGACCGTGGGGGAGGTCTGCTTCCACGACGTCGCCAGGCCCGGGGCCAGGCTCAGGTCCTTGTTGTGAATCACCAGGCCTTCATAGACGTTGCCGGTCACGCTCAGCTGCAGCGCTTCGTTGAGCGAGTGCGGGTCCATCGACAGGGCGTCGCCCTGGTTGGCGACCCGGATCGTATTTGCACTCGCTACAAAACTTGTAGCAGCCAGTGCACACATCACAGCGGCACAGAGCAGTTGCGGCTTGAATTTCATGGGAACTCCTTGGGACAAGAAATTTGTGATTTCACGAAAGAGGCGGCATCAGGCCTGCTGCAGCGGCATGGCCTGCTCGACCAGGCTGGCGTGCAAGGCCGAGCCCAGCGCAAGAATGTCGTCATTGAAGTCGTAGCGGCTGTTGTGCAGGAAGCAGCTGCCCTCGCCGCCTTGGCCGATGCGCAGGTAGGCACCGGGCTTGACCTGCAACATGAAGGAAAAATCTTCCGCGCCCATGCTGGGCTCCATGTCGCGCACCACATGGTCCGGCCCCACCAGCGACTGGGCCACGTCGGCGGCGAACGCCGCTTCCTCTTCCGAATTGATGGTCGCGGGGTAGATGCGCTCGTAGTTCACGCTGGCCGAAGCCCCGAAACCCAGCGCGACCCCGCTGCACAGCTCATGCAGGCGGCGCTCGATCAGGTCCTGCACGTCCGGATTGAAGGTGCGCACCGTGCCGACCAGGGTGGCCTTGCCCGGCACTACGCTCATGGCGCCCAGGTCGCCGGCATGCATGGCGCAAAGGCTGATCACGGCGCTGTCCACCGGCTTGACATTGCGCGACACAATGCTTTGCACAGCGGTGATGATATGGGCGGCCACCAGCACCGGATCGACCGTCATGTAGGGATGAGCGCCATGGCCGCCGCGCCCCGTGATGTCGATGGTGATGCGGTCGGCCGCCGCCATCATCGGCCCCGGATTGATTCCCACCATGCCCGGCTTCATCGAGGGCCAGTTGTGCATGCCGTAAACGGCCTGCACGGGAAAGCGCTCGAACAGGCCTTCTTCGATCATGACCCGCGCGCCGGCGAAGCCCTCTTCGCCAGGCTGGAAGATCAGCACGGCCGTTCCGTCAAAATTGCGGCTCTGGGCCAGGTAGCGCGCCGCGCCCACCAGCATGGCCGTGTGGCCATCGTGGCCGCAGCCGTGCATCAGGCCCGGCTTGGACGATTTCCAGGCGAAGTCGTTGTGCTCGGTCATCAGCAAGGCGTCCATGTCGGCGCGCAGGCCGATCATCTTGCCGCTGCTGTGGCCCCGACCCTTGATCACGGCCACGACCCCGGTCTTGCCGATGCGCTCGTGAACCTCGTCGACGCCGCACAGCTTGAGCGCCTCTGTCACGCGGCCCGCCGTGTACACCTCCTCAAAGCCCAGTTCGGGGTGGGCATGCAGGTCACGGCGAAAGGCCGTGAGCTCGGGGTGAAACTCGGCGATCTGCGCGAAGACGCGGCCGCTGGCCTTCAGACGTGGCGCCAGCATCAGTGGCCTCCTGCCTTGCCCACGCGCAGCCGCGGGTCGACGACGAAGTACAGCAGGTCCACCACCAGGTTGATGACCACGAAAATCAGCGCAATCAGGCACAGGTAGGCGGCCATGACCGGGATGTCGGCGAAGGTCACGGCCTGGATGAACAGCAGGCCCATGCCCGGCCACTGGAACACGGTTTCGGTGATGATGGCAAAGGCGATCAAGGCGCCCAGCTGCAGCCCGGTGATGGTGATCACGGGCACCAGCGTGTTCTTGAGGGCATGGCCAAAATGAATGGCCCGGTTGCTCAGGCCGCGGGCCCGGGCGAACTTGATGTAGTCGGTGCGCAGCACCTCCAGCATTTCAGCGCGCACCAGGCGCATGATCAGGGTGAGCTGGAACACGGCCAGCGTGATCGCCGGCAGCACGATGTGATGCCAGCCCTTGGCCGTGAGCAGGCCGGTGCTCCACCAGCCCAGCTGCACGACCTCGCCGCGCCCGAAACTGGGGAACCAGCCCAGGCCCACGGCAAACACCAGAATCAGCAGGATGCCGATCAGAAAGGTCGGCAGCGACACCCCCAGCAGCGACAGCGTCATGAACACCTGGCTCATGAAGCTGCCACGGCGCAAGGCCGCATAAACGCCCATGGGAATGCCGATCACAAGCGCCAGCAGGGCCGCCACCAGGGCCAGCTCCAGCGTGGCGGGAAAGCGCTCGGCGATCAGGCGCGAGACCTTGGCGCCCTGGCGCAGGCTCAGACCAAACTCGCCTTGCGCCGCGTTGACCAGAAAATGCCAGAACTGCACGAGAAACGATTTGTTCAGCCCCAGGTCGGCGCGCAGCTCGCGGATTTGCTGGGGCGTGGCATCCTGGCCGAGCAGGAACACCACGGGGTCACCCACATGCTGGAACAGCATGAAGGCAATCAGGGCCACCGTGACCATCACAATCACGGCTTGAATCAGACGACGCAGGATAAAGGCAAACATCAGAGCAACTTTTGAGTAGCGGCGATGCTAGCAGAGCCAGCCACGCACCAACACGGGGATTTCCTTAGGCATCCTCTCTGAACACCGCATGAAACAAGGCCCCGCAGGGCCATTGAATCGAGCTTGCTCGGGCTTTCAGTTGACCTTGATCAGCCGCCAGTCGATGCGGTTGTCGGCGCGATGCACGACCTCGATGTTTTTCTTCATGGCCCAGGGGATGACCTGATTGTGCAGCGGAATGTGCGACACCTCCTCATGCTCGAGCAGCAGGGCTTTTTCGATCAGGTCGTTGCGGTTCTTCAGGTCGGTCTCCTTCTTGATGCGCTCCACCAGTGCATCCATCTGGGGGTTGGAGTAACGGCCCACGTTGTAATTGCCGTCGCCGCTGGCCCCTACGCTGCGCACCAGCGACTGCAGGCTGTACAGCGCATCAAAGGTCGGTACGCCCCAGCCGAGCATGTAAATGCTGGCCTCATAGCGCTGGATCATCGGGAAGTAGGTCACCAGAGGCAGGGTGCGCAGCTTGGCTTTGACCCCCACCTTGGCCCACATCGCCGTGACGGCCTGGCAGATTTCCTCGTCATTGATGTAACGGTTGTTCGGACAGGCAAAATCCACCTCGAAGCCGGCGGGGTAACCGGCCTCGGCCAGCAGCTTCTGGGCGCCCGCGGCGTCGTAGGGCCAGCGCGCATCGGCCTTTTGGGTCCAGCCGTTGACCTGCGGCGCAATGAGCGTGCCGGTGGGCTGGCTCAGGCCGCGCATCACGACCTTGTTGATGGCGGCCACATCGATGGCCTGGTACAGGGCCCTGCGCACGCGCTGGTCCTTCAGCGGGTTTTTGCCCTTCACGTTGGAGCCGGGCAGTTCATCGCGAAACTGGTCCATGCCGAAGAAAATCGTGCGGTTTTCGGCGCCGTCCACCACCTTGAGGGCGGCATGGGCGCGCAGCTTGCCCAGATCCTGCGGGCTCGGATCGAGCACGAGGTCCAGCTCGCCCGACAGCAAGGCCGCCACACGGGTAGCCTCGGACTTGATCGGCGTGTAGACGATCTCGGTCAGGTTGCCTTCCTTGGCATACTGGGCCTTGCCCCACCAGTTGGGGTTTTGCACCAGCACCAGCTTCTGGTCAGGCTGCCATTCCTTGACCATGAACGGGCCCGTGCCCATGGCATTGCGGTGGGCGAAGGTCTCATCCTTGGTGCGGATGTCCTTGGGCTCGAGCGACTTGTTCTTCTCGGCCCAGGCCCGGCTCATCATGCGCAGCTCGGTCAGCTGGTTCATCAGCACCGGATTCGGCGCCTTGTTGATGATGTCGATGGTATGGTCGTCGACCTTCACCACCTTGTCGATGCCCTGGGCATAGACACCGTAGTTGGAGCTCTTGGCCATGGCCCGCTCGAGCGAATACTTGGCGTCGTCGGCCGTGAACGCCGAGCCATCGCTGAACTTCACGCCCTTGCGCAGGCTGATGCGCATCTGGGTCGGGTTGATCAGCTTCCACTCGGTGGCCAGCTGTGGGTCGACTTTGAACGTGCGGCTGTTGTAGTAGACCAGCGAGTCATAGATGGCCGCGTGCACGCCATTGCCCAGCGCATTGTTCTGCGAATGGATGTCCAGCGTGGGAATGTCGCTGGCACTGGACCATTTGAAGGTTTTGGCCTGCAGGGCCGGCGCGGCGGCGAATGCAGCGAGCGCGGCGGCAGACAGCAAGGCGAGTTTGAGTTTCATAGGACTCTCTAAATTTGAAAGCCACGACTATGCACCAAGCCCGTGCGCCGCGCGGCAAGGGGTTTCCCGGTGTGCTGCTGCGGCGCTCTCAGCGCCTGCTTTGGAGCGCCGCGGGCAGCAGGCGGACCGGCCCATACCAGGCCCGCGTGATGGACTGGGTATTGTCGCTGTCGGTCATGATGCCTATGCCCACCAGGGCGCCCGGCGCCTCGCCAAAGGCTTTCTCGTAGTCGGAGCGGATGTTGCGCTCATAGTCGAGCCACTGGTTGAGCTTGCCCGCGCCCGACTCGACCACGAACTTGCGGATGCGGTCGGTGCGCGAATTGATGATCACGCTGCCCGGTGCGCGCTGGTTGCACCAGACATACATCAGCGTGGCGTAGGGCATTTCCTCGCCCGTCAAGGTGCGTGCCAGCTCCGACAACATGGCGTTCCTGGCTGACAGCTTGCTGCGATCACCGTCGAAAGCCAGCACGACGCGCACCGGGGAGTCGTCTGCTTCGCGCTCGGCCATATCGGCCGCGGCAATCAATTCGGGGACCTTCCAGGAAAATCGCAGGCCGCCGAGCTCGGCCGGCTCGATGCGGACCGGCTGCCGCAGCATGCTGGCAGACGACACCGCCGTCACGGCCATGGCATCGCGGCCGTCCAGGCGTGTGTAGGCGAATTGCGTGGGCTGCTTGCCGGGGAGTTTGTAGTGGTGCCAGGGCGGCGTTTCGACGCCGCGGGTGGAAGCGTCACTCCAGGGCGTGGCCTTCACGCCGGCATCGTCCACCGGCACCGGAGCCGAGGCGCAGGCAGCCAACTGGGCCAGCGCCAGAACCAGCAGCCATCTTTCAAGGTGAGGTCGCATGTATCCAGGCCCCTACGAAACGGTTTTGTGCCATCCCTGCAGCGGTAGTTCTTGTGGCAGCGCGATTGCAGTTCGAACGCTCTCACCCAAATGAAAAAAGCCGCCAGCCCGAAGGCTGGCGGCATTTGGCCGATTCCGATCACAGCTGGCACGAGGCCAGCGCATGATTAGAAGGAGTGGCGAACGCCGAACTCGAAGCCGCTGGTGTTGCGACCGGGGGTGTTCAGACCGGCAGCGCTCAGACCGCCGCT
>JBOHHM010000219.1:0-6933 GCA_050725495.1 Burkholderiaceae bacterium | reverse complement strand
CCACCGGGCGCGCCGGCACCTGCGCCCTGCTGGCCGTGGCCCCGAGCTTCAGTTTTGATGCCGGTGCGGCGACCGCCCCTAGCGGCGTATGGCGCGTCACGCTGAGCAACGAGTCCGGCGGCCCGGTCACGGTGGACTCCTATGTGGAGCGCGACGATGTGGTGATCGGCACCGGCACCGGCGCCCGCCAGTCGCATTTTGAAGACGCGCACTACGACATGGACGCCAGGGTCGACGACCCGGCCAACCCGACGCCGATCCGGCGCAGTGGCAACTTCAACAGCATTGCCACCGGCCAAAAAACCGTCTCGGTCGGCGGTGAGCGCATTCATACCTCGCGGACCGATGAACGCTGGGCCCACTACTCGCCACGCAAGCCCGACCCCGACGAGGCTCGGCCCACGCGGCCGGGGGTCGTCAAGCTGCCCGATGCCCGGGCCTACAGCGACGAGAACCCGGCGCTGACCGGGCTGCGAGGCGCCGGCACGCGCAGTGGGGCCGTGGTGCGTCTGCGGGGCACCAGCGATGCCGCGCCGCAGGCAACGCGACGGATCTTCAACGCTATGTAAGTCCGCGGGCAGGCCCAGCTACCAGCGCGCCGGCAGCTTCTTCAACAGCGTGATGCGCTTGACGCCCAGCTCGATGTAGCCGTCCTTCTCCAGTTCCTTGAGCAGGCGGCTGACCATTTCGCGCGAGGCGCCGACGCGGTTGGCAATGTCCTGGTGCGTAATGTTGCGCAGCACGACGGCGGCCCCATCAGGCGCGGCGCCCTGCTGGCCTTCGAGCAGGGCGAGCACGCGGCCATGGACATCGAGCAGCGCCATGTTGCGCGCGCTTTCGGTGGCGGCCCGAATCCGCCGGATCATCCGCACGAGCATGCTGAAAGCAAAACCGGGCGATTGCGCCAGGTGCGCCCGTACCTCGGCGCTGCCGAGCACCGCGCAGACACAGGGCTCCAGCGTCATCACCGAGGCCGAGCGGGGGCCGCCGTCGAGCGACATTTCGCCAAAGTAGTCGCCGGCATGAATCGTGCCGTAGGTGATTTCGCGCCCGCTCTCGTCCATCGCGAACACCTTGACGCTGCCCTGCAGCAGCACATAGAGGCTGTCGCCCGTCTCGCCTTCGCGCAGCACGACGGCGTTCTTGCGAAAGCGGCGCGGCGGGCCGCGCCAGGCCAGCGCGCGCAGCTCGGGGCTCAGCGCGGCCAACAGCTTGTCAGGGGCAGGGGTCGCAAGGGATGGCTCGGCCATAAGCCGCTCAATCTAGCACAACCATCCCCGGCCCTGGCTGACAGAGACGGCCGCAGGCGGCAAGAATTGCTACAAAATTAATAGCTACTCACGCCCATTTCTCAAGGGCAGAACGGGTTTCTTGCCATAGCTCATGGAGTTGGTCGAGGCGCGCGCCGGCATCGGGCGGCACCTGGGCCTCGGCCTCCAGACCGATGCAGACCGCGTGCATGGCCGCCGCACCCACATTGCTGGCCGCCCCTTTGAGGGCGTGCACCGCCCGCGACAGGGCCTGCGCATCGTTGGCCGCGAGCGCCGCCGCGATGGCCTGCAGGCGCTGCGGCGCGTCGTTGACGAACAGGCTCACGACTTCGCGCGTCATGCGGAGGTCTTCGTCGTCGAACTCCCGGAATTCGTTGAGGCGGCCGAAGTCCATCAGCGGGGGCTGGGCTGCGTCCGACGGCTCCTCTTCAACATCAATTCGTTGCTATGCCCCATGGATTGCGCGCGATGCGCTACCGAATTGATAGCATCCGGCAGCTTGGCGGGCACCCATTTCTCCAGCGCCAGGGCCAGCGCCGCCACCTGCAGCGGCTTGGTCAGGTAGTCGTCCATGCCGGCGGCCTCGCAGCGCATTTGGTCTTCGGCCGAGGCGGCGGCCGTGAGCGCGATGATGGGGGGCGCCTGGGCGCCCCAGGCGGTCTGGATCTGCCGCGTGGCCTGCAGGCCGTCCACCTCGGGCATGTTCACGTCCATCAGGACCGCGCCAAAGCGCGGGCCACGCGCCATGGTCTGCGCCACCGCGTCCACGGCCTCGCGCCCGTCGACCGCGGTGTGGATGTCATCGCCGAGCTTGAGCAGCATGGCGCAGGCCACCTTGAGGTTGACCGCGTTGTCGTCGGCCACCAGCACGGTGATGCGCTTCTTGGCGTCGCTGATGGGCGAGACAGCCTGGCTGCGTGCGGCGTGGTCCGGAGCCAAGCAGCGCGCCATGGTGTCGAACAGCTGGGTCTGGCGGGCCGGCTTGAGCAGGCGCGCGTCGAACAGCTGGGCACTGTCGTCGGCCACCGGCATGAAGCCCGAGCTCAGCAGCAGCAGCGCAATGTCGCGCCACGCGGGCCGGGCCTTGATGGCGCGGGCCAGGGAGACGCCGTCCATGGCGGGCATATGCATGTCGGTGATGATCACATCGGGCAGGCTCGCGGCCTGGTCCAGCCACTGCAGCGCCTGCGCGCCCGATTCGGCGCTGGCCACCTGCAAGCCCCAGAGCTGCAGCTGGCGCGTGAGGATGCGCACATTGGTCGCGTGGTCGTCCACCACCAGCACCCGCTTGGCCGCGAGCGCGCCAGCCTCGGCGGGGTTCAGCGTCGGCGTCATCTGGGCCAGCGGCGCGGCTACCGTGAACCAGAAGGTGGGGCCGCGGCCCGGCTCGCTGTGCGCGCCGATCTGCCCGCCCATCAGTTCGACCAGCCGCTTACAGATGGCCAGGCCCAGGCCGGTGCCGTCGTACTTGCGGCTGGTGGAGGCGTCGCCCTGGGTGAAGGCCTCGAACAGGGCCGCGAGCCGCTCGGCCGGGATGCCGATGCCGCTGTCGCTCACGCGAAACTCGATCACGGCGCGACCCCGCGGATCGGCCACATCGAGCCGGCGGACATGGATCGCCACCTCGCCCGCTTCGGTGAACTTCACGGCGTTGTTGATCAGGTTGATCAGCACCTGGCGCAGTCGCGTGACGTCGCCGCGGATGGCCTCGGGCACCGCGTCGGCATGGGGCTCTGCGGCTTTCGACTCGGGAATGTCGATGATCAGTTCCAGCCCCTTCTCTCGCGCGCGCGGGGCGGCGATGTCGCAGGCCTCCTCGACCGCGGCGCGCAGGCTCAAGGGCTCGGCTTCGAGCTCGAGCCTGCCGGACTCGATCTTGGAGAAGTCGAGGATGTCGTTGATCACGGCCAGCAGCTGGTCGCTGGACAGGCGGATGGTCTCCAAGTAGTCACGCTGCTCGGGGTCGAGCGGGGTCTCGGCCAGCAGCGTGCTCATGCCGACCACGCCGTTGAGCGGGGTGCGGATTTCCTGGCTCATGGTCGCCAGAAAGGCCGCCTTGGCGCGCGCCGCGCCCAGCGCTTCCTCGCGCGAGGCGGCGAGTTCGGCCGTGCGCTGCTGCACCCGCGCATCCAGGCTGTCGTTGGCCTGCTGCAGCGCCCGCGCGTCAGCCTGAACCCGCGCGCGGTAGGCCTGCAGCTGCGCGGCGCTGTCGTGCATGACCTCAGAGAGCTGGCGCACCTCGCGAATGCGCGTGCCCCGCTCGATCACCGGCACCTCGCCCCGCCCCAGTTGCTCGGCCGCCAGGCTCAAGCCTTGCAGGCGCCGGCCGATGGCGCGGGCAACCAGGACGGCGATCACCGCCAGCGACACCGTCCAGGCGCGGCGGGTGTCGGCGGTGAAGTCGCTCTCGGGCGCGGCCACCACCAGGGTCCAGCGCAGGCCCAGCGCCTCGCGGACTGCGGCGCACCAGCCGGCCCTGGTGTTCACGGAACAGCGCGTCCCCGGCCGAGCCGGCGACCAACAAGCCCGTCTCATCAACGATGGAGGCCGCGCCATGGGCGCTGATGCTCTGCGTTTGCAACAGGTCGGCCAGCCGCTGCAGGTACAAGTCCACGCCAAACACCCCCGCCGCGCCTTCATCGCTGTCATAGACCGGCTGCGACAGCGTGAGCATCAGCTGCGGCTTGCCGGCCATGGCCTGAATCGGCGAAAAGCTGCGCCCCTTGGCGAGCAATGCGCCCGGGTACCAGGCACGGGTGCGCGGCTCGAAGTTGGCCGTCTCGGCCGGCAAGGGGCGACTCCTGTCGCCGGGCTGCCTTGCCCCGCAAAGGAGCGCCGTCCTGCATCGCCGGGGCCGCGCCAACGGACCGTGGCGCCATCGGCCGCGTTCTCGAGGGCGAAATACTCGCCCCGCTGGTTGCCGAAATACAGATGGGGCACATCGGGCGACTGTCGCGTCAGCGCAAAGCCCACGCCTCGAACGACTCGGGGTGGCGCAACCAGTCGCGGGCCCGCTCTTTCTGCTCGGGACTCATCAGCTCGGGAAACAGGCCGTTGAGCAGGTTGTGCGCCTGCGCCAGATGGGCCTGCATGCCGGACTGAACCCGTGCCGCCACATTGAAAAGAATGCCGCCGGCCAGTTCCTCGACCGCCTGGGAACTGCCGCGCACCATCACGCCCGCCACCAACAGAGCCGGCACCAAGGCCAGCAGCAGCAAGCTGGCCGCGAGCAGCCGGCCCAGGGGAACGAGCCGCATCGATGGAGCCCGGCGCATCACAGGGCCAGGCCCAGCAGCTCGGTCGCATCCACGGGCGCCGTGCGGCCCGGCAGCGCCACGAGCGCCCGAGCGCCGGTCTTGACGGCACCGGTCACGCCGCGCAGCAGGCTCACGCTGGCCGCAATGGTCCAGCCCCGGGGCCGGGGCCTGCTTTTGCAGTAGCAGCGTGGCGCTGACGGCGTCGCCGACCGGCAGGGTCCGGGCCGGTGTCGCGTGCAGCGGATCGACCAGGCGGCTCAGGGTCACGGGGCCGCTGTGCAGGGCCACATTGATCGCAAAGCGCGGCAGCGCGCGGCCCGCGAACTGCGTCTGCAAAAAGTGACGCATGCGGTGCGCAGAATCCACCAGGCCCAGCACGGCCCGCACGGCGCGCAGGCCGTGATTGACCGAGCGGGTGTCGGTGCTGTCCGTGAACACACTGAGCAGGCCCTCGCCGATGAACTGCATGTGGCGCGCGCCGAACAGGTGAACCGTGTCGCCGGCGCTGCCATAGAACTTTCTGACCAGTTCGCTGAGCTCGCTGCTGGCGAGCCGTTCGGCCAGCGCGGCGTAGCTCGGCATGTCGACATAGAGCACGCTGGCCTGGGCGAACTTCTCGTCGCCGTCGCTGCCGTCGCCGCTGGACCAGCCATCGCTGAGCTCCTTGGCCAGACGCCGCTCGTAGAGCTGGGCCAGCTTGTGCTTTTGCACGTCCAGCGCGGCTTGCACGGCCGCGTCGACCGCCATGTTCTGCAGGCTGGCCTGCACGACCCGCTTGTTGAGCTGGGCCGCGGCGGCCTCGCGCAGTTCCGCGGGGTGAAACGGCTTGGTGATGTGGTCGCCGGCGCCGGTGTTCATGCCCAGGCGCATGTCGGCGCGCTCTTGCAGCGAGGTCAGCAGGATCACGGGCGTGGAGGCCAGGGCCGGATGCTGGCGCACGGCGGCCAGCATCTGAAAGCCGTTCATCTCGGGCATCTGCACATCGCTGATGACCAGCGCGGGGCGGTGCTGCTCGACCAGCTGGAGGCCCTGCGCGCCGTTTTCCGCCGTCAGCATCTCATGGCCGTCCTTCTTCAGCACGGATGTCACCAACATCCGCGTACCGGCATCGTCTTCCCTCACGACGATCAGAGGCATGGTTTGTGTTCCCTTTTTGTTGCGAGCCGGCGGGGTTCGGCGATCGCTTAAGGCGGCCCCTGCAGCCCGCTCCCGGCGCCAGCACGGGCGACCTTACACGGCCGTGATCAGGGCCAGCGACGCGCGCATGACAGCGGCATCGAAAGCCAGTTGCACATGGGCCACACCGCGCACCAGCCGGTTGTCGGCGCCGGCCAGGGTGGCGGTGGAAGCGGGAAACACGATGTTGTCGCAGTTGGAGTACCAGCAGGTGAAGCGCGCATGGCGCTGGGCCGGCGTGTCCTGTTCGAGCCGCCGCAGCCAGTCGCTGCCCAGCCGCATCTGCCGGCCATTGACCACCAGGCTGAAGCGGCCCAGCCAGGTGCCATGATGGGGCGACCCGATGGTGATGACGTGGTGCACCCGGGCGTCCGCCGCCCGCGCCTTGAGCCAGGCCCGCGCCGCCAGCCCGCCCATGCTGTGGCACACCAGCACTGGCGGCAGACCGGTGGCACGCGTGACCTGCTGCACCGCGTCTTCAATCTGGGGCACATAGTCGTCGATCGAGCCGAACACCGGTTCCAGGTTGACGGCCGCAAACGCATGGCCCCGGGCCCGGAGCTCCCTCAGCCAGGGCGTCCACAGGCCGCGGTTGCAAACAAAGCCGTGGATGAACACCACTCCGCGCCGCCCCTGGACGGCCGAGGCGGGCGCCAAAGCGTCGGGCACTGCGTTGGACCAGAAGGGCTGGCGCCAGCAGAACACGCGCGGCGCCGTGAGCGTCTCGCCCCACCAGGCGCCCAAGAGCTCGCCCCAGCCCGGTTGGGGCACGGGGTCGCGCTGGTTGACGAAGCGAAGCGCCATGAATTCCATGGCGAGAAAGACCGAATAGCCCTTGACGAAGAGCACCAGTCCGGCACAGGCCAGCAGGGGGGAGCGGCCCCAGAACAACAGCAGCCAGGCGAGTGCCGCCGCCAGCAGCGACAAGGTGATGGTTTGCTGGAGCCGGGCCAACATGGGCTCAGGCCTGACGCGAATGCGCAGTGGACATGGCAGAACTATGGCACGAGCGACCACCGCCCGTGGAGCCTGGCGCCTGGTTAGACTCGGGCTCTGTATGGAAGCCGCACAGACCATCCGCCATGCCGTGACCCAGGTGACGCAGCTGCAGCAGCAGGCGCTGGCCGATCCGGCGTTGGCTGCGGCCATCGCCGCCGTCAAGCGGCTGCAGTCGCGCCGCTTCGCAGGCAGTTACGCCAATCTGCTGGCCAACGGCCCCTACCAGGCCG
>JBOHHM010000218.1:0-4840 GCA_050725495.1 Burkholderiaceae bacterium | reverse complement strand
AAGGCCGAGAGCGTGATCCTGGTGCACCGCCGCGACGGCTTCAAGGCCGCCCCGGCCAACGTGGCCAAGATGCATGAGCTGTGCAACGCCCACGAGATGCAGTTCATCATCGGCCAGGTCACCGGCTACGAGGAAAATGACGGCAAGCTCAGCGGCGCCAAGGTCACCGGTGCCGACGGCGTGACCCGCGTGGTGCCACTCGACATGCTCATGGTGTTCTTCGGCCTGTCGCCCAAGCTCGGGCCGATTGCCGAATGGGGCCTGGACATCGAGCGCAAGCAGCTCAAGGTCGATACCGAGCAATTCGCCACCAGCGTGCCCGGCATTTTTGCGGTGGGCGACATCAACACCTACCCTGGCAAAAAGAAGCTGATCCTCTCGGGCTTCCACGAATGCGCGCTGGCCGCTTTTGGCGCCGCGCCCTTCATCTTCCCCGAGAAGAGAATCCACCTGCAATACACCACCACCAGCCCCAAGCTGCACAAGGTGCTGGGCGTGGAATCCCCGGTGTTCGACTGATACGGCTGCTGCGAAGGCCGCCGTCAAGAAGCAAGCCCGCTGCCGGAAACGGCATGCGGGCTTTTTCTCGGGACTTACAATCCGCTGCAATTCACAACAACACATTCGCCAGGGGTGTTGCCGCTGCCCGGCGGCGACTGAGGAAGTCCCTTTGAACCTGACTGAGGTAATCCTCGCGCAGGGAAGCACGTCCGATGACGATGCCGCCCCATCCACAGCGGCCATTGGCGTCTCACAAGCTGACCTGCCATCGCGTCGAAGGAAGCGTCATGGCATTTTGCACACCAACATTTGAACCCAACAGGCACATGGCCCTTGTCGCACGGTCTACAGCCGCTACCATTTTCATAGCATCTGCGGCGTCGGCCCAAACCGGCGGCACGCTCAAGCCAGTCACGATCCATGAGCGCAGCGCGGCGCCCCAGGCCGACATCGGCGGTTTTGGCGACCTGCCGCTCAACGAAGTCCCCATCTCGACCACCGTGGTCGACCGCGAGCAAATGCAGGCCAGCGGCGCGCGTCGCCTGGCCGATCTCACCCAGTTCGACGCCTCGGTCACCGACTCCTACAACTCGCCGGGCTACTGGGACTTTCTCACGGTGCGCGGCTTCGTTCTCGACAACCGCTACAACTACCGGCGCGAGGGCCTTCCGATCAGCGCCGAGACCTCGATCCCGCTGGAGAACAAGGAGCGCGTCGAAATCCTCAAGGGCACGAGCGGCATTCAGGCCGGCACGAGTGCGCCCGGCGGACTCGTGAACTATGTGGTCAAGCGCCCCACACAGCACGATCTGCGCGAACTCCGGGTCGAATTCAGCTCGCGCGCCAGCGTGCTGGCAGCGGTGGACCTGGGGGGGCGTTTCGGCGTCGACCAGGCCATGGGCTATCGCCTCAACGTGGCCCACGAGAACATGCGCCCACTCACCCGCAACCTCGATGGCAGCCGCAGCCTGGTCGCGCTGGCCACCGACTGGCGCTTGGGGCCCGACTCGGTGCTCGAAGCCGAGATCGAATGGAGCCATAAGACCCAGCCGAGCCAAAACGGCTTCAGCCTGCTGGGCAATGTGCTGCCCGCGCCAGTGGACCCGCGCCTGAACCTCAACAACCAGCCCTGGTCGCAGCCCTCGGTGTTCGATGCCGTGAGCGGCAGCGTCCGCTTCGAGCAGGCCCTCGGCCGCGACTGGCGCTGGTCGGCCCAGCTGGGCAGCCAGCGACTCAGAACCGACGACCGCATCGCCTTCTCCTTTGGCTGCAGCGCCGAAGGCAACTTCGACCGCTTTTGCTCGGATGGAACCCTGGACCTGTACGACTTCCGCAGTGAGAACGAGCGCCGCAGGCAGCAAGCCGCCAACCTCAGTCTCAAGGGCAAGCTCGCAACGGGCAGCGCAACGCACGACCTGGCCTTCGGCCTGCAAGCCAGCCAGCTGCGCAACCGCTTCCAGATGCAGGCCTTCAACCTGGTGGGCACCGGCAACGTGGCGGGGACAGCCATCACACCCGCCGACCCGACGCTGACCGCCCAGAACACCAACCGGGACGAACGCTCCCTGGAGTTCCTGGTGCAGGATGCGATCCGCTGGAGCGAGCGCTTCACGACGTGGCTGGGCCTGCGCCACACCCGCCTGTCGCGCGACAGTGTGAGCACGGATGGTTCGAGCCCCACGTCTCACGAGCGCAGCATCAGCACGCCATGGCTGGCCGCCAGCTACCAGATCACGCCCGGCCAGCTCTATGCCAGCTACGGCGAGGGCGTGGAGTCCGAAGTGGCGCCGGCATTGCCGATCTATGCCAACGCCGGTCAGCCCCTGCCCTCGCTCAAGAGCCGCCAGACGGAACTCGGAATCAGGGACGAAACACAAAGCCTGCGCTGGAGCGCGGCCTTGTTCCAGATCAAGCGCCCCTTGTTCGCCGACGTCGGTGCCTGCAGTGCCGTCAACACCTGCACCCGCCAGCTTGACGGCGAGGTCCGCAATCGCGGACTGGAGCTGTCAGCGGGCTGGCGTGAAGGCCCATGGCGGCTGGACAGCGGCCTCACGCTGATGGATGCGCGGCGCCAAGCCAGCACCGCTGCACCTGCCCTCAACGGCAAGCGCCCCACCAACATGCCTGATTGGGTGCTGCGTGCTCAAGCCGCGTGACGCGTGAGCGGCGTGCCCGGCCTCGAACTGCAAGGCCGGCTCTCGCACGAAGGCAAACGCGCCGTGCTATCCGATGAATCCATCCGATTGCCCGCCTGGACGCGCGTGGATGCGGCACTGCGCTATGACACCAAATTCAAGAACGTAGTCACCGCCTGGACGCTGGGGATAGACAACTTGCTCGACAAACGCTACTGGAAAAAATCGCCCACCCAGTTTGCCCATGTCTACCTTTTCCCCGGTGCACCACGAACTCTTCGATTAACTTTTCAGGCCAGCTTGTGAGTCAGCAAAAAATAACGCTATAATTTGCGGCTTGTTCCTCGATAGCTCAGTCGGTAGAGCGCCGGACTGTTAATCCGTAGGTCCCTGGTTCGAGCCCAGGTCGAGGAGCCACAAAACACAAGGGCCTGCACGTGAGTGCGGGCTCTTCGTCTTTCTAGACGTGACAAAAACGTGACAAATCCACCACGTTCCGCCCTTCCCCGCCCCGCTCAATCCGGGACGCCGCAGACAACAGGTTCTCCGTTGCAAACTTGGCGTAGCGGTCCACCATCGTTCTCGACTTCCATCCCCCTAAGTCTTTGAGCTCATCGCAAGATGTGCCCGCCTGGCGATGCCAGGATGCCCAGGTATGACGCAAGTCGTGAAACCGAAAGTCTTCCACCCCTGCCTGCTTCAACGCTGTATGCCAGGCCGTGTTGGTCACGTCCGCCCGCAAGTGACGGCAGTCACTCTGACAAGCGACTGCCGCGGATCGCCGGCACTTTCGGCGATGATGATGTCGCCAGGGGTTCGACCGCCCCCGGCGCTTATTGCTTCCCGGCGCGCAGCTTGCCCAGCGCAGCCGCCGTCTCACCCCACAACTCCATACCGATGTTGGCAGCGATGCCAGCGTTCACGCGCGTGAGCTTGTCACGCATGCGGGCGGCCTCGGCGGCCGACAGCTCGTTGATCTGCATGCCCTTGGCTTTCAGGTCGCCGAGCGCCCTGGCGGCCTCGTCGCGCGTGTCCTTGCGCTCAAAGTCGCGGCTGCTTCTGGCCGCATCCATCAGCACCTTTTTCTCGTCCTTGCTCAGACCGTCCCACCACTTCTTGCTGACCAGCACGATCCACGGGCTGTACACATGGTTGGTCACGCTGAGGTATTTCTGCACCTCGTAGAACTTGCTTGACAGGATGGTGTTGAACGGGTTCTCCTGGCCATCGACCGCCTTGGTCTCCAGTGCCGAGAACAGTTCCGAGAACGGCAGCGGCACGGCGTTGGCGCCCAGCGTCTTGAAGCTGTTGAGGAACACTTCGTTCTGCATCACGCGCAGCTTGATGCCGTCCAGGTCTTCCATCTTGGCGACCGGCCGCTTGCTATTGGTCAGGTTGCGAAAGCCGTTCTCCCAGTAGACCAGGCCAACCAGCCCCTTGTCTTCCAGCTTGGCCTTGACCTTGTCACCGATCGGTCCGTCAAGGATGGCGTCTGCCTCCCTGGCGTTGTTGAACAGGAACGGCGTGTCCCACAGCGCCATTTCCTTGGTGATGCCAACCAGCGTGGCGGTGGAGCCGACCATCATCTCCTGGGCGCCGCCGATCAGTGCCTGCTGCATCTGAACGTCCGGGCCGAGCGCGGCAGCGCCGATGGCGCGCACCTTCATCTTGCCGCCCGAGGTCTTTTCGACCTGTTCGGCAAACACCTTGGCGGCTCGGCCCTGGTTGCTCTGCTCGTTCAGGCCGTAGCCGAAACGGATCAGGCGCGGCTTGATGTCTTGCGACAGCGCCGCGAAGGAGGCGGTGAGCAGGGCGGCGGCCGCGGCCGCGGCCAGGGTACGGCGAAGATTAGTCATGCGAGTCTCCTGAGGTTGGGTGAAACAAAAGGTTGGGCGAAAGGGCTTAGCGCATCCACGCGACGGGCGCGGTGACGAGCTGCGGGAACAGGACAAAGAGGAACATGATCAGGGTGTAGGTGATCAGGAAGGGGTTGACGCCCTTGATCACCTGGTGCAGCGGGAGCCGGCCGACGCCGGCCACCACGTTGAGCACCGTGCCCACCGGCGGTGTGATCAGTCCGATCGAGCCGTTGAGCACGAACATCAGGCCGAAGTAGACCGGGTCGATGCCGGCCTTGACGGCGATCGGCAGCATCACCGGGGCGAAGATCAGGATCGTCGGCGTGAGATCCAGCGCGGTGCCGA
>JBOHHM010000217.1:0-4348 GCA_050725495.1 Burkholderiaceae bacterium | reverse complement strand
AGCTC
The DNA here is from genome assembly GCA_050725495.1 of Burkholderiaceae bacterium. GTDB lineage: Bacteria > Pseudomonadota > Gammaproteobacteria > Burkholderiales > Burkholderiaceae_C > JBOHHM01. The sequence goes on along the minus strand of JBOHHM010000217.1, from coordinate 4,343 downwards.
CTCGAAGATGTAGATCAGCCCGAAGGTCAGCAGCACCTGGTCGAGGTGGTCGCGCCGGTAGAAATGGCGAAACAGCAGCCATTCGAGCGCCAGGCCGAAGGCCACGGCCAGCAGCGCGCCGCAGACGATGGCCAGTGCGAGGCTGCCGAAGTAGCTGCTGAGCGACCAGGCGAGGTAGGCCCCGAGCATGTAGAAGCTGCCATGCGCGAGGTTGACCACGCCCATGATGCCGAAGATCAGCGTCAGGCCGGCGGCCAGCATGAACAGCAGCAGGCCGTATTGCACGCTGTTGAGCAGTTGGATGAGGAAGTTGGCGAGGTCCATAGGATGAGGCTCGGTGAGCTCAGGCGTGGCGGCGTGTCAGCAGGAGCAGCCCGCCCAGCAGGGTGAACAGGCCGCCCGAGACGCGGTTGACCCACCGCACCTGGCGGCCCGAGCGCAGCCAAGGTGCCAGCCGGGAGACGCCCAGGGCGCACAGCGTGAGCACGCAGAACTCGAAGGCCACGAAGGTCGATGCGAGGATCGCAAACTGCGGCGCAAAGGCAGCGGCCGGGTTCAGGAACTGCGGGAAGAAGGCGGCGAAGAACAGCACGGCCTTGGGGTTGCTCGCGCCGACCAGAAAGCCTTGGAGGAAAAAGGACTTGCGCGGCGCCGCGCCGTTGGCGGGGGCAGCGTCCACGGGCAGTACGGCAGCCTCACAGCGAAACGTCTTGATGCCGAGCCAGATCAGGTAGGCCGCACCCACGAGCTTGAGCGCGGTGAACGCGGCTTCAGACGCCGCGAGCAGGGCGCCCAGGCCCATGGCCGACAGCAGCATCACGCCGAGCACGGCGCTCACGCTGCCGGCCACCGAGCTCAGGGCTCTGCGCGGACCGTGGCTCACGGCGGTGGTCATGCACATGAGCATGGTCGGCCCGGGTGTCAGAATCAGCAGGGCGACAGCGGCGAGGTAGAGGAGGTAGATGGTGAGTGTCATGGGTGCAAGTATGAAGCGGGGCGCATGCCCATCTCGTAGGGTGGGCAACTTGTTGCCCCCGGGATCGTGGTGCTACCAAAGGAGCGGTATGCAGCGGAGCTGCCCACCCTGCAAGTCCTGCGTTCAGCCCATCTTGCAGCCGGCGCCCGAGTCGGCCAGCGCCTTGGCAGCCACGCCGATCACTTTGTTTTCCTTGTTCTCGACCACGCGCAGGTAGATGTCCTGCACCGGGTTGTGCGCCTTGCTCATGGTCCACTTGCCGCGCGGGCTGTCGATGGTGGCCGACTCGAGTGCCTTGTACAGCGCGGGCTTGTTGGCCAGATCGCCCTTGACCGCGTTGGCGCCCTGGATCAGCAGCAGGCCCGTGTCGTAGCCCTGCATGGCGTACACGTCGGGCTGGCTGCGGAAGGCCTTGGCGTAGGCCAGGCGGAAAGCCTTGTTGCGCGGCGTGTCCAGCGAGTCGCTGTAGTGCATGGTGGTGATGATGCCGTCGGCCGCCGGCCCGGCCGCGTCGAGCACGCCTTCGGTCAGGAAACCCGAGCCGTACAGCGGAATCTTGCCCTTGAGGCCGGCGGCCGCATAATCGCGGATGAATTTGGCCGCGCCACCGCCCGCGAAGAAGCAGGCCACGGCATCGGGCTTGAGCGCAGCGATTTCGGTCAGCAGGGCCTGGAACTCCACATTGGGGAAGGGCAGGCCCAGCTCCTTGATGATGGTGCCGCCGGCGGCGGTGTAGCTTTCCTTGAAGCCCTCGAACGCCTCGTCGCCGGCCGCATATTTCCAGGTGATCCACACGGCCTTCTTGTGGCCCTTGGCCACCATGGCCTGACCCAGCGCGCGCGTGGGCTGCGAGTTGGAAAAGCTGGTGCGAAACACATTGGGCGCGCACAGGGCACGGGTGGCGGCATGCACGCCGGCGTTGGGGATCAGGCTCAATACGCCGGTCTCGCGCGCGACTTTCTGGATGCCCATTTGCACGCCCGAGTGCACGGTGCCAACCAGCACGTCGACCTTGTCGCGCTGCACCAGCTTCGCAGCGTTCTCGATGCCCTTGGCAGGTTCGGACTCGTCATCGACCTTGAAGTACTCGATCTCGCGGCCGCCGAGTTTGCCGCCCTGCTCGTCCACCGCGAGGCGAAAGCCGTTCTCGATCGCCACGCCGAGCTGGGCAAAGGTGCCGGTGTAGGGCAGCATGAAGCCCACGCGTACCTTGGCCGCCTGCGCGCGAACGATTCCGGGCAGCAGCAAGCCGGTGGACGCGGCGCCCACGAGGGCGGCGCTGCGGGTCAGGACAAGACGGCGAGAGGTCATGAATCACTCCTTTTGTTTAGGCTTAAAGTAATTTACCGCATGTGGCAAGCGTCGCATACCATGGCTTACCCGAGGTTTTGTGAATCTCACAGAATCCGGGGGCCTGCAGATCCTTCGCTGCGCTCAGGATGACAGCGGGGCGGGCGGCGCGCAGCTTGAAGCGCTGGACTCTCCCGGTTGCTATTTGTTTCATAGCATATGAAGCCCATTTTGTCTTGGCTTGAGCGCGATTTGATCAGGCGCCTCGGCCCGAGGAGCACATGGCCCGCGTCGCGGCCCAGGGCGACATGCGCCCCTTTGATGCCACACGGGGCGAAGGCGGCCAGGTCGCCCCCTACGGCGCGATGGGCGAGGCGATGGACGACATTCGCCCCATCCTGGTCACTCGCGAAGCCCTTTATGCGCGTGCCGACGCCATGGTTGATGCCGCAGCGCGCACCGTCAAGCAAAGCCTGGCGGATCTGAAACGAGCCGTTGCGCCGACCCCATCCATCGAGCAGGCGAAATGAGTGCGATGGGCAAGGCCTGGCCTGCACTCCAGAAGCGCGTCAACGTCCGGCTTGTCGTGCTCGCTGCCAGCTGAGCGCATCAGGCTGTTAGCGCGCCGCGCTCGGCCAGCAGCTGGCGCAGCACCGAGCGGTGGCAGCGCGCCTCATCTTCGCAATAGCAGCCCATGGAAAAATTCGCGCCGTGGGACAAGGCGGCCAGCAGGTCCAGCGTTCGGCTGGCGTCGGGCTCGGCCATCTCGGCGCGGTATTTCTTCTCGAACGCGGCCCAGTCCTTGTCGGTTTGCGCCGACTGGCCGAGCTTCATGGTCTCGACACTGGGCGCGAGGTTGGGGTACCACACGTCGTACCAGTTCTGCGAAGCGAACTCGGTCTTGGCAACACCGCGTGGCGGCCGGCGCACCGTGCCGATGCGCAGGCCTTCTTCGGCTGTTCGCGGCGTGCCGAGCCGGACAATAGTCAGCGTCATGCGTCCCTCCTCTTCAAGAGGGGATTGTCGATTGATTAGAGGTGCCGCTGATGCGAAATCGCTCTCGTTGCGGCTCTTGCGGCGTGGGCCATGCACCAAGGGACGGTAGAATGCTAGCTGTCGGGGCGTAGCGCAGTCTGGTAGCGCATCTGGTTTGGGACCAGAGGGTCGCATGTTCGAATCATGTCGCCCCGACCAGGAATACCAAAAGGCCCACAGCGTGGGCCTTTGATCCATCTGCCCGTAGCTCAGTTGGATAGAGCAACAGCCTTCTAAGCTGTGGGTCGGGGGTTCGATCCCCTCCGGGCAGGCCAATTTGGCGCGTCAAGCTACTGCGGCCCCGTGATCAAGGCCAATGCGTTCCTCGCAATCCTCACGTACCGGAAGTACGTTGCGGTTGCTGCGGTACGGCTTGACCTTGCTGACGGGGCCTCGCTACGCTTGCCATCGCCAAATTAGCGTTTCTGATACTGCGTCTTGCCGAACAGGATGTCGCGCTCCCTGTCCCCCGTGATGGGCCGGCGCAGGTCGGCCAGGACCTGTACGCCGCGCTGGACGGCCGGGCGTGCGGCAATCGTGTCGAACCATTTCTTCAGGTAGGGGTAGTCGGTGAGCGTGATCCCCTGGTTTTCCCAGCTGCGCAGCCAGGGAAAGATGGCAATGTCGGCAATCGAATACTGCGAACCGGCGATGTATCTATGTTTGGACAGCTGCTTGTCGATCACGCCATACAGGCGCTTGGCCTCGTTGCTGTAGCGGTCGATGGCGTACCTGATTTTTTCAGGCGCGTACATGCGGAAGTGGTGGGCCTGACCGAGCATGGGGCCGACGCCGCCCATCTGGAACATCAGCCACTGCAGGACCTCGTATTTCTCGCGGTCCGATTCCGGCAGGAACTGTCCAGTCTTGGCGGCCAGATACAGCAGGATGGCGCCTGATTCGAACAGCGAGATGGGTTTGCCGTCCGGGCCGTCTGGATCGACGATGGCTGGAATCTTGTTGTTCGGGCTGATTCTCAGGAACTCAGGCTTGAACTGGTCGCCTGCGCCGATGCTCACGGGAATGGCCTTGTAGGGCAGGC
>JBOHHM010000216.1:0-7269 GCA_050725495.1 Burkholderiaceae bacterium | reverse complement strand
CGGGGGCTGGTGGCGGTATTCATCAGGTCTCCTGGCTGGGGTAAGAACAATAGTGCATCAATGAAATCCGATAATCTGCATCATAGTGCATTAAAGTACCCATGTCAAGAAAAGATGCATAAAAATGCATCTTGATGAATCGCGCGGAGTCTCAGGCCTCGAGCGTGAGCGCGCCGCGCACCGTCGAGCGCAGCGCCTGGAACGTTTGCTCCAGTGGCTGCTTGCTGGTGTCGAGCGTCAAATCGGCTTTTGAGTAGAAGGCCGAGCGACCGGCCAGGATGCGGCGCAGGTCGTCCATGGCTTCCTTGCTGGCCGCCATGGGTCGCAGGTCGCCTTGGCCGGCGACCCGGTTCATATGGTCCTGTGCGTCGGCCTGCAGCCACACCGTGGTGCAATGCGCCAGCAGCAGATTGAAGGTCGCGGCGTCCGACACCAGGCCGCCCGGCGTCGCAATGACCACCTCCGGATAGATCTGGATCACCTCCTCCAGGGCCCGGCGCTCATAGCGGCGATAGGCATTGGTGCCATACAGGTCGTGAATTTCGCGGATGCTGTAGCCCGCGACCTTCTCGATCTCCCGGCTGAGCTCGATGAAGGGCACTTCGAGGTCGTCGGCCAGCATCTGGCCCAATGTGGTCTTGCCGGCGCCACGCAGGCCGATCAGCGCAACACGGCGACTGCGCGCGCGCTGGTCGCCACCGGTCCCGAACAGCTCGCCCAGGGCCACGCGCGCGCGGCGCAGGTCGGCCTCGCTGCGGCCATCGAGCAGCTCCCGGATCAGCAACCATTCGGGTGACTGCGTGGTGATGTCGCCGACGAGCTCGGCCAGTGAGCATTGCAGCGCACCGGCGACCTGCTGCAGCACCAGAATCGATGGGTTGCCGATGCCGTACTCGAGGTTCGCGAGATGGCGTTCGGACACGTCAGCCGCGAGCGCCGCCGCCTTGCGCGTGAGGCCGCGCCGGGCGCGCAGGGTGCGCACCCGTTCGCCCAGCGCCTCCAGCAGGGGACTCTTCTCCTCTTGATCCGCCTCGGCAACGGTCAGCATCACATCTCGATCATTCACCTGCATCCTCCAATGGCCCAGAGACCAGGGTTAACACCAATAATGCACTATAGTGCTTGACATGTCGACAGAGTAGATTTATTGTACAGATACAAGCACGATAGTGCACCAATCGCAAGCTTGCAAGAAGCAAGTTTGCGCCACATCAAGGAAGAGAGCATGTCCCAGGATGATTTTCGCCGACTCGTTTCGGGTCTGACCGATCAGATTGCCGGCCAACCGCTGGATGCAGCGCTTGACCAATGGTTGAACCAGCAGCACGGCAGCGGCAGCCCGACCTACGAAGCGCTCAGGCAGGCCTGCGCGAGCGGCGTTGCCGAGGATTGGCTGTGCGAGCGCGAGGGCGGCGGCATCCGCTATGGCCGCGTGTTCAAGCCGGCCGATGACCTCCAGCGTTTTTCGGTCGACGTCGTCGACATGAAGGACGTCGTCGGCCCGCACCATGTCCATCCGCAGGGCGAGATCGACCTGATCATGCCGCTGGACGAGGGCGCCTGCTTCGACGGCCGAAGCGCTGGCTGGTGCGTCTATCCGCCCGGCAGCGCCCACCGCCCGACCGTCACCGGCGGCCGCGCCCTGGTGCTGTACCTGCTGCCCGAGGGCCAGATCGAATTCACCCGGACCTGAACCATGACTGAACTTCTTCCCAATTTCCTCGCGGGCCGCTGGCAAACCGGCTCAGGTGCTGGCACCCCACTGTTTGACCCGGTGCTCGGCAACGAGCTGGTGCGCGTGGACGCTGGCGGCCTCGACCTGGCGGCCGGGTTTGCCCATGCGCGCCATCAAGGTGGCGCGGCGCTGCGTGCCCTCACCTATCGGCAACGCGGCGAGCTGCTCGCGGCGGCCGTGAAGGTGCTGCAAGCCCACCGCGACGCCTACTACGACATCGCCACGGCCAACAGCGGAACGGTCAGGAACGACTCCGCGGTCGACATCGACGGCGCGATTTTCACGCTGGGTCATTACGCCAAGCTTGGTGAAACACTGGGCGATCAGCGCTGGATGCCCGACGGCGAGCCGGCGCGTCTGGGCAAGGATCCGCTGTTCCAGTCGCAGCATGTGCTGGTGCCCACGCGCGGCCTGGCGCTGTTCATCAATGCCTTCAATTTCCCGGCCTGGGGCCTGTGGGAGAAGGCCGCGCCCGCGCTGCTGTCGGGCGTGCCCGTCATCGTCAAGCCGGCCACCGCGACCGCCTGGCTGACGCAGCGCATGGTGCGCGACGTGGTTGACGCCGGCGTGTTTCCGCCCGGGGCGATCTCGGTTGTCTGCGGCAGCTCGGCCGGCCTGATGGACGCGCTGGAGCCGTTTGACGTGGTCTCGTTCACGGGCTCCGCCGAAACTGCCGCGGTGATCCGCTCACACCCGGCGGTGGCGCAGCGCTCAGTGCGTGCCAACATCGAGGCCGACAGCCTCAACTCGGCGCTGCTGCTGCCCGACGCGGAGGCGGCAGACGAGGCCTTTGGCCTGCTCGTGCGCGAGGTGGTGCGCGAGATGACGGTCAAGTCGGGCCAGAAGTGCACGGCCATCCGCCGGGTGTTCGTCCCCGAACGCTTGTACGACGCCGCCGCCGAGGCGATTTCGGTCAAGCTTGCAGCCGTCACGGTTGGCAACCCGCGCAGCGACAAGGTTCGCATGGGCTCGCTGGTCAGCCGCGCTCAGCTGGATTCGGTGCGCGAAGGACTGGCGCTGCTGCAACAGCAGGCCAGCGTGCTGCATGACGGTGCGACGCACACCCTGATCGACGCCGACCCGAAGGTGGCGGCCTGCGCCGGCCCCACGCTGCTTGGCACGCGCGACGCCGACGGGGCCGCGCGTGTGCACGACACCGAGGTGTTCGGCCCGGTCGCGACTCTGGTGCCCTATCGATCGACGGAGCATGCCTTGGCACTGGTTCGCCGCGGCCAGGGTTCGCTGGTCACCTCGCTGTATGGCGCCGACCCGGGCGCGCTCGCCCGCGCGGCCCTCGACCTGGCCGACAGCCATGGCCGCGTCCACCTGATCTCGCCCGATGTCGGCTCGCTGCACACGGGCCATGGCAATGTGATGCCGATGTCCCTGCACGGCGGCCCGGGCCGTGCCGGCGGCGGCGAAGAGCTTGGCGGCCTGCGCGCACTGGGCTTCTACCACCGCCGCGCCGCAGTTCAGGCCAGTCAAAGCGTGCTCGCCGCATTGCCCGCCGCCTGAAAGCCAGCCCATTCTTGACCAGAGGCCTCTATGACCCATGCCGACTTGGCACCCCTGGGTGCCCGCTTCAACTTCGCCCAACACCTGATCGAGCTCAATAGCGCACGCGCGTCCAAGACCGCCTACACCGACGACCACGGCACGCTGAGCTATGGCGAGCTCGCCGACTGCATCCGGCGCATGGCCTCGGCCCTGCTCCAGGCAGGGCTGCGGCGCGAGGAACGCGTGCTGCTGCTGATGCACGACTGCAACGACTGGCCCGTGAGTTTTCTCGGCGCGATGTACGCGGGCATCGTGCCGGTGGCGGTCAACACGCTGCTGACTGCGGACGACTACGCCTACATGCTGAGCCACAGCCGGGCCCAGGCCGTCCTGGTTTCCGGCGCCTTGCTGCCCATTTTGACGGCGGCCATGGAGCAGGGCGGGCATGAGGTGCGCAAGGTCCTGGTGTCGCAGCCCGACGGCGCGCTGCCCGCAGGCACCCAGTCGATCGCCGATGTGCTGACAACCCATGAGCCGCTGATGAGCGCCGCGGCGACCTCGCCCGATGACCCGGGCTTCTGGTTGTACTCGTCGGGCTCGACCGGCAGGCCCAAGGGCACGGTGCATACACACGGCAACCCCTACTGGACCGCCGAGCTCTACGGCAAACCGGTGCTGAACCTGAGCGAGCAGGACGTGTGCTTCTCCGCCGCCAAGCTGTACTTCGCCTACGGCCTGGGCAACGGCCTGACCTTCCCGCTGTCGGTCGGCGCGAGCGTCGTGCTGATGGCCGAGCGTCCGACGCCTGACGCGGTGTTCAAGCGCTGGACCCTGCACCAACCGACGGTCTTCTTCGGCGCGCCGACCGGCTATGCCGGGATGCTGGCCTCGCCGCAGTTGCCGCCGAAAAGCGCTGTCGCGCTGCGCATCTGTTCCTCGGCTGGTGAAGCGCTGCCGCGCGAGATCGGCCAGAGGTTCACGGCGCAGTACGGCTGCGAGATCATCGACGGCATCGGCTCGACCGAGATGCTGCATGTGTTCCTGTCCAACCGACCCGGCGACGTGCGCTACGGCACAACCGGCAGGCCGGTCGACGGCTACGAGGTCGAGCTGCGCGGTGAGGATGGCCGCCCCGTTGTCGACGGCGAGGTCGGCGACCTCTATATCAAGGGGCCGAGCGCGGCGCTGATGTACTGGGGCAATCGCGAGAAGTCGCGCGAGACCTTTCAGGGGGCCTGGACCAAGAGCGGTGACAAATACAGCCGCGACGCTGACGGCTACTACACCTATGCCGGCCGCAGCGATGACATGCTCAAGGTCAGCGGCATCTACGTGTCGCCGTTCGAGGTCGAGGCCACGCTGATGCAACACCCGGCCGTGCTCGAGTGCGCCGTGATCGGCAAGGAAGACGACGAGGGCCTGGTCAAGACCAAGGCCTACGTGGTCCTCAAAGCGGGCCAGCAGGTCGACGAGGCCGCGCTCAAGGCCTTTGTCAAAGAGCGTCTGGCGCCGTACAAATACCCGCGCTTCATCGAGTTCATCGACGAACTGCCGAAGACCGCGACCGGCAAAATCCAGCGCTTTCGCCTGCGTGAGCTGGAGCGCAAGGCATGAGCGCCGAACTTGACCCCCACGCTTCGCTGCCCCCCGAGGGGGCCGTCGGTGGCTTGGGGCGGCCCGGCGCCACCGAATTCGTCGAAATCGGCTGGGCCGGCCGGCGGCTGCGTATCGAGCATCAATGGATCAGGCCTGAAAGAAGCGATCGGCCGCTGGTCGTGTTTTTGCACGAGGGGCTCGGTTCGGTGGCGATGTGGAAAGACTTTCCGCGCGAGCTGTGCGAGGCGGCGAATGTCCGTGGCCTGGTGTACTCGCGCCCCGGCTATGGCCGCTCGACGCCGCGCGTAGCGACGGAGCGCTGGAGTACCGATTTCATGCACCGGCAAGCGCACGAGGTATTGCCCCTGCTGCTCCAGGCGCTGAAGGTCGATGACAAGCCCTGGCTTTTGGGCCACAGCGACGGTGCTTCCATTGCGCTGCTCTATGCGTCGCGCTTTCCCAACTCGGTGGCCGGCACGGTCGTTCTCGCGCCCCACATCCTGGTCGAGGAATACGGTCTGGCCAGCATCCGCCAGGCGCGCGAAGCCTATGCGACGACGGACCTGAAGACCAGACTGGCACGCTACCACGATGACGTCGACTCCGCATTCAAGGGTTGGAACGACATTTGGCTCGATCCCGCCTTTGAGTCCTGGACGATCGAGGCCGAACTGTCGTTCATCACCTGCCCGCTGCTGGCCGTGCAGGGCCTGGACGACGAGTACGGAACGATCGAACAAATCCGCGGCATCGCGCACCGTCTGCCGCAGACGCGGCTGCTCGAACTGCCCCGCTGCGGCCATTCGCCTCATCGCGATCAGCCTGTCGCGTTGATCCGCGCGGTTAAAGAGTTCATCGATCACCACTGATTCGCGATCAGTTTTTCAGCAACGCCGTGAAAGCCGGCCCGTTCACTTTCCTTCAGGAGACATTTGTATGAAAAGCCTTGCCCCGTTCCGCCTTCTGGCCGCTTCGATGTCCTTGCTCGCCGCCGCAGCCGTTCAGGCCCAGAGTAGCGACAAGATCAAGGTCGGGCTGATGTTGCCCTATACCGGCACCTTTGCCCAGCTGGGCGTTGCCATCGAAAACGGCTTCAAGCTGTTTGTGCAAGAGCAAGGCGGCGCGCTCGCGGGCAAGAAGATCGAGTTCTTCAAGGTCGACGACGAGTCCGAACCGTCCAAGGGCATCGAGAATGCCAACAAGCTGGTCCAGCGCGACAAAGTCGACGTGTTGATCGGTACCGTTCACTCCGGTGTTGCCATGGGCATGGCCAAGGTCGCCAAGGACAACAACACCCTGCTGATCATTCCCAATGCGGGCGCAGACGCGATCACCGGCCCCTTGTGTGCGCCGAACATTTTCCGCACCTCATTCACCAATTGGCAGCCGGCCTACGCCATGGGGCTGGTGGCAGCCGAGCGCAAGCACAAGAGCGCCGTGACCATCACCTGGAAATACGCGGCGGGCGAGGAGTCGATCAAGGGCTTCAAGGAAGGTTTTGAGGCCAAGGGCGGCAAGGTCGTCAAGGAACTCAGCCTGCCCTTCCCGACCGTGGAGTTCCAGGCCTTGCTGGCCGAGATCGCCGCGGCCAAGCCCGACGCCGTCTACACCTTTTTTGCGGGCGCTGGCGCCGTCAAGTTTGTCAAGGACTATGCCGCAGCGGGCTTGAAAGACAAGATCCCCCTGTATGGGGCCGGCTTTCTGACCGATGGCACGCTGGAAGCCCAGGGCGACGCCGCCTCCGGCTTGCTCACCACGCTGCACTATGCCGACAGCCTCGACACACCGAAAGATCGCTCGTTCCGTCTCAGCTATGCCAAGAGCTACAAGCTGCAGCCTGACGTCTATGCCGTTCAGGGTTATGACGCGGCCCAGATGCTCGCTGCGGGGCTGAAAGCCGCCGGCGGCGACATCGGCAAGCGCGAGGCCGTCATCAAGGGGATGGAGCAGGCCAAGATCGACAGCCCGCGCGGCAGCTTCACGCTGTCGAAGGCGCACAACCCGGTGCAGGACATCTACCTGCGCAAGGTTGAAAACAAGGAAAACAAAATGGTCGGCATCGCCGCCAAGGGCTTGAGCGATCCCGCCCGCGGCTGCCGGATGTGATTCGACATGACGCTGGCCAACTTCCTCATCCAACTGCTCAACAGCGTGCAGTACGGCCTGCTGCTGTTCATGCTGGCCGCCGGCCTGACGCTGATCTTCGGCATCATGGGCGTGGTCAACCTCGCGCATGGCAGCTTCTACATGCTCGGGGCCTACCTCGCCTGGTCGCTCAGCAGCCACTTCGGCAGCCTCGCGCTGGCCATCGTGGGCGGCGCGCTGCTGGCCGTGGCCTTCGGCCTGGCGCTCGAATGGCTGCTGTTTCGCCATTTCTACCGGCGCGACCACCTCGACCAGGTGCTGCTGACCTTCGGGCTGATCTACATCTTCGAGGAGCT
>JBOHHM010000215.1:0-11593 GCA_050725495.1 Burkholderiaceae bacterium | reverse complement strand
CATTTCAATCATGGCCGCCGCCCCGATCAGGACAATCAGCGCGGTCACGGCCAGGGCCAGGTAGCTGACCCACAGCTGCCTGAACCGGCCAAAGGAGGCCACGCGCAGGTTCATCATGATCAGGCTGGCAATGCCACCAGGGGCGTACATCACCATGAACAGGAAGATCAGGCCCAGGTACAGCAGCCAGGCCTTGGTCAGCTCGCTCAGCAGCACAAAGGCCAGCACCATCAGAATGGCGCCGAGGATGGGGCCGAAGAAGAAGGTGGCACCCCCGAGGAAGGTGAACAGCAGGTAGGCGCCCGAGCGGTAGCCGCTGACGACCTCGGAAGTGACGATCTCGAAGTTCAGCGCGGCCAGCCCGCCTGAAATGCCGGCGAAGAAGCCGGCGATGATGAAGGCGATGTAGCGCACGCGCTGCGTGTCGTAGCCCACGAACTCCACGCGTTCGGGGTTGTCGCGCACGGCATTGAGCATGCGGCCCAGCGGCGTGCGGGTGAAAGCGTACATCAGGGCCGTGCAGACAAAGGTGTAGATCGCGATCAGGTAATAGAGCTGGATTTGCGGCCCGAAGCTGATACCCATGGGCTTGGCACCGGTGACCCGGTTGCCCGACACGCCGCCTTCGCCACCGAAAAACTCGGGGAACATCAAGGACATGGCCCAGACCAGTTCACCCAGGCCCAAGGTGATCATGGCGAATATCGTGCCGGCTTTTTTGGTCGTGACCCAGCCCAGGATGGCGGCAAAGAACAGGCCGGCCAGACCACCCGCCACAGGAACCAGGCTGACCGGCAGCGCCAGCGCCCCCTGGCTTACCAGATTGAGCGTGTGGATGGCCAGAAAAGAGCCGAGGCCGGAGTACACCGCGTGGCCGAAGCTCAGCATGCCGCCCTGCCCCAGCAGCATGTTGTAGCTCAGGCAGACGATGATGGAAATCCCCATCTGGCTGAGCATGGTATGGCTCAGGCTGCTGCTGAACAGCAGGGGCGCGAGGCCCAGGACGATGGCGAACAGGCTCCAGATGATGAAGCGCCCGATGTTCAGCGGTTTGAACTGGTAATGCTGTGCTTTCATGCCTTAGCCCTCCCGCGTTCCAAGCAGGCCCTTGGGCCGGAAAATCAGGATCAGCACCAGGAAAACATAAGGCAGGATGGGCGCGATCTGGCTGACTTTGAGTTTCCACAGCGAATAGCCAAAGGCATCGGGTGTGATGGTGACGCCCGCCATGCTGGCCGCACCGAGCAGCGAGCTGTCGATCGCAACGGCAAAGGTCTGAAGGAGGCCGATCAGCAGCGAGGCCAGGAAGGCGCCGGCCAGCGAGCCCATGCCGCCGACCACGACGACGACGAAAATCACCGAGCCCACGGTTGCGGCCATGCCCGGCTCGGTCACGAAGGCATTGCCGCCGATGACGCCCGCCAGCCCTGCCAGCGCAGCGCCGCCGCCGAACACCAGCATGAAGACACGCGGCACATTGTGACCCAGGGTCTCGACTGTCTCGGGGTGGGTCAAGGCAGCTTGAATGACCAGGCCGATGCGGGTGCGCGTGAGCAGCAGCCAGATGGAAATCAGCATCAGCACGGCCACCAGCATCATGAAGCCGCGGTAGGTCGGGAACTGGGTGCCGAACAGCGTGAACAGCGGACCGTCCAGCGCCGCCGGCACGCGGTAGTCCACCGAGCTGCGGCCCCAGACCAGCTGCACCAGCTCCAGCAGGATGTAGCTCAGGCCAAAGGTGATCAGCAGTTCGGGCACATGGCCGAACTTGTGGACCCGGCGCAGGCAGAACTTCTCGAACACCGCACCGAACAGGCCGACCAGCAAGGGCGCGACCAGCAGCGCAGGCCAGAAACCCAGTAGCTCGGTCACGCTGTAGGCGAAATAGGCGCCCACCATGTAGAAGCTCGCGTGAGCGAAATTCAGAACCCCCATCATGCTGAAGATCAGGGTGAGGCCTGAACTCAGCATGAACAGCAGCAGGCCGTAGCTGAGTCCGTTCAAAAGGGAAATGGTGAAAAACTCCATGCAATACCTGTGTCGTGAGTGGCGAGGCTGTGAGGTCAGGCGTAAAAAAACGCCGGGATGGCGGTGGTGCCGCCCGGCGTTGCGAGAGTGAGAGCGCCTTAGGACGAAGGACGCTTCATCTGGCAGGACGTCGGTGTCGAAGCCACATAGGGCTCGAGCATCTTCACCGGATTGAAGTTGAAGCCGGTGTTCTCTTCGCTGTACGGGTTCTTCGCATCGGCCTTGGTCCACTTGCTCACGAACATGTGCTGCTGCAACTGGTGGTCCGTCTTGCGCATTTCCGCATCGCCATTGAAGCCCTTGAAGCGCAAGCCATCCAGCGCCGCAGCGACCTTCACCGGATCGGTGCTCTTGGCCTTGGCCATGGCTTCACCGAGCATCACGATGCCGTTGTAGGTCTGGAAGGTGTAGTAGTCGTCGTTGAACTTCTTCTTGAAGTCCGCACGGAGTTGCCCGAGCTCGCCCTTGTAGTTCGAGTGGCTGATCGCGATCTGGCTCACATCCATGCTGCCGCCGGCCGCCAGCGCGGTGGGCGTGCCGGTGACACCGGCGTAATAGGCGTAGAGCGGAATCTTCAGGCCGGCATCGTTGAGCGCCTTGACGAACAGCGTCATGTCCTGGCCCCAGTTGCCGGTCACGATGGTGTCGGCGCCGGACTGCTTGATCTTGGCGACATAGGGCGCGAAGTCCTTGACCTGACCCAGCGGATGCAGGTCGTCGCCGACGATCTGGACATCGGGACGCTTGCGCGCCATGCCTTCCTTGAAGTACTTGGAAACCTGCTGGCCGTGCGAGTAGTTCTGGTTCAGCAGAAACACCTTCTTGACGGCAGGCTGGTCTTTCATGAAGCTCGTCAGCGCCTCCATCTTCATCGACGTGTCGGCGTCCAGACGGAAATGCCAGTAGCTGCATTTCTCATTGGTCAGCGCCGGGTCCACCGCGGCGTAGTTCAGGTACACCACTTCCTTGCCGGGATTGCGCTCGTTGTGCTTGGCCACGGCGTCCGAAATCGCCAAAGCCGCGCCGGAGCCGTTACCCTGGGTCACGTAGCGGAAGCCCTGGTCGATGGCCGCCTTCAGCGCGTTGAGGCTTTCCTGCGGCGAACCCTTGTTGTCAAAACCGACAACTTCAAACTTCACGCCGGCCGGATTCTTGGCGCCGCCCTTCAGATCGGCCACGAACTGCCAGCTCTTGAGCTGGTTCTGGCCCACGTTGGCAAACGGGCCCGAGAACGGATCGATGTGGGCGATCTTGACCGTCTCATCTTTCTGGGCGTATGCCATGCCGGCGCAGGCCATGATGGCCGAAGCCGCTACGAGCTTGAAAGCAAAGCGCATTGAATGTCTCCTTGTTGGTATCACGAATCAAGCGTACAAGTTTTGTGCGGTGCAATACTCAGGGATTGCCCCTACCAGCTATCGCGAAGGTGACTGTTTTCAGACCCCGGGCAGCTTGTAGTCCTTGAGCATTTCCCTGAGCCTGGTCTTGAGCATCTTGCCGGTGGGCCCCAGCGGGATCGCATCCACGAACACCACGTCGTCCGGGATTTGCCACTTGGCGATTTTGCCCTCGTAGAACTTGAGCAGCTCTTCACGCGACACCTCGGCGCCAGGTTTTTTCACCACGGCAATGATGGGGCGCTCGTCCCATTTGGGATGCCTCACGCCGATGCAGGCGGCCATGGCCACAGCCGGGTGGGCCACCACAATGTTCTCGATGTCGATCGAGCTGATCCATTCGCCCCCGGACTTGATCACGTCCTTGCTGCGGTCGGTGATCTGCATGAAACCGTCGGCATCTATGGTGGCCACATCGCCGGTGGGGAACCAGCCCACTCCCTTGTCGTCCTTGACCAGCGGGTCGCCCCCCTCGCCCTTGAAATACTCGCGCACCACCCACGGACCCTTGACGTAGAGGTCGCCGAAGGCCTTGCCGTCGTGCGGCAGCTCCTGGCCGTCGTCGCCCACGATCTTCATGTCCACGCCGTAGATGGCCCGGCCCTGCTTGAGGCGGATCTTCATTTGCTCCTCTTTCGGCAGTGCCAGATGCTTGTTCTTCAGCGTGCACAAAGTGCCCAGCGGACTCATCTCGGTCATGCCCCAGGCGTGCAGCACTTCGACACCGTAGTCGTCCTGGAAGGCATTGATCATGGCCGGCGGGCAGGCCGAGCCGCCGATCACCGTGCGGTTGAGCACCGAGAACTTCAGGCCCGCAGGCTTCATATGGCCCAGCAGCATCTGCCAGACCGTGGGCACGCCAGCGGCAAACGTCACCTGCTCGGCCTCGATCAGCTCATAGACCGACTTGCCGTCCAGCGCCGAGCCCGGAAACACCAGCTTGCAGCCCGTGAGCGCCGCCGAATAGGGAATGCCCCAGGCGTTGACGTGGAACATGGGCACGACCGGCAGCACCGAGTCGCGTGCGCTCAGGTTCATCACATCGGGCAGGGCCGCGGCATAGGCGTGCAACACGGTAGAGCGGTGGCTGTAGAGCGCGGCCTTGGGGTTGCCGGTCGTGCCGCTCGTATAGCACATGCTCGACGCGCTGTTTTCATCGAAGTTGGGCCAGCTGTAGTCGGCGGACTGGGCGCCGATCCAGGCTTCGTAACTCACCAGGTTGGGAATGCCGCTGTCGGCCGGCAGCTTGTCGGCATCACAGAGCGCGACGAATTGCTTGATGGTGGTGCATTTGGCGTGAACTGCCTGAATGATGGGCAGGAAGCTCATGTCGAAGCACAGCACCTGGTCTTCGGCATGGTTGGCGATCCAGGCGATCTGCTCGGGGTGCAGGCGCGGGTTGATGGTATGGAGCACACGCCCCGAGCCGCTGACACCGAAATACAGCTCCAGATGGCGGTAGCCGTTCCAGGCCAGCGTGGCCACGCGGTCGCCGGAGCGCAGCCGGAGGCCGTCCAGCGCATGGGCCAGCTGGCGGGCGCGCGTCGCGACGTCGCGCCAGGTGTAGCGGTGAATGTCACCCTCGACTCGGCGCGACACGATTTCGCCGTCACCGTGATGCCGCTCGGCAAACTCGATCAATGACGAAATCAGCAGCGGTTGGTTTTGCATCAAACCCAGCATGGGGCCTCCTTGAAGCATGGTTGAATGAACGCCTGGATCGTAATGGGATTGCCGGCCGAACAGAAGGGGACCGAAGGGGAGTTTCCCCTTCGCAGTGCCCGGGGTGACGCCAGCAGGCGAGCGCGCAGTCTGATGGCTGGCCCGCGCGACGGCAACACCTGTCGCCTGCCGGACATTTGCTCGGTATTTACCCTCAACGCCGGGGCCTGGCGTCGGGCCCGCGGTCGACGGCGCCCAGGCCGCAGCACAATCGCCCCATGTTTCATAACCCCACCAGTCCCGCGATCCAGTTTCTGGCCGCACAACCCTGGTTTGCCCAGCTGCCGCAGCAGATGCAGACCCGTGTGGCCGAGCGCGTATGGACCCAGGTGGGCAGCAAAGGAGAGGTGATGCTGGCCGCAGGCAGCCCGGTCAAGGGCTGGTACGCGGTTGTCTCTGGCTTGGTCAAGCTGCAAAGCCCGTCCACGCGCGGCCGCCTGTCGGCCTTTCTGGGCGTGCCCGACGGTGAATGGTTTGGCGAAGGCTCGGCCCTGAAATCCGAGCCCCGTCGCTACGACGTGATTGCGCTGCGCGACACCGAGCTGCTGTGCCTGCCGCGCGCCCAGTTTGATGAGCTGCGCGCGTCCAGCATCGAATTCAACCAGTACCTGGTCAGCCATCTCAACATGCGCCTGGGCCAGGCCATGGCCATCATCGAAGCGGGCCGCCTGCGTTCGCCCGAGCAGCGCGTGGCCCTCTACCTGAGCCGTTTGTTCTGGCGCGGCCGGCGCCGGCTCAACCTGTCGCAGGAAGAGCTGGGGCATCTGGTGGGCCTGTCGCGCCAGACCGTGAATCGGGTGCTGAAGTCGCTGGAGCAGCAGGGCCTGGTGTCGCTGGAGTTCGGCCGGTTCGCCATCCTCAATGAGGAGGCGCTGGCAGCCTATCTCGCCAGTCCGCAAACCGATTAACCCTGCGCCTGAGCCAAAAGCCATGCCCGGCGACAATGGCGGCATGAACCAGCCTGCCGATGCCGCGCTGAACGTCGATCTGGGCCTGACCTGGCACAACAGCTTCGCGCAGCTGGGTGAGGACTTCTACACCGCCTTGCCGCCGCGCCCCCTGCCCCAGCCCTACTGGGTGGGCCGCAGCCGCGCCATGGCGCGCGAACTGGGGCTCGATGAGGCCTGGCTGGAATCGCAGGCCGGGCTCGATGCATTCACCGGCAACCTGCCCATCGCCGGCACCCAACCGCTGGCCAGCGTGTACAGCGGCCACCAGTTTGGCGTCTGGGCCGGCCAGCTGGGCGATGGCCGGGCCCATTTGCTGGGCGAGACCGCTGCCGGGCTGGAAGTCCAGCTCAAGGGCAGCGGCCTGACGCCCTACTCGCGCATGGGCGACGGCCGTGCCGTGCTGCGCTCCAGCATCCGCGAATTCCTGTGCAGCGAGGCCATGCGGGGCCTTGGCATTCCGACCACGCGGGCCCTGTGCGTCACGGGTTCCAACGCGCCGGTGCGGCGCGAGGAAATCGAGACCGCGGCCGTCGTGACCCGGGTTGCGCCCAGCTTTGTCCGCTTTGGCCACTTCGAGCATTTCGCCGCCACAGAGCAGTACGAGCCGCTGAAAAAGCTCGCCGACTACGTGATCGACCGCTACTGCCCCGACTGCCGCAGCACCGACAGGTTCTCCGGCAACGCCTATGCGGCTTTTCTCGAAGCGGTGAGCGAACGCACGGCCCGCCTGGTGGCGCAGTGGCAGGCCGTGGGCTTTTGCCACGGCGTGATGAACACCGACAACATGAGCATCCTGGGCCTGACCATCGATTACGGGCCGTTTCAGTTTCTGGACGCTTTCGAGCCGGGCCACATTTGCAACCACAGCGACCCGCAGGGCCGCTACGCCTACAACAAGCAGCCCAACATCGCCTACTGGAACCTGTTCTGCCTGGGTCAGGCCCTGCTGCCACTGATCGGCGACCAGGAGCTGGCGCTGGCGGCGCTGGAGTCGTACAAGACCGTGTTCCCCAACGAACTCGAGGCCCGCATGCGCGCCAAGCTGGGCCTGGCGCAGGGTGAGAGCGCTGACCGCGAGCTGATCCAGGCCATTCTCAAGCTGCTGGCCCAGGACCGGGTGGACTACACCATCTTCTGGCGCCGCCTGTCACATCATGTTGCAGGTTCCACGACCGAAGCGGTGCGCGACCTGTTCCTGGACCGCGCGGCGTTCGATGCCTGGCTGCTACAGTATTCAGAGCGCCTCAGGGCTGCAGAACCTGGGCAAGCGGCCAGTTTGATGCTTGAAGCCAATCCGAAATTCGTGTTGCGCAATTATTTGGGCGAGCAGGCGATTGAACAGGCGAAACTAATGGACTTTTCCGGAGTCGATACCCTGCTAAGCTTGCTGCAAACCCCCTTTGACGAGCATCCGGAGTTGGAGCGATACGCCGGCTTCCCGCCCGACTGGGCCTCCAGCATCGAGATCAGCTGTTCATCCTGAAAACCACCATGCCCTACAAGATCCAGAAAACCGAGGCCGAATGGAAGGCCCTGCTGGCGGACAAAGGCGCCGAGCGTGGCGCCTTCGAGGTGACGCGCCACGCCGCGACCGAACGGCCCTTCAGCGGCAAGTACGAAGCCCTGTGGGACGACGGCAGCTACCACTGCATCTGCTGTGGCAACAAGCTGTTCGACTCCGGCACCAAGTTCGACGCTGGTTGCGGCTGGCCCAGTTTTTCGCTGGCCGTGCCCGGCGCGATCGGGGAAATCGTCGACCGCAGCCACGGCATGGTCCGCACCGAAACCGTCTGCGCCCAATGCGGCGCCCACCTGGGCCATGTCTTCCCGGACGGGCCCACCGACACCGGCCTGCGCTACTGCATGAACTCGGCTTCTCTCGACTTCAAACCCAAAGAATGAATGTCATTGCGGGCACGGCGAAGAATCCCTGACACCAAGAGATCCTTCGCTTCGCCCAGCATGACAATGCTCCCATGAAACTACTGATCGACTTCTTTCCCATCATCCTGTTTTTTGTCGCTTTCAAGCTTGCCGGCATTTACGTGGCGACCGCCGTGGCGATTGCCGCCACGCTGATCCAGATTGGCTATCTGTATGTCAAGCATCGCAAGGTCGAGCCCATGCAGTGGGTCAGCCTGGGCGTGATCGTGCTGTTTGGCGGCGCCACGCTGATTGCGCACAACGAGACCTTCATCAAATGGAAGCCCACCGCGCTGTACTGGCTGATGGGTGGTGCGCTGCTGGCCGGACAGCTCTTGTTCAGGAAAAATCTGCTGAAGTCGCTGATGGGAGCCCAGATGGAACTGCCCGACCAGGCCTGGCGCGCGATGAACTGGAGCTGGATCGGCTTTTTCACGGTCATGGGCCTGCTCAACCTGTGGGTGGCCTTCAACTTCGACACCGACACCTGGGTCAATTTCAAGCTGTTTGGCGGCCTGGGCCTGATGCTCGTGTTCGTGCTCGGCCAGGCGCTCTACCTGGGCAAATACATCCAGGCCGACCAGGCCAGCGACACATGAGCGAGCCCGTTACCGCGCAGGCCATGGCACTGCGCCTGCAGCAGGCGCTGGCGCCGACTCAGCTGGAAGTGCTGGACGAAAGCGCAGACCACGCCGGTCACGTGGGCGCCAACGCAAGCGGCTTCGGCACCCATTTCCGGGTGCGGATTGCGTCACCTTTGTTTACAGGACGGTCGCGCGTGGCGCGACACCGCCTTGTGTATGATGCGCTGCAAGATTTCATTGACCAGGGCGTTCATGCCATCGCCATTGAAGTGCTCTGAGACCGCGCCAGAATGCTATCTTTTCGGTAGCTGCCAGCGCCCTACTTCCAAGGACTTTTGAGGAAAATTGATGAAGAAACTGTTGTTGTCCGCGATTGCCGCTGCCGCCCTGACAGGCACCCTGGCCCTGCCTGCCGCGGCGCAGAACGTGGCCATCGTGAACGGCAAGGCCGTGCCCAAGGCCCGCGTCGACGCGCTGGCCCAGCAGGTGGCTCGCTCCGGCCGCCCCGTCACGCCTGAAATGCAAGGCCAGATCAAGGACGAGGTGATCACCCGCGAGATCTTCATGCAGGAAGCGCAGAAGCTCGGCCTCGAAGCCACGGACGACTACAAGAACCAGATCGAGCTGGCACGCCAGACCATTCTGATTCGCGAGCTGTTCGCCGACTTCCAGAAAAAGAACCCGGTGACCGACGCCGACATCCAGGCCGAGTACGACAAGTTCGCAGCCGCCAACAGCGGAAGCGAATACCGTGCACGCCACATCCTCGTGGAAAAGGAAGATGAAGCCAAGGCCATCATCGCCTCGCTGAAAAAAGGCGGCAAGTTCGAGGACATCGCCAAGAAGTCGTCCAAGGACCCCGGCTCCGGCGCCAACGGCGGCGACCTCGACTGGGCCAATGCCGGCAGCTATGTCAAGGAGTTTTCCGATGCCATGGTCAAGCTCAAAAAGGGCCAGCTGACCGACACGCCGGTCAAGAGCCAGTTTGGCTACCACATCATCCGCCTGGACGATGTGCGCCAGGCCCAGCTGCCCAAGCTCGAAGAGGTCAAGCCGCAAATCGCGCAGCAGCTGCAGCAGCAAAAGCTGGCCAAGTTCCAGGAAGAGCTGCGCGCCAAAGCCAAGGTCGAGTAAGCAGTCCAGCTCTTTCAAAAAAGCGCGGCCAGGCCGCGCTTTTTCATTTCAGCGCGACCACCGCCAGCATCAGCCCCAGCAGCACCGGCTGGTGCAGCATGTAGTAGCTCAGGCTCCAGCGCCCCAGAAAAGCCAGCGGGCGGCCCGCGCCGGGTACGCTGCCCTGCACCCATTGCGGCCGCTGCTGCAAGACCCAGCGCCCCGCCGCCACGCCCCACCACATCAGGCCCAGCCAGGGAACGAGCGGCACATAGTCTTCGGTGATCGGCTTGCGCGTGATCAGGCCCAGCCAATTCAGCGCCTTGCTATTGAACAATTCGGCTATCGCCCCCGTCCCGAGGGTGTTTGGCGCTATGAATTGAATAGCAACTGCAGCGCCGCCGAGCCACCAGAGCCAGTGCCCCCAGCCCGCCGTGAGCCGCACGACGAGCAGCATGACCGCCATGCCGTGCAGCACGCCGAAGTAAACGAAGCTCCTCGGAAACATCGCGTACGAGCCCGCCGTGACCAGCAGCGCGCAGGCCGCGACCTGCGCCCAGCGCCGCCCGAACCGGCTCCAGCGCTGGCCCTGGTGCACGGCCACGGCCTGCCCCAGCCCGGCGCAGAACAGAAACAGGCTCACGATCGCCGTGCGCTGCCAGGTCCAGAACGGATCGCTGTAAAAGTTCTGCTTGAGCCAGCCGAAGTGGTTGAGGTCGAAGCAGAAGTGGTAGGCCGTCATCCAGACGATGGCCAAGCCCCGCAGGGCGTCGATGCGGTCGAATCGGGCGGGGCTGGTCGTCGGCATGGCATAACCTTAACCGAAGCCGAGGTGGGACCCTCAAGGCCCATGCCGCTGCACCAGGCGAACGACGGTATTCCAGTTGCGCGTGGTCGGGGGCTTGCCGAGCAGCCGCGCTGCCACAGTCCGCGGCAGGACAGCGGCGCCATCACGCAGGGCACCGATCCGCTACATTTTCGATAGCGGATCGCCCAAATTTTACAAGGGCTGTCGCCCTCTTCACCCCACCCACTTGCGCGCATTGCGCCAGATTCGCATCCAGGGGCTGAACTCGCTCTGGTCGCCGCTGGTCCAGCTCATCTGGATATTGCGGAACACGCGCTCGGGGTGCGGCATCATCGCGGTGAAGCGGCCATCGGCCGTGGTCACGGCGGTCAGGCCGCCGGAGCTGCCGTTGGGGTTGAACGGATAGGCTTCGGTCGGCTGGCCGTGGTTGTCGGTGTAGCGCATCGCGGCGATCACCTTGGCCGCATCGCCGCGGTAGGCGAAGTTCGCATAGCCCTCGCCGTGCGAGACGGCGATCGGCAATCGGCTGCCGGCCATGCCGGCAAAGAACAGGCTGGGGGAGTCGAGCACTTCGACCATGGACAGGCGCGCCTCGAAGCGCTCGCTGCGGTTGGTCGTGAAGCGCGGCCAGGCTTCAGCGCCCGGGATGATGTCGGCCAGCTCGGCAAACATCTGGCAGCCGTTGCAGACACCGAGTCCGAAGGTGTCGCTGCGACCGAAGAAGTCCCTGAACTGCTCGGCCAGGCCCCGGTTGAAGGTGATGCTGCGCGCCCAGCCGATGCCGGCGCCCAAGGTATCGCAATAGCTGAAACCGCCGCAGGCGACCACGCCGTGGAAGTCCGCGAGCCTGGCGCGGCCGCTCTGCAGGTCGGTCATGTGCACGTCGTAGGCATCAAAACCGGCCTCGGTGAAGGTGTAGGCCATTTCCACATGCGAGTTCACGCCCTGCTCGCGCAGGATGGCCACCTTGGGGCGCGACAGCTTGAGCGCAGGGGCCCTGCCCTCACCCCAGCCCTCTCCCAGGGGGAGAGGGAGGAAGACATGCAGGCCCGGGTCGGACGGGTCGCC
>JBOHHM010000214.1:0-8277 GCA_050725495.1 Burkholderiaceae bacterium | reverse complement strand
CCGCTCCACTACGAACCACCTCCGTCCCGACTACTTCAGGGTCCACGTCCAGCCTATAGAACCCTGGGACATCGCCGTCCGACTAGCGTGAGTGGAGCCCTCCGAAACAGCGTGGCACGTAACACTGTTGTAGACCCCTTGGGCTTGCCCCCTGCCCGCTCTCGCACGGCGAAGTCGCTTTCAAAAAAATAGCATCCGACGACCGCCGCTGCCCGGAACCGAGTCCTTCAGGGCTGCAGCCTCAGCGTGTGGCGAATCTCTGAAGGGTTCAGCTGCAGCGGGCGGTACTGCACCTTGGCCCAGCTGGGGCTCATGTCGCGGTAGCGGTCTGAAAAGACGAGTCCGCTCTGGCCGGTCTGGTAGATGAACTGCGAGTTCTCCAGGTTGGCCAGGTCATAGAGCGCGCGCAGCGAAGCCGCGTGGCGGTTGGCGAAGGGCGTCTTGTCGTCGTTCGGCCAATACTGCCCCGCATTGACGGTGAACGGGTCGCCACCGGTCGGGACGGTCACATCAAAAAATGGCGACAGTGCCGCCACGTTGCCGAAGGGCCGATGGTTGCTGAGCGCCACATGGGCCTGGCCCCACTGCCATTGGGAGACATCGCTGCCGTACAGCACCTGCAGGCGGTCCAGTGCCCGGTCCAGCGCGGCCGTGGACTGCTCGGCGCACGACTTCGGCGCGCACCACCAGGTGTCGTTGTTGAGCAGCACATGCTCGACCGTGGCGCGGAAATGCCGCTTGCCGTAGAGCGCCTTGAAGCGCGCCGCCCCCAATTTCGGGGCGATCAGGCCGCGCGCCGTTTCATCGGCCCACACGGCAAAAATCAGCGCCGCGGCGCTGTCGGCGCGCATGGCGCTGTCAAAGCGCTGGAGCTGGTCTTGCGCGGCGGCGGCCAGCGGATGACTGGAGGATGTCTTCTGCAGATAGGGCAGCAGCTTGCGCGTGGCCGGCGACAACAGGTCAGCTTGCATGGCCCGCATGCTGGCCATGTCGTGCCGGGGCCTGGCAGCCAGCAGCTGCTCGATGCGGTCAAAGCGGTAAGGAACCACCCAGTCTTGACCGATGAAATGCGGGTAGTCGGGCGCTGTGATGCGCTGATTGGCCGTGGCAACCCAGCCCTTGCGTCCGTCATCCTGCGGCGTTTCGCCATAGGGCAGCCAGCCGTCCCAATCGTAGCGCGACTGCCAGCCGGGGGATGGGGCGATGCCCCTGATATCGTTGTCGGGCTTGCGCAGGGGCAGCCTGCCCACCGCCTTGAAGGCGATCCGGCCGCTGACATCGGCCATCACCACGCTTTGCATGGGCGAGTGATGGTCGGCATAGGCCGCAAGCAGCTCGTCGACCGACTGCGCGCGGTTGGACTTGAGGCCAGCGAGCACGGTGCGGTTGTCCGCGTCCAGGGCGCTCCAGCGCAGCGCCAGCACGTACTTGCTGAGGTCCAGCAGGTCGGCATGGGACTTCTGCGCGTCGCTGAGCACCGGGCCGTGGCGGGTTTCGCGTACCACCAGCGCGACGTCGGGCTGCTTCTTGACCTTGATGACTTCGGCGCGGGTCTTGAACTCGGCCCAACCCTGCGGCGTCTTGTACTGCTGAGGGTTGGCCGGATTGATCTGCTCCAGGTAGAGATCTTGCACATCGGGGCCGGTGTTGGTGAAACCCCAGGCCACCTTGTCGGTGCGGCCCAACACCACGAACGGCAGGCCGGGCAAGGTGGCGCCGACGACCTCCAGCCCTGGCGCCTGCAGTCTCGCAAAGTACCAGATCGCCGGGGCACTGAGTCCCAGATGCGGGTCATTGGCCAGCAAGGGTTTGCCGCTGGTGGTGAAGGTGCCCGCCACCACCCAGTTGTTGCTGCCCTTGCCTTCCACATTGCCGGCGTTATGCGCCAGCTCGCTTGCCCAGCTTTGCATTTGTGCTGCGATCTGTTTATCAAACAGTCCGTTGGCCCTCATATTCACGTCGTGAGCCGCTACAGTTTTTGAAGCATTCGGTGGCTGCGAGCGGTACACACCGAGTTCGGCATAGAGCCTGGAGAAATCGCTTGTCGAGACCGGGGGCTCGCCGGGGTATGGCGGAAACAGCTGCCACAAACGCTGGGTATCGAGCACCTTGGCCGACGACAGCCGCGCAAACTCGGTGCCCCAGTTGCCGCCCAGGTCCAGCGCCATCATGATCGACCAGCCCACGCTGTCGGCGGGCTCCCAGGCCGGGCCCGAACGACCGGGTTTGAGTCCGAGCAGCTGGAATTCCGGCGACAGCGCTTGCGAGGTGCTCGCATGGAACGCGTTGATGCCGTCGCTGTAGGCCTGCAAAGCGTCGCGCGCGTCGGCGGGCAAGGCTGCCAATTGGGCCCGGGCGGCGACCATGATGCCCAGTGTGCGCATCAGCTTGTCGGTCTCCAGCGTGGCCTCGCCAAACACTTCCGACAATTCGCCGCGCATCACCCGGCGGTTGAATTCGAGCTGCCAGCCGCGCTCCTGCGCGTGGATATAGCCGAGTGCGAGCCAGGCATCGCGCGCAGACTGGGCCTTGATATGCGTCACGTCGGCTGCATCGCGCTGTACCGTCAGCGGCGCGGCCAGCGCGGCCAGCTTGACCTCGCCATCGAGCGCGGGAAAGCTTAGCTTGACATACACAGCGGCTGCCGCGGCGAGCAAGACCACCATGGCCAGCAGCGCCCAGGCCGTGCGTTTCAACCAGATCATGTGTGCCTCCTCCTCTTGTGCGCGCCGGCGGACTGCTGCCCCGGTCGCCATGATGATTCAAGTCAGGCGCTGTGGCCCGATGCGCTCAGCGCAGTCCCCAGCCCGCCCCTCGGTGCGTCAGCGCCACGGACCCGTCCGACAGGTTGAAACTGACCGTGGGCACGGTGAAGTCGCTGAAGGGAGCGCCCAGGGCGATCTCGCCCTTGCCATGCAGGACGCACTCCTCACGGCGCAGGGCCAGCTCGGCGCTGCTGCCGTCAAAACGAACCCAGGTGCCATAGCTGCTGATGTCGGTCAGCACAAAAGTGCCGTGGCGCCACTCGATCTTGGCGTGCATGCGCGACACGCGCGGGTCGTTCACCACGAATTCGGCCTCCACCACCCGCCCCAGATGGATGGGAAGATCGGACGCGTTGAAATGGGCATTGACGTCCAGCCACGACAACTCGATCTGCCCCAGCATGAAGTCAGACGGGGGAGCGAGCTGCTCCAGGGTTGCCGGCATGGTCAGCAGGTCCGTGGCCAGCTCGGCCTGCCATTCGATGCGGTAGACCACACGGGCTTCGGCCTTGCCCCGGATGTTGATGGCACCCAGACTGCGAAAGCGCACTTCCTTGGATGACAGCTGCTGCACCACGGTGTCGGTCGCCAAGATCTGGTCGGCGCCGGAAAGATCACTCAGCCTTGAGGCCACGTTCACGGCGTCGCCATAGCAGTCACCATCGACTTCGACGATCTCACCGCTGGCCACGCCGACCTGCAGTCGCATGCGCAAATTCTCCGGCCATTTCAGAATGCGCTTTTGATGATCGCGTTGCATCGCCACAACAGCGTCGACCGCATTCGCGCCAGAGGGGAACACGGCCAGCACACCATCGCCCAGATTCTTGACCACCCGACCCGCATGAGCCTCACAAACCTGGCCTATCCAATGTGTCAGTCGGGTGATGGCTTGCGTCGCTTTGGCGTTGCCCAGCGTCTCGAAAACGCCCGTGCTTCCCGTGAGGTCTGCAAAAACGACGGTGCTGGTTGCAGTCATGCCCTGAACGTTGCGCTGTTATATACACGCCAAGTTTAGAGCAAGCGGCCCCGCTCAGGGTGTCTTGAACTGCAGCGATTTGAACTCCAGGAATTCTTCAAAACCAAAAACGCCGTTCTCTCGGCCGTTGCCGGACTGCTTGTAGCCGCCAAACGGCGCGTTGGCATTGAATGGCCGCCGTTGATGTCGACTTGGCCCGTGCGCATGCGGCGCGCCACAGCGATCGCTCGAGCCGCATCGGTGCTCCAGACCCCGCCGCCCAGACCGTAGATGCTGTCGTTGGCGATTTTCACCGCCTCGTCCTCATCCCGGTAGGTCAACACGACCAGCACCGGGCCGAAGATTTCCTCGCGTGCCAAGGTATCCGCGGGCTTGACCCGCAGTATGGTCGGCTGCACAAAGTAGCCCTTTTCGAGCGCCGGTTTGGCGGGACCGCCAGCAATCACTTCGGCGCCTTCCTTGACACCCTGCTCAATCAAGCCAAGCACCCGGTCGCGCTGTGCGGCGCTGACCAGCGGGCCCAGCTTGCTGCTTTCCTCCAGGCTGGGGCCCACGCTGAATTTGGCAATCGCACTCTGGGCCAGCGCCTTGACCTCCTCGTAACGGCTCTCAGGCACCAGCATGCGGGTGTGGGCCGAGCAGGTCTGGCCGCTGTTGAGCAGGCAGGCCGAAATCGTGCCCTTGACGGCGGCTTCCAGGTCGGCGTCTGGCAGGATCACGCTGGCCGACTTGCCGCCCAGCTCCAGCGCCACCCGCTTGACGGTTTGCGCGGCGAGCTCAGCCACCCGCTTGCCGGCGCGGGTGGAGCCGGTGAAGCTCACCATGTCGACTTCCAGGTGTGTGGCCAGCACCTCGCCCACCACCGGGCCGGCGCCGTTGACCAGGTTGAACACGCCGCGGGGCAAACCCGCTTCGTGAATGATCTCGGCCAGGATCATGGCGTTCACCGGTGCGATCTCGCTGGGCTTGAGTACCACGGTGCAGCCGGCCGCAAGCGCTGGCGCAACCTTGAGCGTGATCTGGTTGAGCGGGAAGTTCCAGGGGGTGATGCAGCCCACCACGCCGATGGGCTCGCGCACCACCAGCGAGTTGCCTACCTTCGTCTCCCATTCAAAAGCGCGCGCCACCTTGGCGAAATTGGCCCAGTTCCACACCGGCCCGCCTACCTGCACCGCGCGCGCCAGCTTGAGCGGCATGCCGACTTCGCGCGCGATCGCGGTGGCGATCTCGTCCATGCGCGCCTTCAGGCCCGCGGAGATCCTGTCCAGGTAACCAGCGCGCGTTTCGACGGGCAGCGACGACCAGGACTCAAACGCCGCACGCGCCGCCAGCACCGCCTGGGCCGCCTCGTCGGCCGTTCCCGCTGGCACCGTGGCCATGACCTCTTCCGTGCTGGAGTCGTGCACGGCAAATGTTTCTACGGACCGGGCGGCCACCCACTGGCCATTGATGTAGTGCGATGGATAGGTTTTCATGAGTATGACGAGCTGAGCAAGCTTTGATTATGAAATAGGCCGCATTTCTTGCATTGATAGCGAGCCCGATGGGCTTGACGAGCCGGTCGAGTCGCCAATCACAACGGGACCAGGACTCGTGCGCAACCGGATGCCGCCATCGACAAACACTTTACGTTTCACTGACAAGCTATTGATTTACATGTTGTTTTTAGGTGACGGTCAGTGAATCCATCACTTGCACCTTGATTCATCTCGCCTTAAGGTGTCACAAACCAAAGCTATATTGGGTTGCAGAAAAGACGTCGTTGAAGCAAGAACATGCGTTGGATCAAACTCAATTTTAGAACCAGTTTTTACGGCCTGCTGAGCCACTCGACACCCGTATCGAAGTCTGTCATGGCCCATAGGACCGAAGATATTCGGCAAGCCATGCTGGATGCCCTGGGAACGACTGGCAGTGAGCGTTTTCCCCAGGTCTCGCGCCGGGTGCGCTTTGCCGCTGACATCACGGCGCTCTGGTATTTGCGCGGAGACCTGATGGCCGCCCTGGCCAGCCTGCAGGGCGAGGCCGCGGCCCGCCAAAAAATCGACAGCATCACAAGCCTGTTCCAGGGGCTGCTGCCGAGCGGCATGAGCTCACGGCCCAGCCCGCTGATGGGCTGAAGCCCGCTCAGTGGCGGTGCCCCCAGAGCACGAAGGCGTCGCGGTCTTCCACCGCCAGGCTGACGCAGGCCCCCACCGGCAGCAGCACCTTGGTCGCCACATGACCGAACGGCAGCTGGGTCAGCACCGGCACCTTCAGCTGGCTGCGCAGCCAAGTCACCACGGTCTGCAGCTTGTAGCCCTTGTCGTGGGGCACCAGGGTGTAGTTGGTGAACTGCCCCAGCAAAATCGCCTTTTGCCGTGCGAGAACCCCCGCGTGCAGCAGTTGCGTGAGCATGCGCTCGATCCGGTAGGGGTGTTCGTGGATGTCTTCCAGAAACAGAATGCCGCGCTCGATGGCTGGCAGGTAAGGCGTTCCCGCCAGCGAGGCCAGGACCGACAGGTTGCCGCCCCACAACACCGCTTGTCTGATGCCCCATGAGTTGCTGACCCCATCCTTCAGGGCGCCACCTGCTATCAAATTGGGAGCAACCAAGCCTGCCTCCCTGGGCAGGCGCCAGCCGGCGCCCTCCCCTTGGCCGCTGATCAGGTCGTCAAAGCAGGCCTCCATGATGTCATCGGGCGTTCCCTCGACGCCGAAGTCCTCGCCCAGTGCCGGCCCGGCCCAGGTGACGGCCCCGGTCTTGGCCAGCAAGGCGCACTGGAACGCCGTGAAGTCGCTCAAGCCCACAAACTCCGTGCCCTTGTCGATGGCTTTGGCCACCGCCTTGTAGTTGATCAGAGGCAGGATGCGGGTCAGGCCGTAGCCGCCACGTGAAATCAGGGCCACATCGGCACCGCTGGCGGCCGCCCGGTGAATCGCGGCCAGCCGGGTTTCGTCGTCTCCGGCGAAGCGCATGTGGCTGTGCAGCGCAGCTTCGTCGATCTCGACCTCATGACCCAGCGCCTTCAGGCGCGCCACGCCGCGCCGAAACGCAGCCTTGTTGCGCACGGCGCTCGACGGCGAATAGATGTACACATGTTTTTTCATGGGCGAAGTATCCCATTGCGCCGTCGTTCGGCATCCGCGTACTGCCCGGTTCAGCGGAAAAAACTCACCGCGCTCTCGGCCACCTGTTCGCCGTGCTCCTGCACAAAATGCCCGGCCTGCGCTATCACCAGCGGTTCCGGGCAACCGCGAATCAGTTGCCGCAGGCCCTGCATCACCGGTGGGCCCAGCACCGGGTCTTGCGCGCCTATGGCCATCAGGGTCTGGCCGTTCCAGCGCTCGCGCCAGAACTCGCGGGCTTGGCGGGACACGGCAGCACCGTCCGCCTCGGGGAACTCGGGCACCATGGGCGGGAACGCGCGCAAGGCGGCGCGGTGCCCCTTGTCGGGAAACGGCGCGCTGTAGGCGGCGCACTCCTCGGCGCTCATTTGCGGGTCACCACGGGCGAACAGCCGGGCCACATCGAACTCCGGGTTTTTCGCGCACATCTCGCGCCAGGCCAAAAAGCCGGGGCTCAGAGGCACATCGCCGGTTCCCAGCGCCGTATTCATCACCAGCAGGCCCCGGTAGCGCTGCGGCGTGGCCAGGGGCAGGGTCAGGCCCAGCAGGCCGCCCCAGTCCTGCACCACCAACACGATGCGGTCCAGATCGAGCCGATCGATGAATTCCAGCAGCACCTGCCGGTGCCAGCTGAAACTGTGGGCCGCCTCCCGCTTGGGCTTGTCGCTCTTGCCAAAGCCGATCAGGTCAGGCGCCACGACCCGGTGTCCGGCCGTCGTGAACACGGGAATCATCTTGCGGTACAGGTAGCTCCAGGCCGGGTTGCCGTGCAGGCAGAGGTAGGTCAGCGGCGCGTCCTCCGGCCCCTCGTCGAGGTAATGCATGCGCAGGCCGGCCAACGCAGGCAAGTCGTTCACGTAGCGGGGGTCCCAGGGATAACCAGGCAGAGCGGCAAATCGCGACTGGGGTGTACGCAGCGC
Source organism: Burkholderiaceae bacterium (assembly GCA_050725495.1). Taxonomy (GTDB): domain Bacteria; phylum Pseudomonadota; class Gammaproteobacteria; order Burkholderiales; family Burkholderiaceae_C; genus JBOHHM01. The sequence continues at coordinate 505 of JBOHHM010000214.1, read as the reverse complement.
GTCCTCGCGCAGCGGCTGCCCGTTCATTCGGGCCTCATTGCGTTTTCGCCGAAAAAAATCCTTGAGCAATGCAGCCGACTCGTCCGCCAGCACCCCGCCCTGCACTTGCGTCTGGTGGTTGATCCGGTCAAGGGCGAACAGGTCGAGCACCGAACCCGCCGCTCCGGTCTTTGGATCTGCCGCGCCGAACACCAGGCGCTTGAGGCGCGCATGCAGCATGGCCCCGCTGCACATGGCGCAGGGCTCCAACGTGACAAACAGTTCGCAGCCGTCGAGCCGGTAGTTGCCCAGCGCCTGCGCGGCCGCCCGCAAGGCCACGATCTCGGCGTGAGCTGTCGGGTCGTTGCCGTCGATCGGCGCATTGCGGCCCGTGGCGATGACTTCGCCGTCCTTGACGACCAGGGCACCCACTGGCACTTCGCCTGCAGCCATGGCCTCGCGCGCCTGCGCCAGCGCGAGTTGCATGAAGTCTGAATCACTCATCATTTGCTACTGTTTTAATAGC
>JBOHHM010000213.1:0-6553 GCA_050725495.1 Burkholderiaceae bacterium | reverse complement strand
TGAAATCCAGTGTGCGGCCACGGCATGGGCGAAGTGCTTGCACACCCGTCGCGACCAAGGCTGCCGATGTACGGAACACATGGGGCGCGCGTGTTGACCCGCACCCGCCTTGGCTCGTCCAATGCGTTCGGGGCATGAGCGACGCAGCCCATGCCAACCTGCCAACCCCGCTATCTGAAGGAGACATCATGCGAAACACGTTTCATCTGTCGGCAATGGTCAAGGCTGGCTGCGTAGCGTCGATGCTAGTCGCGGCGAATCTGTGCGCGGCCCAGACGATCAAGCTGGGGCTCTCCATTCCCCTGTCGGGCTCGGGTGCGAACTGGGGCAAAGGCTCCGAATGGATGTGCGGCAAGGCCGCGCAAGAGGTCAACGCCCAGGGCGGCGTCAAAGTCAAGGGCAAGGCCTACCAATTGGAATGCGTGAGCTACGACAACAAGTACAACGCGGCCGAGGGCGCCAAGGTGGCGCAGGCGCTGGTCACCCGCGACGAGGTGAAGTTCGTGGCCGGCAGCATCGGTGTGGCGCCCGCGCGCGCGCTGCAGTCGCTCACCGAGCGCAAGAACGTGCTGCTGTTTACCGCCGCCTGGGGCAACAGCATGAAGGGTCCGAAGTTCCCGCTGACGTTCTCGCAGATGAATTCGCCCAGCGAGATTTCGGAGCCGATGATTTCGTACGTCAAGAAGCTGCACCCCAACGTCAAGACGGTGGCCATCCTCAACCCCAACGACGCGACGGGCCAGGAAACCGAAAAGGTCGCCAAAGCCGCGTGGGAGAAAAACGGCGTGAAGGTGCTGGTCAGCGACTGGTACGAGCGCGGCACCACCGAGTTCCAGCCCGTGGCCGCCAAGCTGAACTCGCTCAAACCCGATCTGGTGGACTTGGCCTCCACCCCGCCGGCCGATGCGGGCCTGATCTTCAAGGAACTGAAGGCCATGGGCTGGAACGGCGTCAAGGTGGTCGAGGTGGGCACCGGGGCGGACGGGCTGCTGGCCACGGGCAAGGACGCGGTCGAAGGCGCCTACCTGGGTGCGGCCATCAGCGTGGATGGCATGAACGCGCACCAGAAGGAGCTCAACGAAGGCGTGAAGAAGGCCACAGGCGAGAGCGTCAACGTCATCCAGATCGGCTTCTACGACGCAGTCTGGGCGATCAAGGCGGCGATGGAGCAGGTCCAGAGCATCGACCCCGCCGAAGTCGCCAAGGCCATGCCGGCGGTCAAGTTCAAGTCCTTCTACGGCGAGACGGGCTTTGGCGGCAAGGCCGTCTATGGCAGCGACCAGCAGATGCGCCTGCCGGTGATCATCACCAAGCTCACGGGCACCTCGCTGCAAGAGGTGGGTCGGGTGCAGAAGTGAAAGGTGGCGCAGGAGCCGGTGACGAATCCTGGTGCACAGCGCAATGCAAGACATCTTCCAACTGCTGTTCACGGCGCTGCAGATCAGTGCCGTGTACATCCTCTTCTCGCTCGGGCTGACCCTCATTTTCGGCGTGCTGAAGGTGGTGAATTTCGCGCACGGGCAGTTCTTCACCTTCGGGGCCCTGGTGCTGTCGCTGGTGCTGAACGGGCTGGCGCCGCGCCTGGGTCACGGCTACGCGGCCTATCTGCTGGCCGCTCTGGCGGGGCTCGCGGCCTGCCTGGTGTTCGGGGTGGTGATCTACCAGTTCGGGTTCAAGCGGCTGGAGCGCGACATGATCGGCTCGTTCATCCTCTCCGCGGGCTTGGTGCTGCTGTTCGAGGGCCTCATGCTGGAGGTGTTCGGCGGCGCGGTGCGGTCCGTGCCGGCACTGATGGAAGGCAACGTGGAGATTCTCGGGTTGAACGTGTCGAGCCAGCGGCTGGTGCTGGTGGTCTTCGCCGCGCTGCTGACGGTGGCGATCATCACGCTGCTGAACAAGACGAAGTTCGGCAAGGCGCTGCGCGCCGTCTCCATCGACCACGAGGCCGCCATGCTGCAAGGCATCGCCTACCGGCAGATCGCCCTGTACGGCTTTCTGATGGCGACCGGCGTTGCCGCCGTGGCAGGCATGCTGATCGCACCCGTGGCTGCGGTGACGCCTAAGTTGGGTGACTCATATCTCGTCAAGGGCTTCATCGCCGTCGTGGTGGGGGGAATGGGCAGCATAGGGGGCGCTATCGTGGGCAGCATCGTGATTGGCCTGCTGGAGTCGTTCATCGGCTTCTATTTCGACCCCTCGATGGCGAATCTGGCGATTTTTGTGATCGTGATGGTCGTGCTTCTGGTCAAGCCTAAGGGGATTTTTGGAAATGACTAAGAACAAAGATTTGCCCGGCATATTGATCACCGCCTTCATCCTGCTGGGCTGCGTTTTTTTCGGCAGTGGCTATGTTGGCAACATGGTGGTCTGGATCAGCATTGCGGCCGTGATGGCCACCAGCCTGCGTTTCGTGCTGCTGATCGGCGAACTGAACTTCGCCTCCGCCGCCTTCTTCGGCATGGGCGCGTATTGCACGGGCTACATCGTCAACACCACGGAACTGCCGTTCGCGGTGACACTGCTGGCGAGCGCGCTGCTGACGCTGTTGGTCAGCAGCGTGTTCGGCTGCATCACGCTCAAGGTCAAGGGGCCGTACTTCCTGCTGATCGGCTTTGCGTTCACGGAGGCCTTGCGGATTTTCTATACCCGCACGGAGATGCTGGGCGGCAACTCGGGCCTGGTCGGCATTTTTCCGCCTGCCTGGCTGGACCAGCATTACCAATATTTCGTCACGGTGCTGTGCTTTGCGCTCATCGTGGGCATGCTGTTCATCGAGCGATCCAATATCGGCAAGATATTCGTCGCCATCCGCGACAACGAAAACGTCGTGAAGAGCGTGGGCAACCGGGTGTTCTTCACCAAGGTCGTCTGCTTCTCCATCGCATCTGCGATGGCGGGGCTGGCAGGGTCTCTCCATGCCTTTGCCAACAACGTCATCAGCCCGCTGGATTTCGGCTTCATGCTCTCGACCTTCGCGCTTGCCTACCTCAAGGTCGGCGGCGAGGACAGCCCCTTGGGACCTATTGTTGGCGCGGTGCTGCTGGTCAGCATCGCGAGCTACGCGCAGAAACTGGGGGGCAACGAGCACATCCTCTATGGCCTGGCCATCGTTCTGTCGGTGCTATTCATGCCCAAGGGGCTGATGGGCTTGTTCAAGCGTGAAGGGGGGCGTTGAGCATGTCGGACAGCAACGTTCTCCTGTACGGCCAGAACCTGTCCAAGCAGTTCAAGGGGCTGCTTGCGGTATCTGGCGTCAACATCCAGATCGACAAGGGTGAAATCGTTGGTCTCATCGGACCCAACGGCGCGGGCAAAAGCACTACGTTCAACCTGCTGAGCGGCTTTCTTCCGCCAACCACGGGCACCTTGACCCTGGGGGGCGCCGACATGTCCGGCGCGAGCCCCGAGCGCATCAGCAAGCAGGGCCTGGTGCGCACGTTCCAGCACGGCAGCTACCTGCCTTCGATGACGGTGCATGACAATGTGTTGATCGGATGCTTGGGCGGCGTGCGCAACGGGCGCGTGAGCCATGCGGAGCAGGATAAGGTCATTCAAGAAGCCATCACCCTGTTTGGCTTGAGCGATTACCGGAACAACGTCGCCAGAAATCTGCCGCACGGCTCGCAGCGCCTGCTTAGTATGGCCATCGCGTTTGCAGCGCGGCCCTCACTGATATGCTTTGACGAGCCGCTTACAGGCCTGAACCAGACCGAGGTGGCCGAGACGTTGAAGGTCTATCGCCGGCTCAAGGCCGAGTACGCCATGTCAATCCTGCTGGTGGAGCACAACATGCGCGCCGTCATGAACATATGCGACCGCATCTACGTCCTGCACCACGGCGGGATCATCTTCACCGGCACCCCCGATGAGGTCAAGGCCAGCGACGAGGTTCTCAAAGCCTACCTGGGGGAGGCTCATGACATCTGACCACACGCTGCGCGTGCGTAATCTGGCGGTTCACTACGGATCGGTGCCCTCCATCACCGACGTGAGTCTGGAGGTGCGGGGCGGCACCATCGTCAGCCTCATCGGTGCGAACGGCGCGGGCAAGTCCACGCTAATCAAGGCCATCACCGGCCTGGTGAAGGCGCGCTCGGGTGAGGTGACGTATGGCGGCAAGCCGCTCACCAACCGCGCGCCCAACGTCATCCTGGGCCATGGCATCGCCCTGGTGCCCGAGGGGCGACGTCTGTTCGGCAGCATGACGGTGCTGGAGAACCTGGAGATGGGGGCCTACCGCATCGACGATGCGAAGCGGCGCGCCAAGCTGCTCGACACCTGCCTGAACTACTTCCCCGACCTGAAGGCCAAATTGCCGAGCGCCGCCAATTCGCTGAGCGGCGGACAGCAGCAGATGGTGGCCGTCGCGCGCGCGCTCATGGGCGCGCCGTCGGTGCTGCTGCTGGACGAGCCCACCATCGGCCTGGCGCCCGCGCTCGTGAACGTCATCAGCTCGGTGGTGCGCGACATCAACCAACAGGGCGTCACGGTGCTGCTCGTGGAGCAGAACGCGGAAGTCGCGCTGCGGGTGAGCCACTACGCCTATGTGCTGGAGTCGGGCGCTGTCGTCAAGCATGGTCCGTCGGACGTGTTCCTGCACGACCCGGACATCAAGAAGGCATATCTGGGCCTGTGAGGGGTTGACATGGATCTGGGACTGACAGGGCGCAAGGTGCTCATTACCGGGGCTTCGCGGGGCATTGGCGAAGGGCTGGCCCATGCCTTTGCCGCCGAAGGGTGCGAATTGTTTCTGACGGCCCGCTCGGCCCAGGATCTGGAGCGCGTGGCGCAGGACGTGCGCCAGCGCCATGGCGCGCGGCCCAAGGCCTTGCCCCTGGACATGGCCCGTCCGGGCGCGATCGAGGAGGTCGCGGCGTTCGCGGGCGATGCGGATGTTCTGGTGAACAACGCGGGTGCCATTCCGGGCGGCTCGCTGTGGGACGTGGATGAGTCCGCCTGGCGGCAAGGCTGGGAGCTGAAGGTCTTCGGCTACATCAACCTCACGCGCCTCATGTATGCGCGCATGCGGGAGCGTGCGAAGGCGAGCGGTGGGGGCGTGATCCTGAACAACATCGGCAACGGCGGCGAGAACTTCGACTTCGACTACATCGCCGGCACCACGGGCAACGCCGCGCTGATGGCGTTCACGCGCGCCCTGGGCGGGCGCAGCCTGCAGGACGGCATCCGCGTGCAGGGCGTCAATCCGGGCCCCGTCGATACCGAGCGCATCCGCAAGATCCTGCGGCAGAGGGCTGGGCAGGGCGATGCGCAGGGCGGCGATCTGGCCGCCAGGATGCCGCTGGGCAGGCCCGCCACCGTGCAGGAGGTGGCGGATCTGTTCGTCTACCTGGCGTCCGACCGGTCGCGCTACACCAGTGGCGCGATCTTCACGGTGGATGGCGGGTTGACCTCGCGCCGAACCATCGTCTGACGGCCCGAAGTACGGAACGCTGCTGCACGGCACATTGCTGGTGGGCGGGTCAGCACGGATCATTGCCCACCAGCCTGGCCGCTCGCTTCGGAGTCGGCGTACAGCTTCCTATTCACTGGAGACAAACAAAGATGATTACCCGCCGTTCTTTCACCACGGTCGTGGCCAGCACGGCACTGCCCTTCGCGGCAAAAGCCAGCACTTACCCCAGCCAGCCCGTGCGCGCCATCGTCAGCAACGCGCCGGGCACCGGCACCGACATCACGGCCCGCTTCATCACCAAGCAGATGGGCAAGAAGTGGAGCGTGCCGGTCTTCGTCGAGAACAAGGCTGGCGCGGGCGGAGTCCTGGGCACCGACTACGTTGCGAAGACGGCCCCCGACGGCTACAACATTCTGTTCACAACCGGCGCGCACTTCAGCTTTCCGGCGCTGTACGAAAAGCTCGTCTTCAACGCGAAGGCCGACTTCACGCCCGTGGTGTCGTTCGCGCAGGCGCCCATCGTGATGTTCGTGCCGGCGGACTCGCCGTTCAAGACCGTGCAGGACGTGATCGACGCTTCGAAGAAGACGCCCAACAGCGTGAGCTACTCGTCGCCAGGGGCGGGCACCTCGTCGCATCTGGCCGCGGTGATGATGAGCATGCAGGCCGGTATCCAGATGCTGCACGTGCCGTACAAGTCGGCCTCGCAGGCGGCGCTGGAGGTGGCTTCGGGCCAGGCCCAGGTGGGCTTCAACGGCACGGGCGTGACGCTCCCGCTGCTGCAGGCGGGCAAGATCCGAATCCTGGCCGCTACCAGCCTCAAGCGGTCGGCGTCGCTGCCCCAGGTGCCCACGCTCGATGAATCGGGCCTCAAGGGCTACGACTTCGTCACGCCCATCCTCGCGCTGGTACGCGCTGGTACGCCCGCGCCCGTCGTGGAGGCCATCGGCGCCGCCATGACGGCGGCGGCAGCCATGCCCGAGTTCAAGGAGTTGTGCAAGGCCCAGGGCCTCGACGTCGCGATCCAGGGCCCCGCCGAGTTGAAGGTCTCAGTGCCCAAGGAGTTCGACAAATGGAAGCGCCTGGTGGATCTGGCCGGGGTGAAGGCGCAGCGCTGATGACGCCGGAGCATGGCAGCAC
>JBOHHM010000212.1:0-6456 GCA_050725495.1 Burkholderiaceae bacterium | reverse complement strand
GGGTTAGGGTGGGGGCTTCTGGACGTGCCTGCCCCCTCCCCTGCCCTCCCCCAGCGGGGGAGGCAGTCTGTGAGACGGTTCCAGCGGCGCGCAGCAATTTGCCCTTGTTGAAGCGCCCTTCGGGATCGACCCGCTGCTTGTATTCGGTGAACGGGCGCAGTTCCTCGTCGGTCAGGAATTCCAGCTTGGTGATGCCGATGCCGTGCTCGCCCGAGATCACGCCGTCCAGCGAGCGCGCCAGCGTCATGATGCGCTTGACGGCCTCATGCGCGGTTTGCAGCATCTCGTAGTCGTCGCTGTTGACGGGGATGTTGGTGTGCACGTTGCCGTCGCCGGCGTGCATGTGCAGCGCGACCCAGACGCGGCCCTTGAGCACGCGCTGGTGGATGGCGTTGCATTCCTCCAGAATGGGCTTGAACGCATCGCCCGCAAAAATGCCCTGCAGCACGGCACGGATCTGGATCTTCCAGCTGGCGCGCAGCGAATGATCCTGCAGCTGCGCGAACAGCGCATCCACATCCTGCAGCCAGCCCTGCCAGAGGGTGCGCACCTCGCCAATCAGCGCCACGGCCTGGGCGACGCGGTCTTCCAGCAGCTCGGCCGACGGGATTGCGCTGGCGTCGTCCTGCTTGCCCAGCGGCAGATTGCCCCGGATGAAGAAAGCCTCGAGCTCGTCGCACAGCCTGAGCTTGTTGCGCAGGGAAAGTTCGATGTTGATGCGCTCGATGCCGTCGGTGTACTCGGCCATGCGCGGCAGCGGAATCACCACGTCTTCGTTGATCTTGAAGGCGTTGGTGTGGCGGGAAATCGCCGCCGTGCGCTTGCGGTCCAGCCAGAATTTCTTGCGCGCTTCGGGGCTGATGGCGATGAAACCCTCGCCGCTGCGCGAATTGGCGATGCGCACCACTTCCGAGGTGGCGCGCGCCACGGCGTCGGCATCGTCGCCGGCGATGTCACCGATCAGCACCATCTTGGGCAAGCCGCCACGCTTGGACTTGGTGGCGTAGCCCACGGCCTTGAGGTAGCGGTCATCCAGGTGCTCCAGGCCGGCCAGCAGCGTCCCGGTGCGCGCTGCTTCAGCAAACATGAAGTCCTTGATTTCGACGATGCTGGGCACGGCATCCCTGGCATTGCCGAAGAACTCCAGGCACACGGTGCGCGTGTGCTCGGGCATGCGGTGCACGATCCAGCGGGCGCTGGTGACCAGGCCGTCGCAGCCCTCTTTCTGGATGCCCGGCAGGCCGCTCAAGAACTTGTCGGTCACGTCCTTGCCCAGGCCCTCTTTGCGGAAGGTCTTGCCCGGGATGTCGAGCCGCTCGGTGCGCACCGGGGTCTTGCCGTCGGCCTCGAAGTACTTGAGCTCGAAGCTCGCGACTTCGGCATCGTGGATCTTGCCCAGGTTGTGGTTCAACCGCGTGACTTCCAGCCACTGGGCCTGCGGCGTGACCATGCGCCAGGACGCCAGGTTGTCCAGCGCCGTGCCCCAGAGCACGGCCTTCTTGCCGCCGGCATTCATCGCGATGTTGCCGCCGATGCACGAGGCATCGGCCGAGGTCGGATCGACCGCAAACACAAAGCCGCCACGCTCGGCCGCGTCGGCCACGCGCTGCGTGACCACGCCGGCTTCGGTCCAGACCGTGGCCACCGGCCGCTCCAGACCGGGCAGCGACACCATTTCGACCTCGGTCATGGCCTCGAGCTTTTCGGTGTTGATGACCGCGCTCTTCCAGGTCAGCGGAATCGCGCCACCGGTGTAGCCGGTGCCGCCGCCGCGCGGAATGATGGTCAGGCCCAGTTCGATGCAGCCCTGGACCAGCCCCGCCATTTCGGCCTCGGTGTCGGGCGTCAGCACCACGAACGGGTATTCGACGCGCCAGTCGGTCGCGTCGGTCACATGCGAGACGCGGGAGAGGCCGTCGAACTTGATGTTGTCCTTGGCTGTGAGCTTGCGCAGGCTGCGCTGAGTCTGGCGGCGCAGATCGGCAATTTCCTGGAACGCGGCATCGAACGAGCGCACGGCCTGAACCGCAGCGTCCAGCAATTCGCCCACGATGGCGTCGCGCTCGCGGTCGAGCTCGGGCGTGCGGCGTTTTTCGACCTCGCCGAGCCGGTGCCGCAGGGCTTCCACCAGCAGCTTGCGGCGCTTGGGATTGTCCAGCAGATCGTCCTGCAGGTAGGGGTTGCGCTGCACCACCCAGATGTCGCCCAGCACCTCGTACAGCATGCGGGCCGAGCGGCCCGTGCGCCGTTCCTGGCGCAGGGTGTTGAGCACCTCCCAGGCGCGCGAGCCGAGCAGCCGGATCACGATCTCGCGGTCGGAGAACGAGGTGTAGTTGTAGGGAATTTCGCGCAACCGCGGGACATCTTCGGCCGCGGCCATCAATTGATTGAGCGTTGTAGGGGCGTTCATCGGCTTCTGTGGTGTCAGCCAGAACAGGACTACCCGGCTGAAAACGAATGTTACCGCAGCGCAGCATTCACCCTCCACCGACAGGGAAACACCGTAAAAACCCCGCTTGTGGCCCCTGGCAGGGCCGGATCAAATCAGGCTGTCACATGTTTTTCGTAGCCTGAAGCCTTCCATAGTTCTGGAGAACATATGAAACTGCACCTCAGCGCGGCAGCACTCGCTGCTGCTTTTGTCCTTCCCGTCCAGGCTCTCAAGCTGGAGCGCTTCCAGAAGGCGAACAAGGGCTGAACTTGGTTCAGCGTTCAGCGTGCGGTGTTGAGCGTGCTCAAACCCCGCTCAACGCTCAACGCTGAACACTCAACCTCTTCTTCATGGAAAAACGCCTCCTGTTCAAATCGTCCTGGCTGCCCTGGCTGCTGATCGCGCCGCAGATGGCGGTCATCCTCGTCTTCTTTTTCTGGCCAGCCGGTCAGGCGCTGCGCCAGAGCATGCTGCAGCAGGATGCGTTTGGTACTTCGGCGCCGGAATTTGTCGGGCTGGAGAACTTCTCCCGCCTGTTGGCCGACCCGAGCTACCTGGCCTCGTTCAAGACCACGGCCGTCTTCTCCATCCTGGTCGCCATGCTGGGCCTGAGCATCGCCTTGCTGCTGGCCGTGATGGCCAACCGCGTGGTGCGCGGCGCCGCCGTCTACAAGACCCTGCTGATCTGGCCCTACGCCGTGGCCCCGGTGGTGGCCGGCGTGCTGTGGCTGATGATGTTTGCCTCGCCCTACGGCGTGGTGGCCTACGCACTGAAGCACCTGGGCCTGCCATGGGACCACCTGCTCAACGCCAATCACGCGATGACGCTGATCGTGATGGCGGCCGTGTGGAAGCAGATTTCCTACAACTTCCTGTTCTTCCTGGCCGGCTTGCAGTCGATTCCGCCTTCGCTGATCGAGGCCGCCACGATGGACGGCGCCTCGCCCTGGCGGCGCTTCTGGAGCATCGTGTTCCCGCTGCTCTCGCCCACGACCTTTTTCCTGCTGGTCATCAACATCATCTACGCGTTCTTCGACACCTTCGCCATCGTGGACGCGGCCACCCACGGCGGCCCGGGCAAGGACACCGCGATCCTGGTGTACAAGGTCTACTACGACGGCTTCAAGGCGCAGGACATGGGCGGCTCGGCCGCGCAGTCGGTGGTGCTGATGACCATCGTGATCCTGCTCACCGTGATCCAGTTCCGCTTTGTCGAGAAGAAGGTGCAATATTGAAATCTTGCGGGACAGACCGTAGCCCGCAGGGCGCAGCTCTGTCCCCAACTGACTTGAACCTTGCGGGACAGACCGCCGCACCGCAGGTGCAAGCCCTGTCCTCAACTGATGAACCATGATTGAACGTCGCCCGGTCCTGACCTTTTTCTCGCACCTGATCCTGATCCTCGGCGTATTGCTGGTCATCTTTCCCGTGTACATCACCGTCATCGGGTCCACCCAGACAGCCGAACAAATCACCACCAGCAACCCGATCTCGCTGCTGCCGGGCAGCAACTTCATGGAGAGCTACAAGCTCGCCCTGTTCGGCGGCAAGACCAGCGGCGGCTCAACGATAGCGCCGGTGGCGCCCATGCTGTGGGTCAGCCTGGTCAGCGCGGTCTGCATTGCCGTGGGCAAGATCGCGATTTCCCTGCTGTCGGCCTTTGCCATCGTCTACTTCCGCTTTGCGCTCAAGAACCTGGTGTTCTGGATGATCTTCGTCACGCTGATGCTGCCGGTGGAGGTGCGCATCAGCCCGACCTACGAGGTGGTTTCCAACCTCAACATGCTCAACACCTATGCGGGCCTGACCGTGCCGCTGATCGCCTCGGCCACCGCCACCTTCCTGTTCCGCCAATTCTTCCTCACGGTGCCCGACGAACTGGTGGAGGCTGCGCGCATCGACGGCGCCGGGCCCATGCGCTTCTTTCACGACGTGTTGCTGCCGCTTTCCAAAACCTCGATTGCGGCGCTGTTCGTCATTCAGTTCATCTACGGCTGGAACCAGTACCTGTGGCCGCTTCTGGTCACGACGCACGAAGACATGTATCCGGTGGTGCTGGGCATCAAGCGCGCCATCTTCGGCGAGGTCTACGTCGAATGGAACGTCGTCATGGCCACCGCGATCCTCGCCATGCTGCCTCCCGCGATCGTGGTGATGCTGATGCAGAAGTGGTTCGTCAAGGGCCTGGTGGACACGGAAAAATGACACCGTGGTTCAGCGTTGAGCGTTCGGCGTTCAGCGCGACAACCCGCTCAACGCCCAACGCTCAACCTCCCCATGGCTTCAATCAAACTCAACAACGTCATCAAGCGCTACGGCCTCGGCCCCAAGGCCAACCAGGTCATCCACGGCGTCAATGCCGAGATCAGCGACGGCGAGTTCATCGTGATCGTCGGACCCTCGGGCTGCGGCAAGTCCACGCTGCTGCGCATGGTCGCCGGCCTGGAGGAAATCTCCGGCGGCGAGATCTCCATCGGCCTCCGTGTGGTCAACAAGCTGGAGCCGGCCGAACGCGACATCGCGATGGTGTTCCAGAACTACGCGCTGTACCCGCACATGAGCGTGTTCGACAACATGGCCTATGGCCTCAAGATCAAGAAGGTGCCGATCGACGAGATCGAGCTGCGCGTGGACAAGGCGGCGAAAATTCTGGAGCTCGGCCACCTGCTGGAACGCAAGCCGCGCCAGCTCTCGGGCGGCCAGCGCCAGCGCGTGGCCATGGGCCGCGCCATCGTGCGCCAGCCCCAGGTCTTTCTGTTCGACGAGCCGCTGTCGAATCTGGACGCCAAGCTGCGGGCCCAGACCCGGCTGGAGATCCAGAAGCTGCACCGCGAACTCGGCATCACCTCGCTGTTCGTCACGCACGACCAGGTCGAGGCCATGACGCTGGCGCAGCGCATGATCGTGATGAACGCCGGCGTGATGGAGCAGTTCGGAACGCCCGAAGAGGTCTACAGCCGCCCCGCCACCACCTTTGTCGCCAGCTTCATCGGCTCGCCGCCGATGAACCTGCTGCACCACGCGCCGGGCGGCAGGCCGGGCACCATCACGGGCATCCGGCCCGAGCACCTGGACATCGCGCCACAAGGCTGGGAGGTCCGGGTGGAGACCGTGGAACTGCTGGGCGCCGAGCGGCTGGTCTACGGCCGCCTGGGTGAGGAGCAGATCATCGTGCGCACCGACGAGCACGAAGCGGCGCCAGCGATGGATGCCGTGATCCGCGTCAGACCGCGCGAAGACCGGCTGCACCGGTTTGACGCGGTCACGGGCCGACGAATCTGAATGAGCATCTGGCCCTATCCACGTTGGATCGCGCACCGCGGCGCGGGCCGCCTGGCACCGGAGAACACGCTGGCGGCCTTGCGGCTCGGCGCACAGCACGGCTACCGCATGTTCGAGTGCGATGTGAAGCTCTCCCGCGACGACGTGCCTTTTCTGCTGCACGACGACAGGCTGGAGCGCACCACCGACGGCAGCGGCGTGGCCGGCCAGCAGCCATGGCATGACCTCGCGCAGCTCGACGCCGGCGCCTGGCATTCGCGGGGCTTCGCCGGCGAGCCGCTGCCCTCGTTGCAAGGCATTGCGCGCTTTTGCCTGCGCAACGGCTACTTCTTGAACATCGAGATCAAGCCCACGCCGGGCGTGGAAGAGCACACCGGCCGGGTCGTGGCCGACCACGTGGCCCGGCTGTGGCAGGGCCAGGCGGTGCTGCCCTTGCTGAGCTCGTTTCGCCCCCAGGCGCTGGCTGGCGCGCAGGCCGCGCAGCCGCAGCTGCCGCGCAGCCTGCTGCTCCACAGCCCGTGGACCGGTTGGCTGGAGACCGCGATCACGCTGGACTGCGTCGCCGTCGTCTGTCACCACCCGCTGTGGGACCGGGCCACGCTGGCCCGGGTGCGCAGTGCCGGCCTGCGCGCCCTGGCCTACACGGTCAACAACGAAGCCGAGGCCGAACGCCTGAAAGCGCTGGGCATCGACGGCCTGATCACCGACCGGGTCGACCTGTTCAGCCCCTCGTCCTGAGCGCC
>JBOHHM010000211.1:0-6252 GCA_050725495.1 Burkholderiaceae bacterium | reverse complement strand
GGTCCACGTCGACCGCCCAGCGAATCAGGCCCTTGGCCTCGGGCTGGGCGCGGCTGGCGTGCAGCACCGCGTGCCAGGCTGTGAGGAAGCGCTGCAGCGCAGCGCGCGACGGGCTCTCCACCAGCATCTGGGCCCGTTCGATGTTGGCGATGCGCTGGATTGTCATCGGCACGGCCGAGTACAGCGTGACCTGCTCGGCCCCAGGCAGGCCGGTGGCGGCTGCGCTCGCGGCATTCAGAAAGGCCTGCGCCGCCTCCTGGCTGCGCGCCTCGGCCCGCACCAGGGCCTGAAAGCTGAACGGCGGCATGGCGGCGCGCTCGCGCTCCTTGAGCTGCTGCGCGGCAAAGGCCGGGTAGTCGTGCCGGCGCAGCGCGGCAAACAGCGGGTGGGTCGGGTGGAAGGTCTGCAGCCACATCTCGCTGGCCGCGCTCTGGGCGGCCTCGCGCCCGGCCCGGCCGGCGGCCTGCATCAGCAGCGAAAACAGGCGCTCGGGCGCACGGAAGTCGCTGGAGAACAGCGCGCCGTCGGGGTTGACCGCCGCCACCAGGGTGATGCGGCGAAAGTCATGGCCCTTGGCAATCATCTGCGTGCCGACCAGCACATCGACCGCGCCGGCATGGACCTGGGCCAGCTGGGATTCGAGCGCGCCCTTGAGCCGCGTCGTGTCGGCGTCGATGCGCGCGATGCGCAGCGGCTCGCCGTCGGGCCGCCGGACCTCGGCCAGCAGTTCGGCCAGCTGTTCTTCGAGCCGCTCCGTGCCGCGGCCCAGAGGCGCAATGTCCAGATTGCCGCAGCCGGGGCAGGCGTGCGGCACGCGCTGCGTGAAGCCGCAGTGGTGGCAGCGCAGCGTGCGGTCGATCTTGTGGAACACGCGGTAGGCGCTGCAATGCGGGCATTCGCTTTTCCAGCCGCAGTCGGCGCAGTGCAGCACCGGGGCGTAGCCGCGCCGGTTCAGGAACACCATGGCCTGCTCGCCGCGCGCGACGCGCTCGGTAATGGCCTCGATCAGCGGCGGCGAGAACACGGTGTTTTCCGGCTGCTGGTTCATGTCGACCAGCCGCACGCGCGGCAGCGCGCCCGCGCCTACGCGGCTGGGCATGGCCAGCCGGACATAGCGCCCGCCGTCGCCCGCTGCCCGGCTGTGATGCCAGCTCTCCAGCGAAGGCGTGGCCGAGCCCAGCATGACCTTCGCGTGCTCCAGCCGGCCGCGGTAGACGGCCAGATCGCGGGCCGAGTAACGGGCGCCCTCTTGCTGCTTGTAGCTCGGGTCGTGCTCCTCATCGACCACGATCAGCCTGAGCCGGGGCATCGATGCGAACACCGCCATGCGCGTGCCCAGCACGATGCGCGCCGCGCCGCTGTGGGCCGCCAGCCAGCTCTTGAGGCGCTGCGGATTCGTCATGCCGCTGTGCAGCGAGACCACGGCCTGTTCGCCAAAGCGCTGCACAAAACGCGCTTCGAGCTGGGGCGTGAGGTTGATCTCCGGCACCATCACCAGGGCTTGGGCCTGCGGCTCGCGTGCCAGCAAGTCCTGCACGCAGCGCAGGTAGACCTCGGTCTTGCCGCTGCCGGTGGCGCCAAACAGCAGAAACGGCCCGGCTTGCGAATCAAATTGGCCTATGGCCCTTGCCTGTTCGTCGCTGGGCGCTATTGAATTGATAGCGATGCCGGAGCTTTCCGGCGCGGGGGCGCCGGCGCGCTGGAGCCGGCGCGCCAGCTGCGTGGCGTTCAGGTCGCGCAGCTGCGGCGGCAGCGCGGCCAGCGCGACCTCGCCCAGGGCGCGCTGGTAATAGCGGGCGGCAAACTCGACCAGCTGCCGCCAGGCCGGGCTCAGGGGCGCCAAGCCATCGAGCAAGGCGGTGATCGGGCGGGTCTGCCGTTGCAGCGGCTCGGGCACCGCCGCTTCCTCGCTGTCCCAGACCAGGCCCAAGGTTTCGCGCGAGCCCAGCGGCACGCGTACCAAGCTGCCGGGTGCGAGCGGGGACCCACTGCGATAGCTCAGCGGCCCGGCCAACGCGCTGTGCGCCGGGGTCTGGACAAGCACCGATACGCTGTGCGTCATGAATCGTTTCGACTTGAGCTGCGTTTGTGAAGTGAACTTGCGAAATGCGACCTAAGCATTTGATTTCAAAGTGTTTTGTGAAAGATTCAGTGTTTCTGTGGATAACTTTGTTGATAGTTCGCCCCCAGCCCCTCGGAAGCCGCATGAATCAAGGCTTTGGCTAGTTTGCCTGCAAAAGTAGCAATATGTAAATTCCATATAAATCAATGACTTAGCGTAGCTATGGGATTTATAGCAAGGAAACCCGGGGCTGGGATATCTGCGCCGCCGCACCGCGAATTTTGTGCATAAGTGAGCTGTGGTAAGCGTATTCCGGGCTTGACAAACCCGGTTTGTCGCCGCTCTGGACGCCGGGCACGCTGCGAGGCCGCAACCTTGCTCATCTGCCATGCACCGTCAACAAGCAAGGGCTTGCGCTGCTTTTGTCAGGCGGAGTTGGGAAGCGCGAGTTAAGTTATTGATTTCAAAGCGCTTTATGGCCGATTCAAAATTTCTGTGGATAACTTTGTTGATAGCCTGCCTTGAGTCGCGCCGGGGCCGCATGAAATAAGGCTTTGGCTGAACTGCCTGCAAAAAAAGGCAAGGTGCAAAGCCCATATAAATCAATGACTTAGCGCGTCCATTGGCTCTTCACCATAAGCATTGCGGCCGACGCCGTTGGCGACCCCGCAGCACAACTTTTGTGCATAAGTGCGCTGCCCGAACGTCTGCCTGCTTGACGGCGGTGCGCAGCCGCTGTCGGCGGCACGCGGCTCAGGCGCGCAGCTGGCGCGAGATCGTGTGCACGGCCTCGACCAGCGCGGCCACATGCTCGGGCGGCGTGTACTGGCTGATGCCATGGCCCAGGTTGAAGATATGGGTGGGGCCCGTGGTATTGCGGTCGGTGTGCGGCTTGCCAAAACTCTCGAGCACCTTGCCGACCTCGGCGCGGATCTGCTCGGGCGGCGCAAACAGCACGTTCGGGTCGATATTGCCTTGCAAGGCCTTGCCGGGGCCACCGGGCTGGCCGCCGACGCGCGCGCGCGCCTGGCCCAGGTTGACCGTCCAGTCCAGCCCCAGCACCTCGCAGTCGAGCGCGGCCATCTCGTCGAGCCACAGGCCGCCGCCCTTGGTGAAGACGATGCGCGGAATCGGCTGGCCTTCGTGCTCGCGCTGGAGCTGCGCCAGCACCCGCGCCGTGTAGGTCAGGCTGAACGCCTGGAAGGCGCCGTCGGCCAGCACGCCGCCCCAGCTGTCGAAAATCATCACGGCCTGGGCGCCGGCCTCGATTTGCGCGTTCAGGTAGGCGGCCACCGCGTCGGCATTGACCTGCAGGATCCGGTGCATCAGGTCGGGGCGGCTGTAGAGCAGGGTCTTGACCCGCCGGTAGTCGTCCGAGCCTGCGCCTTCGACCATGTAGCAGGCCAGGGTCCAGGGGCTGCCCGAAAAGCCGATCAGCGGCACCCGGCCGTTCAGCGCCTTGCGAATCGAGGTCACGGCGTCGAACACATATTGGAGCTTGTTGAGGTCGGGCACCTGCAGCGCGGCCACGGCGGCCTCGTCGCGCACCGGGCGGGCGAAGCGCGGGCCCTCGCCCTGAGCGAAGCTCAGGCCCAGGCCCATGGCGTCGGGCACGGTCAGGATGTCGGAAAACAGGATCGCGGCGTCCAGCGGGTAGCGCTCCAGCGGCTGCAGCGTGACTTCGGTGGCGTAGTCCACATTCGTGGCCAGGCCCATGAAGCTGCCGGCCTTGGCGCGCGTGGCGCAGTACTCGGGCAGGTAGCGCCCGGCCTGGCGCATCAGCCAGACGGGGGTGTGGTCGGTGGCCTGGCGCCAGCAGGCGCGCAGGAAGCTGTCGTTTTGCAGCGGGGCAAAGCGGTGGGAGGCGGGGCTGGCAGTCATGCCCCGATTGTCGCAGGGCGGTTCCCGGCGCCTCAGAGGCAGGTCATTGCCCTGGTCGCCCAGCTGCTGCGTTGCCGCCCCGAGTGCGGCGCTCAGGCAGCGTCGGTCGATCCGGGCGCAAACGGCGCGACCACCCCCGCATAGGACTTGGCGAGCGGGCTCGCGTAGTCGCCGCGTTTGCTGGTCGCCAGCTTGGCGCGCAGCAGCGCCTCGGCCGTCGCGGTGGCGGCGGCCACGCCGTCGATGACGGGCACGCCGAGCTCGTCGCTCAAGCGCTGGCACAGGTCCGCCATGCCGGCGCAGCCCAGCACGATCGCGCCGCAGTCGTCTTCGGCGAGCGCGCGCCGGCATTCGGCAAGGATCGTCTGGTACGCGTCACTTTCGGGGTTCTCGAGCTCGAGCACCGCGATTTCACAGGACCGAACGCGCCGGCAGTGGCCGCGCACGCCGTACTTGTCGACCAGGTGTTCGGCGATCACGACCGTGCGCTTGAGCGTCGTCACGACCGAGAAGCCGGTCGCCAGGTAGCAGGCCGTGCGCATCGCGGCCTCGGCGACGCCTACCACGGGGCCGCGCGCGAGCTCGCGCGCCGCGTCCAGACCCGGGTCGCCGAAGCAGGCGATGACATAGGCATCGACGCCTTCGGCCTCGCCGCGGCGCACCTCTTCGAGCAGCCCCAGGCAGGACATCGCCTCGTCGTAGTGGCCCTCGATCGACACCGGGCCGTGTTCCGGACTGACCGCCTCGATGACCAGGCCCGGGCCGGCCACCGAGCGGGCCGCCGCGCCGATCAGTTCCGTCATCGACCAGGTCGTGTTGGGATTGATTACCTTGATTCGCACTGTCGTCTCCTCTATTGCCTACGGGTAAACACTGAATATGCAGACAAAACGATACGCTATATTGCAGACAATCGCAAGACAATAATGCCTTCAATGTGTTGCGAGGCTGCCCCCGAATCCACTCATCCA
Source organism: Burkholderiaceae bacterium (assembly GCA_050725495.1). Lineage (GTDB taxonomy): Bacteria > Pseudomonadota > Gammaproteobacteria > Burkholderiales > Burkholderiaceae_C > JBOHHM01. The sequence goes on along the minus strand of JBOHHM010000211.1, from coordinate 1,338 downwards.
CCGGAAAGGAAAGACGATGAACAAACGAACCAGACTGCGCATTACCCTCGCCGCTGCGGCGCTGCCCTGGGCGTTGCTCGGTGCGAGCGCCCAGGCCCAGGAGCTGCTCAAGATAGGCGTCAACGGCGTGATGTCGGGCGAGGCCGCCTCGTGGGGCCTGGTCAACAAGTACTGCGCCGAGACCACGGCCGACATCTACAACGCCAAGGGCGGCGTCGACATCGGCGGCAAAAAGTACAAGCTGCAGATCGTCGCGCTGGACGACAAGAACGACCCGAAGGTCTCGGTGACCAACGCCGAGAAGCTGACCAGCGATGGCATCAAGTACATCATCGGCCCGAACATCGATACCACGGCGCTGGCGGTCAAGCCGGTGATGGATCGCGCCAAGGCGATGAACTTCCCCTATGCCTTCGCCAAGGAGCTCTACAAGGCGCCGGCCAACGCCTCGGTGCTGGGCATGGTCGCGAGCTACCAGGTCGGCCCGATCATGTACGAGTATCTGAAGACGAAGAAGGGCGTGAAGTCGATCGCCTTCCTCGCGCGCAACGAGTCGGACGCGAAGAACCAGCAGGTCGAGGGCGTCGAGGCCGCCAAGAAGCTCGGCCTGAACGTCGTGGCCGCCAGCGAGAGCTACGAGCCTGGCACCAAGGACTTCATGCCGGTGATGACCAAGGTCATCAAGACCAAGCCCGACGCGATCGTGCTGTCGGGCGTGGCGCCGGCCGACGCGCCGCTGCTGAACAAGGCCGCGCGCGACCTCGGCTTCAAGGGCACGCTGTCGACCGAGACCGCGCAGGACTCGAAGATCCTCGCGCAGGTGGCGGGCAGCAAGGCCAACGGCTTCATGAGCGTGGGCGGCGCCTCGACGCCGGAGATCCAGTCGGATGCGATGAAAGAATTCGTCGAGGCCTACAAGAAGCGCGTCGGCGAGTGGAACGACGAGGCCGGCACCAAGGTGTACGCGCTCGAGCTGATCCTCGCGGTGCTCAAGAAGAACCCGGCCGCGCTGAACGACGTCGAGGTGTTCAAGAAGGAGATGGCCACCTTCTCGATGACCAACCCGTTCGTCAAGGGCGGCACCACCAAGCTCGAGTTCACCGGCAATGCCGACTTCGGCCGCCGCAGCCAGGTCGGTGTGCCGCTGGTCGTCAACGAGTTCCAGGACAAGGACTTCAAGACCCTGTTCGTCGGCACGATCAAGAACTGAGCGACCGGCAGCCGGTGACCGAAGGGGCGGGCGACGACCCGCCCCGGCGCATCCGGCACCGGACCTCTCTGGACTCTGGAGATCCCCATGACAGACCACCGCCCCATCGCCGAACTGTTGGCCCGCCA
>JBOHHM010000210.1:0-4549 GCA_050725495.1 Burkholderiaceae bacterium | reverse complement strand
GATGCGCACCGTCAAGCGCGCGCTCGACCCGAAGAACATCATGAACCCGGGGAAGATCTTCGCGCTCTGAGTTGCTACAGATTCAATAGCGCCGAACGCCCATTTCGCCCGGGCTTGAGGCCTGATTCGTCTCAAAAACCCAGGGTGCAGGGCCTCAGGCGCCGCGCAGCCGGTCGATCAGGCCGTTGAGCTCTTCGAGCGAGCCGAACTGGATCGCGAGCTCGCCCAGTTCCTCGATGCGGCCATGGCGCTTGACGCGCTTTTTCACGCGCACCTCGACCTCGGCGGTCAGCAGGTCCGACAGCTCTTCTTCCACGCGCTTGAGGTCGCGCGACTTCTCCTGCTTGGGCTTGGGCGCCACCAGGTTGAATTCGGCGCTGAGCTTTTTGGCCAGATGCTCGGCCTCGCGCACCGAGAGCTTCCTGGCGGCAATCTGATTCGCGGCCGTGATCTGGGCGGCTTTTTCCAGCGGCAGCAGGGCGCGCGCATGGCCCATGTCGAGGTCGCCGGCCATCAGCATGGTCTGCACCGGCTCGGCCAGCTGCAGCAGGCGCAGCAGGTTGGACGCCGCGCTGCGCGAGCGGCCGACGGCCTGCGCCGCCTGTTCGTGAGTGAGCCCAAACTCCTTGACCAGTCTTTGCAGGCCATGGGCTTCTTCGAGCGGATTGAGGTCTTCGCGCTGGATGTTCTCGATCAGCGCCATCGCGGCGGCCGACTCGTCGGGCACGTCGCGCACCAGCACCGGCACGCTGTCCAGGCCCGCGAGCTTGGCCGCGCGAACGCGCCGTTCGCCGGCAATGATTTCGTACTTGCCGGCGTTCGCGCCCGCGGCATCGCCGTTGGCCAGCTTGCGCACCAGGATCGGTTGCATGATGCCCTGGGCCTTGATGCTCTCGGCCAGCTCGTAGAGCGCGCCCTCGTCCATGCGGGTGCGCGGCTGGTAGATGCCGGGCACCATGTCGCTCAGCAGCAGCGAGGCCGGCAGGCCCGGGCTCGGCACAGCGGCCTCGGCCGCCGCAGCGTCGACCTTGGGGCCCAGCAGGGCCTCGAGTCCGCGGCCCAGGCCCTTGGGTTTCTTGGTCACCATTCTTTAGTCTTTCATCAAATCCTGCAGCAGCACATGGCCCTCGGGCCAGCTCGCGAGGCCCGAGTCGGCATTGAGATGGCCGCAGTCGCCATAGTCCATGAACTGCGCGCCCCAGGCATGGGCAAACAGCCGGGCGCGTTCGAGCGCGCAATAGGGGTCGTTGCGGCTGCCCAGCAGCACGCTGGTGAACGGCAGCTCTTGCAGGGGTATCGGCGACCAGCTCGGCAGCACGGCACGGATGTCCTCGCGCTCCACATCGCCGGGCGCGACCAGCAGGGCCGCCTTCACGCAGTGGGTGTTCCTGGAGTGCTCTGCCCAGGCCGCCACTTGGATGCAGCCCAGGCTGTGCGCCACCAGCACGGCGGGCTCGTCGCAGGACAGCACCCTGTCTTCGAGCCGCGCGATCCAATCGCCGCGCAGCGGCCGCATCCAGTCGTGCTGATCGACGCGCTGATAGCCGTGGCGGCGCTCCCACAGGCTTTGCCAGTGGTTGGGCCCGCTGTTTTCCCAGCCGGGAAGAATGAGGACGTTGGAGGGTTTCATGTGCTATGAATTCAATAGCGTGCAATGACAACTGGGCGTGGCCTGGTACCCGTCATCCTGAGCGAAGCGAAGGGTCCCGGCGCCGGCCGTCGCTGGCTGCACGCAGGCGTGCCGCTACATCGCCTGGACCCGGCCCACCATCTCCTGCGCGAACTCGACAAAGGCCTGGCTGCCCTTGGCCGCCGGGTCGAACACCACGCCGGGCAGGCCATAGCTCGGCGCCTCGGCCAGCCGCACATTGCGCGGGATCACGGTGTTGAATACCTTGTCGCCAAAATGATCCTTGAGCTGGTCGCTGACCTGCTGCTGCAGCGTGATGCGGGTGTCGAACATCACGCGCAGCAGGCCGATGATCTGCAAGTCCTTGTTGAGGTTGGCGTGCACCTGCTTGATCGTGTTGACCAGGTCGGTCAGCCCTTCGAGCGCAAAGTACTCGCATTGCATGGGCACGACCACGCCGTGGGCCGAGCACAGGCCGTTGAGCGTGAGCATGGACAGAGACGGCGGGCAGTCGATCAGCACGAAGTCGTAGTCGGTGGCGACCGCGGCCAGCGCGGTCTTCAGGCGTTTTTCACGCCTCTCGACCTCGACCAGCTCGACCTCGGCGCCGGCCAGCTCGCGGTTGGCGCCCAGCACGTCGTAGCCGCATTTCTCGGCCCGCACGCGCGACTCGGCGACCGAGGCCGATTCGAGCAGCACGTCATAAATCGTGAGCTCGAGCTTGCGCTTGTCGACGCCCGAGCCCATTGTGGCATTGCCCTGCGGGTCCAGGTCGATCATCAGTACGCGCTGGCCGACCTTGGCCAGCCCAGCTGCGAGGTTGACGGTGGTGGTGGTCTTGCCCACCCCGCCCTTCTGGTTGGCGACACAGAAAATTTTGGCCATGAGGAATGCGTCCTGCGATCGTTTATTTGGAAATGGCAAGCTTGATGCCGAAGCCGATCAGGAAGACGCCGGCCAGCTTTTCCAGGCCCCGGGAAATCAGCGGGTTGGCGCGCAGGCGCTCGGCCAGGAAATGGGTCAGCAGCAGCACCGTCAGCGCATAGAGGAAGGTCAGCGCCGCAATGGTCACCGCCATCACGCCGAAGGTCAGCAGGCCCTGGTGGTGGGCCGGGTCGACGAACAGCGGGAAGAACGCCATGTAGAACACGATGGCCTTGGGGTTGAGCAGCGTGATGGTGAAGGCCTGGCGGAAGAAATGGTGGGGCAGGATGCGCAGCACCGGCGCGCTGCCGGGCTTGGCCAACAGCATCTTGCCGCCCAGCCAGGCGAGATAGGCCGCGCCCAGCCACTGCACAGCCTGGAAAGCCGCGGGGTAGGCGCTCAGCAGGGCCGCCACGCCGGCGACGGCCAGCCACAACAGCACCTGGTCGCCGGCGATCACGCCGAGGGTGGCGGCCAGCCCGCCGCGCAGCCCGCCCTTGCCGGTGGAGGTGATCAGCGCCAGATTGCCCGGGCCGGGAATCGCCAAAAAAATGATGATCGCGGCGACAAATGCGCCGTAGTCTGCAATGCCAAACATGGAAATTCCCCCGGACTCTGAGGCAATGAGTTTACGTTACTGGACCCTGGGCTTTCGGGTTTGTTTTGGGCTGGACCGATGCCCTCGCCCTTCTTCTGCGCTCACCTCAGGCCGGCCGCATCCAGACGATGCAGCGCTCGGCCTCCAGACCCGGCACCGCCAACTGTTCCACGTGAAACGCCTGTACCGTGGGCGGCAGGGCCGCGATCTCCTCGGCTGGGTGCTTGCCCTTCATCGCCAGCCAAACCCCGCCGGCCGCCAGCGCGGCCGCCGACCAGGCCGTGAAATCGGACAGCGAGGCAAAGTCGCGTGAGCAGACGATGTCGTAACCCTCGCTCAGCGTTTCAACCCGGGCATGCAGGCCACGCAGATTCGGCAGCCTGAGCGCGGCCGCCGCCTGCCGGATGAAGGCCGCCTTCTTGGCCACGGTATCGACGCAGCTGACCGACAGCTCGGGGCAGCAGATGGCGATGACCACGCCGGGCAGGCCGGCGCCGGAGCCAACGTCGAGCAGGCGAGCGCCCTGCCCTCTTTCCATGGTTTTGAGCTGGCGGCGCAGCGGAGCGATCACCGCCAGGCTGTCGAGCAGGTGGTGCGTCAGCATCTCGGCCGGATCACGCACGGCCGTCAGGTTGTAGACCCTGGTCCATTTCTGGATCAGGTCCAGGTAGGCCAGCAACTGAACGAGCTGGGCGTCGCTCAAGCTCAGGTCCAGGGCGCGCAAGCTATTGCGCAGCCCGGCCTCGAGGGGATGATTCATGCGGCGGCCTGGCTGGGATCGTTGGCCGGGTCGGCGGCGAAGCCCTTGAACTTGCCCTTCTTCAGGTGAATCAGCAGCAGCGAGATCGCCGCCGGCGTGATGCCCGAGATCCGCGAGGCCTGGCCCAGGGTCTCAGGCCGGTGCTTGCTGAGCTTTTGCCGCGCCTCGATGCTCAGCGCCGCGACCTGCATGTAGTCCAGGTCGGCCGGCAGCCTCAGGCCTTCGTAGTAAGCGGCGCGCTCGACCTCGTCGCGCTGGCGCTCGATATAGCCGGCGTATTTGGCCCCAATCTCGACCTGCTCGATCACGGCGCCCTGAAACAAGGTGTCGCCGGCAAGCTCGGGGCTGGCATAGCGCCCGCCGTCGAGCGACATGAGGCTGGCGTAGCTCACGTCGGGCCGGCGCAGCAGGTCCGCCAGGTTGTATTCATGGTCAATCGCCTTGCCGAGCACGCGCTCCGACTCGGCCGCCGGCAGATTGCGCGGGTTGACCCAGATCGATTTGAGGCGTTCTGTTTCACGTGAAACAGCGTCGCGCTTGCGACTGAAGGCATCCCAGCGCGCATCGTCGACCAGGCCCATGCGGCGGCCGACCTCGGTCAGCCGCATATCGGCGTTGTCCTCGCGCAGCTGCAACC
>JBOHHM010000209.1:0-1949 GCA_050725495.1 Burkholderiaceae bacterium | reverse complement strand
TGACCGGCCAGCCCAATGCCATGGGCGGGCGCGAGGTCGGCGGGCTGGCCAATCTGATCAGCGCACACCGCGACATGGCCAATCCTCAGCACCGCGCCGAAGTGGCGGCACTCTGGGGTGTGCCGTCCGTGCCCGACAAGCCTGGCAAGACGGCCGTGGAAATGTTCCAGGCCGCCGCCGATGGCGAGATCCGGGCGCTGTGGATTGCCTGCACCAATCCGGCGCAGTCCATGCCGGACCAGACCACGGTGCGCCGCGCGCTGGAGCGCGCCGAGTTCGTCGTGGTGCAGGAAGCCTTTGCCACCACCTCAACTTGCGACTACGCGGACCTGCTGCTGCCGGCGACCACCTGGGGCGAAAAAACCGGCACCGTCACCAACAGCGAGCGCCGCATCAGCCGGGTGCGCCCGGCCGTGCCGGCGCCCGGACAAACGCGCCATGACTGGGCCATCGCAGTCGACTTCGCCAAGCGGCTGGAGCAGGCGCTCAAGCCCGGGGGCAGCACCCTGTTCCCCTACTCGCTGCTCGACGAGGTGGCCGCCACCGAGGCGATCTGGAACGAGCACCGCGAATCGACACGCGGGCACGACCTGGACATCACAGGCCTGAGCTATGCCATGCTCGATGCGCTTGGCCCCCAGCAATGGCCGCTGCCGCAGGGCCAGTCTTCCGGCAAGGTCAGGCTCTACGAAGACGGCGTCTTCCCCACCGCCGATGGCAGGGCCCGCTTTGCCAACACGGTCTACAAACCCGTGGCCGAGCCGCGCGAGTCGCGCTACCCGTTCTCGCTGACCACCGGTCGCCTGCGCGACCACTGGCACGGCATGAGCCGCACCGGCACGCTGGGCCGGCTGTTCGGCCATGTGGCCGAACCGGCGATCCAGATGAACCCGCAGGACATGGCGCGCCGCCAGCTCCATGAAGGTGACTTGGTCCATGTAACCTCCAAACGCGGCTCCATCGTGGTGCCGGTCCAGGCCGCCGGCGAGATCGGCCTGAGCCAGGCGTTCATCGCGATGCACTGGGGTGGCGAATACCTGAGCGGCTGCTCCAGCAGCGGCGAGCGCCTGGCCGGCGTCAACGCCATCACCACCTCGGCCTACTGCCCCAGCTCCAAACAGCCCGAGCTCAAGCATGCGGCCGTGAAGATTCTCAAGGCCGAGTTGCCCTGGTCCCTGCTGGGCGTGGCCTGGCTGCCCGAAGACCAGGCCTTGGGCGCGCGCGAGGAACTCCAACGCATGATGGCGCTGTTCCCGTTTGCCTCCTGCGTGCCGTTCTCCAACAATGCGCCGCTGGCCGGGGCCCAGGGGCATGAGCGCACGGGCGTGCTGCTGCGCGCAGCGAGCTACGAGGCCCCGCCCGACGAGGTGCTGTCCAGGATCGAAAGCCTGCTGGGCCTGGGCGGCACCGACGCGCTGCGCTATGCCGACAGGAAAAAAGGCCAGCGCCGGGCCATGCGACTGGCGCGCACGGGCGACCAGGCCCGGCTCGAAGCCTTTGTGCTGGCGGGCGACACCAGCGCCGAAGCCTGGATCAAGACCCTGCTGCAGGATGAACTGCCAGCCCAGGCCTATGGCCGGCTGCTGCTGGTGCCCGGCGCCAAGGCCCCGGTCGCGATCCAGTCGCGCGGCAAACAGGTCTGCACCTGCTTCAACGTGACCGACGCCGCAATTCACGAGCATCTGGCGGCCTGCACCGAATGGTCGGAAGACGATCGCCTGGCCTCGTTGCAGGACACGCTCAAGTGCGGCACCAACTGCGGCTCCTGCGTGCCCGAGCTCAAGCGCCTGGTGCGCTCCTCGGGGACTCCCCTGCGGCAAGCGGCCTGAAATGAAACCCACCCCCGTTGCTTGCTCACTTCGTGTAGCCGCCTCCCCCCTCAAGGGGGCAACACCAGCGGCCCGGCAAAGCCGGTTCCGCGGTGTTCCCCGAATGGGCTGCGTCGGTTT
>JBOHHM010000208.1:0-19513 GCA_050725495.1 Burkholderiaceae bacterium | reverse complement strand
GCGGTGGCGGCTTACGACCGTGAACCATTCCGGGAAATCCTCGCACTCTTCTTGAGCGTCGCGCCTACTTGCGAAGCACTCCAGGCGTTTGCGAACAAGCATCCGGATCGGTGGGTACAGGCGCTCGTAATGCTGGCGAGGCTCTGCGGCTATACGGAAGAGCTGACGACTGACGCGCCCATCGCGGTACACATAGCCCAGCTTTCGGACGCCGAGCTGATGGCGCGGCTGGCGGAGCTGGATCGGCAGCGAACGGCGCCACAGTTGGCCGATGTGAACGCCTTGTAATTACCGCCCGCGAATCCGGGTTTATTCCGGCATTTCGCCTTCTTTCCGAGGCAGCGTGGGTCTTCGCTCGCGTGTTCGCACGGCTGCAGCCGTCGCTTCTCGTCTACGTTCACTGAACGTTTGGAAAAACTACAATCACAAATAGGGCGTGCGTCGCAGACGGGCATGAAATCCGCTGCAGATGACGCCCGCGTTCGATGCACCGCCGGCCTGCTTGCGGCGTTAGCCCGCGAATGGAGGTGGCCATGGAAGCCATGAAACGACGATCTCTCGCCGCGATTTGCGGTGTGCTGCTCTTCGCGATTGCCTTGATGGGACAAACGGGCATCGCTATTTCGTCGAGCGAGTTATCAATCGAGAAAGCCCTCCAGCTGGTGGACCAAATTGAGGGCGATCGTCTCGACGAAACGATGAGAGCCCTTCAAGACCTTGATCCCTACTTCAGCCGAGATGGCTTTCGTCGTCTGGACAAAAACACTCAGGAATTCATCAGATCGATAGTCCTGGACGAAGCCAAAGTTGACGTACTCCGAAAAGCTGTGGTGGACCCGCTAAAGCGGGAACCACAACTTACAATGGACGAGGTTAAATGGCTCGTCGAAATCGAGGACAGGTTGATTGAGGCAGGGCGGGGACTCGTAGCAGCGCGCACAACCATCATTCTCGCCGAGTGGGCCGATAAGGAGGTCTTTCGTGGTGGTTCAGAAATGCGACTTCGCATAATGCTGGAATCTGGCAAAGCCCAACAGAAAAAAGAAAAGTCTGTTAGGGACCTGCGGACCTTGCTACAGCGGCTTCAACTCAGATCGAAGCAAAACTGACCCCGCCTTGCGCGCAACGCCGGGAACCGGACCAGCCCCAAATAATGCAACATTGACGCAGCGGTGCTGCTACCGCAATACCACGATCCGCTCTTGCGCCACGCCCCGCTTTTCAAGAAAGCGCTCCATCGCGAGCGACAGCGGCGCTTGGATGAGGAACTCGCCATGCTCGCGCTCGAACTGCGGCCAGGCCTTCGAGAGCAGTCCTTTGCGGCGGCAAAACGGATGAATCCATACCCATTCGAGCATCCACGGCACGGGTGTAGCGATGCCCGCGTGCGCCATGTCGCAGAAGCAGCAGGCGCCGACCCACACGCCGCCGCAGCCAAACAGATAGGCGGAATAGCCGTCGCCGTCCGGGTCGAACATCGGAAAGTCGTAATGTTCTTCCCGCTGCAGGCAGCGGCCGAACGTTTCGGCGATGTGCCACATAGGCGGCGTGCGGCCCCCTGCTTGTTGAAAAGGCTCAGATATGGGGGCTACGAAACCTACAAAAGAGGGTTTCGTAGGTTTTGTAGTGTCAGACTCAGGCACACATTCAGTTTTTTTCAGCCGTGCCAGCCAGTTCATGCCGTGCCCCCTGCCGCCAGCGTGGCCGGATTGATGATGTAGCGCTCACTGGGTCTGCCGCCTGCCGCCCCGCCCTGCACCACGGCACGCCGCAGCCAGTCGTAATCAGCCAGCACCTCCGCCGCCTTGCGCACTGCGTCCGGGGTCGTTAGCCCTGTCCAGTGTTTGACGGCAACCTGTCGAGGGGTGAAGCTGTCCAACAGCACGCCGTCCCGGTCTGCCAGCTTGCCCGCCTCGATCTTGGACAGCAGCGCCCGTGCCCCGGCAGTTTCAGGGTTCACCGCCGCCGCATACAGCCGTTCCGCATGGCTGCGCAGGTAGTCGTACCATGCCAGCGCCCGGCGCAGTTCGCGCTCACCGATCACGCCGCCGCTGTCCGGGGTGTCAACTAACGCGAACACCAGCGCCAGCGCCGGGATCAGCTTGCGGTACTTGGCAAGGTGGCTTTCCATCGCCGGGTGCAGTTCACCGCGTTTCAGTTCCTGCTCGAACGCTGTCCGCCACTCCACAAACAAAGCTTGCGCCTCGGGTGAAAAGCGCCAGACAGTCGGCTCTGTCTCGCTGGCCGGTTGAAGCTGTGCCAGCCGTTCAAACACCGCCCATGCTGCCGTTTTGGCTGGCGTGTCGGGCCATTGGTCAACGTGGACAAATTCGCCATTGGTATCCGGCCAGACAGTCAGCCCGAAGCGCTGCAACAGGCCATCATCGGCGCTGCCGCCCGATACCGCGCCGCGCACGTATTCCTGAATCCGGCCCGGTTGAATGCCGCCGATCATCGCCAGACAGACGCGGGGGATATGCACCGTGCCACGCATGATGCGGTCAAAGGTGTAGCCCTGATTGCCGTCATAGCTTTGCTGGTAGAAGGCGCGTGAACCCTCTTGCCCTTGCTTGTCCATGCCGATCAGCAGTCCGTACAGTTCATCCCGATAGCTTAGGGTGCCCCAGGGGTTTTGCTGCAACAGTTCGCCCAGCTTTTCCACGGTGGCATCGTTCACGATGTAGCGCCGCGCCAGCGGTTCGGCTGGCGTGCCCACCGGCGCCAACAACGTCCGCGCCTTGGCCGGGTCTGTGCTGGCGTGTTTCTTGGCTTCGCGCTCATTGCTTTCGCTTTGCAGTTCCGCCAATTTGCGATCGAGTGCCCATGAATCATGCAGCGCCTGCCATTGCTCAAACTCGGTGGCCTGCAATCGAGTCATGGGCTTGAGGGATTCACCCAGCGCCGGGGATTTCATCACGCCCGGACGGCCCACGATCAAGCCCCACAGGTTCGGGACTACCTGCCAATCGTCCCGCTCCTTGGGCTGGACCACGGCCCTCGCACCGATCAGGCTCGATAGCGCCACCACAGCGCCCACCGCCGGGAAGTCAGGCGGGCACTGCATCCGATGGGCAATGTCCATCACCCAGTCGCGCAAGCCCACAGGCAACAGGCCGGGGTCAAAGGGCTGCACCGGGGGCAAGGCATCGGGCAATGGCGTAGGCTCAGGCCAATCGCAGCCGCTTTGGGTAGGTGCGCAAATTTGCGCAGCTTCGATACACCGCCGCACCGCTTCAGCCCCGGCGTTTTGGTGCAGATCGTTGAAGTCCGTCGCGCCGTCCAGCCTGTTCGCGCCGAAGTCGGGCACCGCAAGGAGTGCGCCGACAGCCCGCGCCGCCGCCTTGGCCTTGGTCACGCCCGGATTGCCGTCCGTGTGCACATCATCATCAGCGGCGACGATCAGCCGCACCGCCGGATACTTGGCACGCAAGGCCAGCGCCACCGCTTCCAGGTTGCCCGCGTTGAAGGCCACGGCCACCGCCTGTCCCGTCGCCTCATGGATGCTTGCGCCGGTCGCGTAGCCCTCACACACAATCAGCGCGCCGTCCGATGGTTTGCCAATCGAGTGATAACAGCCCTTCACCCGGCCACCAGACAGAAAGCGCTTGTCGCCGTCCGATGCAATGGTGTGCAGGCTGTGCAGGGTGCCCGCTGCGTCGCGCATGGGCACGATCAAAGCCCCAGCCGGATCAACCCGCACGCCGTGGCCTCGCACGCCCTTGGCGGTCAGGTACGGGTGCCCGGTGCAGGGTGTCGCTGCCTGCCAGCGCTGCGCTGCGTCCGCTGCCGCCGATTGATGCCGCGCAGCCTGCTCCGCGTCCCGCTGTGCCTGCATGGCCTTGACGCGCTGGCGGTGGGCTTCGCGTTCCGCCGCCGTCATGTCGGGGTCGGCCTTGCTGCACCACGTGCTTGTGATGCCTTCACGCCAGCAGCCGAAAGCCCCGGCCGGTAGGCCATCGGGGTGAAGCACATACCAGCCGGAATCGTCGCCCTGCCTGCCGTTGGTACTGAAACGGTGAATGCTACCGTCCGCAAGGATCATGTCCGGTGCCTCAAGGCCAGCCGCCGCGATGGCAAGCCGGAATTGCTCGATGGGGTCGCTCATGCCGTGCCCCCGATCTGCGCCAGAAAGCGCCGCGCATCGTCCAAGGTAGGTAGGTAGCGCACCAGTCCCCAGCGCTCCGCGTAATAGCTCCCCGGGCCATCGCCGGGGCTTGTTCGGTGCAGGGTCTGCCCGTGCATGGCGAACTGTTCGCGCAGCGTGGCGAACTGCTTTTCGCCAGCGTATCCAAGTGCCGCAGAAAGCAACGGGTTGATTGGCGGCAATGACCCCTGGCGATCCAGAGAAATGGGGCAGCTCATGGCAGCACGCCTTAGCACGAAGCGCCCGTGTCGCTTGTGGATGTTCTCTGCTGCCGTTTTAAGTATTCTTGTATGACTGCGGGATCGTAGCGTACAGCCCGCGCGCCCACCCTGATGAAGGGGATTCTTGCGCCAGCCCAGCGGTCGCGTTCAAGAAACGCATCGGAGACGCCCAGGAGTTGTGCTGCCTGCTTTGTGGTGAGTAGCTGCTGCATGAAAGCCTCCTCAGAGGAGAAACATTGATGGAGACAGCTTGCGCGCTTCCGAAGAAGGCCCGGGAAATTCGGACAGAACTGGTTGACAAACTGGAAGGCAGGCGCAGATGAACCTCATCGAGCTCGGAGGTTCGAGGAAGTCTACGAAGGGGGATGTGGGCTAGAAATGCCCGTCGAGGTCGAGCCGGTCGAGTAACTTGTAGAACGCTTGTCGTGTCATTGGCGCAAGCAGAGGGCGCTTGCCCAGGATCTTGAGCGTTTCTTTGCCCCGTCTCCCGAGTTCGGTAAGCTGCGCGACCAAGCTAGGCGATAGGGGACCGCGCCCAGCCAATATCCTATGCACATCTGCGGGAGATTGCCCCAGCTGAGCGAGTGTCACTGTTACGTATATCACGCCTAGCTCACCCAGCCCAAGAGGCCGCTTGACGCCTGCTTCGACGCCGCTTCTGGCCCGCCGCAGTGTATCCCGAGCTCCAAGCCCGCGCTGAGTCACGATCCACGCTCGCACCATCGGGTGATCGGCGAGCCCGAGCCGGATCGCATTGACCATAGCTTTTTCGAATTCCTCCTGGGCTTCCTCGAACGCACGCTTATTGAGTGGCGCGGCCTGTTCGATCTCCTCGAAGGATTTGCCGTGCCATCTCTCCAGGTCGGAGCGGGCATCACTCAGCCGCTCGATTGCTCTCTCTTGGCGTCTGGTGCGGGATGGTGGTGAATCTTTATGTTCTTCCGAGAAGGGCTGCGCAGCGGTGGCAACGCGGCGCCCAGCCACAACGGCCATAGGTCGCTTCAAGGACTGGCCACGAGGCACAGCCATTACTCCGCGGTACGTTGGAGTGCCGCATGCGCGGTTGGGAAACTGACGACTTCCGCATTCGGCCGGATGCCCGCTGCGCTCAGAATGTAATCCGTGATCTGCTGCATCGGTTTCCTCAACCGCTCCACGTCGATCACGATGTAGCCCGCCGTGACGTCATTGGGCATCTTATGGTTAAGCAGGCGTTTTAGCGCGTAGGCCGGTACGTCGAGGCTTTCCGCGACCGTGATGAATGTGCGGCGAAGATCGTGCGGTGTGAACCTGATACCAGACTGTGAGGTGACCTTCGCCATCTGCTTGCGGGGTTCGATCAGGTGCCCCGTCCTTCCATCTCCGGGAAACACGTAATTGCTGGATGAGGATTGCTTTCTCTCCTGAAGCATTTGGAACAGGTAGTCGGACACCGGCAATACGTGATCCTGCCGATTCTTGGTGTCAGTAATGGCAATCGTCCTCGCCGCCAGATCCACCCGATCCCAGGTAAGCCGCGCCGCCTCCTGCCGCCTGAGCCCGGTCAACAGCAGAATGATCAAATAATCACGTACGGTCTCGGCCTTGCCGTTCGGCGCCATGCTGTCGAGGCGTAATACCGCCTGGAACCACGCACTCAGTTCGTGTGACTTAATGATCGACTGGCGGCGCTCAACCCGATACCACGCCTTGGTCTGGGAGAGACGCGTCACCGGATTCGCGCCTATGAGCGGTTGCCCCTTGCTGTCCTCATACCTGCCAATGGCGAAGTTGAAGAGCGCGCGCAGGAACCGCATAGCCAGATTCGCTTGCGCCGGGCTGGTTTCGCCGATTTTTCCATGGCGCCTGGCAACCATGTCCTTGGTAATCTCGGCGATTGGTTTCTCCAGCCAGTCTTCGAAGTAGCCTGGTTGCCGGCGCGGATTCCTTCTTTCTTGCTCACCGGCGGCCGGCCGCGAAAGGAGGCCCATGAATCTGCGATAGTCGTAGACCGTCCGGGGCTTTAGCGCTTTGCGAGCTGCGAGGAAGTCCTCGAATGTCTGCCGAAGCGTAATGGCCTTCGCGCGGCGTTCTGCCTTCACGTCATTAGGGTTGATGCCCTTCGCCATTTGCTGGAGCAGCCCCCTGGCTTCCGCCCGCGCCTGTTCCGCCGTGAAGACGCCATGCTTGCCAATCGTGACGCGTGCTACACGGCCGTTCACTTTGGACTCTGCAATATAGGTCTTGGCAGTCGCCCCAACACGCAAACCGAAGCCCTTCAATTCCGCATCGCGATAGAAGACCTGCCCCACGTTCGCATACGGAAGCTTGTCGACGAATGATTTCGTGAGTTTGGCGTCCATTTGCAGCTCCGGAGGTCTACTGAACTGGCTTCAAGCGGTGTGGCGACCCGACGACAAGTAGACCAATAGTAGACCAGAAACTTCGAAACCACTGCCACCTCTTCAGGCAGCTTCAAACATTAGATCTTTGATTTTCCTAGAAGTTTCAGGCTCCGTAGCATATCGTAAAACTCGCTTAAACACGGATTCTTAGAACTTTTAATCCGTTGGTCGCAGGTTCGAATCCTGCACGTCCTACCAAAAATTCAAAGGGACTGGCTGTGATGGCCAGCCCCTTTTCTTTTGGGGCTGGTGCCTGCTACAGCGTACCGAGGAACTCGTTCCACGGTGTGCCTTGCAAGGTTTCGGTCGTCGAATGCCCGTAAGCGCGGATGATCATCGCGGCTTTCTCGACCTGCTTGATGTCACTCGCTTCGACGATATCGACCACATCGAACCGCCCCAGCGTGGCGTAGCTTTCCTTCCAGGTGACGCCGGGACATCCGCTCTTGATTTTCTCGGCCACGGTCGCGGCCAACTGTTTGAATTCGCCTGGATCGCGGAACGCGTCCGGGGAAAAACGGCTGAGAATCACGTAGGTTGCCATGGAACACCTCCGTTGTGCTGTGCTGAGCGCATCCGCGGGACCGTGCGCAGGGTACGGGAACCATCCCGGCAAACGGGGACTGGCCCCTGAATTCCATTATAGGAAGCGCTCGCCGCAATGAGGCCTGTTTTTCGCCGGTCACTGTCAACGGCCCGGCGGTGAGGCGATGGTGGTCAGCGCGCCCTGTAGTCCCATGACGACTCGCGCCATCGCGGGATAGTTCAATTGGTCGGGCGTGTCCTGGTGGCTGTGATAGTGGGCGTAGCGGTAGAAGGCGGTGTCGGTGACCATCAGCGCCGCATAGCCCTCGCGCCAGAACGAGAGATGGTCGCTCCAGGCAACACCCGGGACGAACTCGAACGTGGCGAGTGATTCCGCCGGAAAATCCGAGTGGGAGCGGAAGGCCTTGACCCATTCGCGCAATGGGCGACGCGAGGCGAAGTTGGACACGAAGCCGATGAAATTGGCCCGATCCGGGTAGAAGAATCCGATCAGCGGTGGGTAGCGCTGGCTATGTGGCGCGTCGCTGTAGTAGCCCAGCATCTCGAGCGAGACCATCAGTTGGATGTTGTCGCCGCGGGCACGCGCCGCCCTGGCGTAGACCGTGCTGCCCATCTCGCCGCGGGCAAAGAAGGGCGACTCTTCGTTCACGAAGGCGACGAAGCGGATGGTGCGGGCCGGCTGCGCCTGCGCCAGCGCCCGACTGAGCTCCAGCAGCGCGGCCACGCCGCTGGCGTTGTCGTTGGCGCCCGGGCTGCCGCTGACCGAGTCGTAGTGCGCTCCGACCACGATGATCTGCTGCGGCCGGCTCGCGCCGGGCAGCGTGACCTCGAGGTTCTCGCAGCGCACGCCGTAGGTCTCGTAGCTCTGGGACAGGACCTGGTAGCCCTGTGACGCCCATTGGGCGCGCAGATAGTCGCCCGCGGCGCGCAGCGTCTGGGGATGGAACACGTTGCGTTCGCCGATCTGGCCCGCCAGATGGTGAACATGGGCTCGCAATCGCCCGGTCAATGCGGCCAGTTCCGTCGCTTGGCTCGCTGTGGACGCGGCAGGGGCGGCGGTGGCGCGTGGATCGCTCATGATGCTGGCGGCCACCCTGAGCAAGGCCAGCGCCGCCAACGAGAGTCCGAGCATCCGAGGGGCATGGCTTTGCACGCTGGACTAGGCTCACTACAGCCTGAAACGGTGTGCGTTTATTATGGAGCGATGGGGATTCGTGTGGAGTGCTATGCCGGCTACCGCGGCGAACAAGAGCCGCGCGCTTTCCATCTCGGCGAGCGTCGCATCGAGGTGAAAGCCATCCTCGACCGCTGGCTGGCGCCGGATCACCGGTACTTCAAGCTGCAGGGGGGTGACGGCGGGATCTACATCCTGCGCCACGACGAGGCGTCGGGCGAGTGGGAGATGACGATGTACAGCGCGCCGGGCCTGTGACGGGGGGCCGCAAACGCCTACCTGTTGCGGGAGTGCGCCCTATGGGCAATGGAGACCTGCTACCGAAAAGATAGCGGGCTTGCTCGCTGGAACAGGTAGTCCCGGTTCCTGCGAATCTTCTTCAGTGGGGCATTGAGAGTCACGAGCCTGAGCCTGTGTGAAGGCTCAAGGGCGGACGGCGATCTCGTTCTTGACCGACTTCACGCCTTTGACCTTCCACACGATGCCCTCGGCGGCGGTTTTTTCCGTGGCGTTCTTGGCGAAGCCCGACAGCATGACGGTGCCATTGAGCGTTTCGACCCGGATGCTGGACGCGTCGACGTCCTTGCTCTCGACGAAGCGCGCCTTCACGGCGGTGGTGATCGCGGTGTCGTCGGCATAGGCGCCAACGCTTTGCTGGCCGCGGGTCACCGCGCAGCCAGACGCCGTGAGCAAAGCCACTGCAGCCATGGCGGCGCCGATCGTGGTGCGAATGTTCATGGTGAATCTCCAGAGGACGTTGACATGTGCTTGGGTTCGACCGGGTGGCGATGGGTCCCACCACCCATGGGCAGAATACTGCGAGGAACCTCAGTCGGCAAGCCGGCCTCCCTCAGGGGCAAGTTCCTGAAGTCCGCCAATGACCCAGGCCCATCATGGCAGCATGGCGCTGGCGGCCTCCATTTGCTCGGACAGCGATAGCCAGCGTTCTTCCTGCTGCGCCAATTCGTCGTTGAGCACCTTGAGCCGCTTTCCGTGCTCCGCGATGGCAGCCGGCGTCAAAGCAGTTGCAAGCTGCCGCTCTAACTCTTCTTTTTCTGCCTGCAGGGCCGCCATGCTCTTGTCGAGCTGGTCGAGTTCGCGCTTCAAGGGCCGGGTTTTCTCGGCCAACTGCTGGCGCTGGGCTGCGTCCAGGCGGCGTTGCTCGCCGGGGGGCGTTGATTTTTCGGGCTTGCTGGCGGCGATGGCGCGGGCTTTCGCGGCGTCGTCGGCCGCCTGCCTGGCCGCAGTGGCGGCGTCTTTGAGGCCTTCGCGCAAGCGCTTGGCCTCCTCCAGCAGGTAGCGCTGGTAGTCGTCGAGGTCGCCATCGAACGGCGCCACGCCGCCGCGCGAGACCAGCCAGAATTCGTCGCAGACCGCGCGCAGCAGGGCACGGTCGTGGCTCACCAGCATGACCGTGCCTTCGAATTCGTTGAGCGCCATGCCGAGCGCCTCGCGCGTGGCCAGGTCCAGGTGATTGGTGGGCTCGTCCAGCAGCAGCAGGTTGGGGCGCTGCCAGACGATCATGCAGAGCACCAGCCGGGCTTTTTCGCCGCCGCTCATGGTTCCCACGGCCTGCTTGACCATGTCGCCACTGAAATTGAAGGTGCCCAGGAAATTGCGCAGATCCTGTTCCCGGGCGCTCTGGCCATTGCCGGGGGCGTTGGCCGCCAGCTCCTTGGCCAGCCTTGTCATGTGTTCCAGCGGCGTGTCCTGAGGGCGCAGCACGTCCAGCTCCTGTTGGGCGAAGTAGCCGATGTTCAGGCCCTTGCCTTCGGTGAGCTGGCCGCTCAGGGGGGCGAGCGCGCGCGCCACGGTCTTGACCAGGGTCGATTTGCCCTGGCCGTTGGCGCCCAGGATGCCGATGCGCTGGCCCGCGAGCACCGAGCGGTTGACGTTGTGCACGATCACGCTGGGTGGCGTGCCCTGGGGCGCGTCCTCGGGCGGCGGGTAGCCACAGCAGGCGTCCTGCATGGCCAGCATGGGGTTGGGCAGGTTGGCGGGTTCCTTGAACTCGAAGTTGAAGTCCGCGCTGGCCAGCACCGGGGCGATTCTCTCCATGCGCTCCAGCGCCTTGACCCGGCTTTGCGCCTGCTTGGCCTTGCTGGCCTTGGCCTTGAAGCGGTCGATGAACTTTTGCAGGTGGACTATTCTGTCCTGCTGCTTGGCAAAGGCCGCCTGCTGCAGTTCCATCTGCTCGGCGCGCAGGTCTTCGAACTTGCTGTAGTTGCCGCCATAGCGCACCAGCTTGGCGTTGTCGATGTGCAGCGTGACCTGGGTCACCGCATCGAGAAACTCGCGGTCGTGGCTGATCACGACCAGGGTGCCGCTGTAGCGCTTGAGCCAGGCCTCGAGCCAGACCAGGGCATCGAGGTCCAGGTGGTTGGTCGGTTCGTCCAGCAGCAGCAGGTCGGACGGGCACATCAGGGCGCGCGCGAGCTGCAGCCGCATGCGCCAGCCGCCGGAAAAGCTGTTGACCGGCTGGTCCAGTTCGCTGGTCTTGAAGCCCAAGCCCAAAATCAGCGCCTGGGCCCGGGCCTGGGCATCGTGCGCGCCGGCGTCGTGCAGCGCCATGTAGGCATGGGCCATGCGCTCGCCGTCGTCGCTGGCCTCGGCGGCCTGCACCTCGGCCTGGGCCGCGACCAGGGCGGTGTCGCCCTCGATCACGAAGTCGGTCGCGCTTTGCTCGGTTTCGGGCATGTCCTGCGCCACCTGGGCCATGCGCCACTGCGCCGGCAGGTTGAAGTCACCGGCGTCTTCATGCAGGCTGCCGTTGAGCAGGGCAAACAGGGTGGACTTGCCGGCCCCGTTGCGGCCCACCAGGCCCACCTTTTCACCGGGGTTCAGGGTGACCGACGCGTTGTCGAGCAGCACCTTCGCGCTGCGGCGAAGGGTCACGTTTTTGAGAACAATCATTTCAGGAATTCAAAATCTGCGAGCGCCTCGCGCGTGACCAGCAGCACCTGGTCCTCGCCGGCGCTGGTGTCCAGCCAGACCACTTCCAGGGTCGGGAAGGCGGCTTCGAAATGGGCGCGTTCGTTGCCGATTTCCAGCACCAGGACGGCGTGCGGCGTCATGCGGTCGTAGGCCTCGTGCAGCAGCCGGCGGATGAAATCCATGCCGTCGGCGCCGCCGGCCAGCGCCAGCGCAGGTTCGGCCTGGTATTCGGCGGGCAGGGCGGCCATGCTCTGGGCGTTGACATAGGGCGGGTTGCACAGGATCAGGTCATAGCGGCCTGGCACGGACTGCAGGCCATCGGACTGCAGCAGCCGCACCCGCTGCTGCAGCCCATGCTTGTCGACATTGATGCGGGCCACTTCCAGCGCCTCGCTGGAAATGTCGGCGCCGTCGACCGTGACCTCGGGGTAGGCCATGGCGGCCAGCACGGCCAGGCTGCCGTTGCCCGTGCACAGATCGAGCACATGGCGCGTGTGCTCGCCCAGCCAGGGGTCGATGCTGCCCCCCAACTCGGGATGAACCAGCAGCTCGGCGATGAAGCTGCGCGGCACGATGGCCCGCTCGTCGACATAAAACGGCACGCCCTGCAGCCAGGCTTCCCGGGTCAGGTAGGCTGCCGGCTTGCGGGATGCTATGCGTGCTTCAAAAAGTGTAGCAACCTGCGCTTGTTGGTCGGGTGCTACTGGCTGATTCCTCACCGAATCCAGGTCGTCCAGCGGCAAGCCCAGCTGCCACAGCACCAGCCAGGCGGCTTCGTCGAAGGCGTTGGTGGTGCCGTGGCCGAACGCCACGCCGGCCTCGGTGAGCTGCTGCGCACCGGCTTCGATCAGTTCCAAGATGGTCATGACGCTGTTGCGACGTTGAGGTTTTCCAGCACGCGCCGGTAGATGTTCTTTAGCGGCTCGATGTCGGCCACGGCCACATGCTCGTCGATCTTGTGGATGGTCGCGTTGGGCGGCCCGAACTCGATGACCTGGGGGCAGATCTGCGCGATGAAGCGTCCGTCGCTCGTGCCGCCGGTCGTGGAGAGTTGGGTGTCGAGGCCGGTTTCCGCCTGGATGGCCTGTTGCACCGCCGTCACCAGATCGCCCGGCGTGGTCAGAAAGGGCAGGCCGCCCACGGTCCAGGCCAGCTCGTAGTCCAGGCCGTGCCGCTGCAGCACGGCCTGTAGTCGCTGCTGCAGGCCTTCGGGCGTCGATTCGGTCGAGAAGCGGAAGTTGAAGTCGATCACCACGCTGCCGGGAATCACGTTGCTCGCGCCCGTGCCGCCATGAATGTTGCTGACCTGCCAGCTGGTGGGCGGGAAGAACTCGTTGCCGCGGTCCCACTCGATGCCGACCAGTTCGGCCAAGGCGGGCGCCACCAGGTGGATCGGGTTCTTCGCGAGATGCGGGTAGGCGATGTGGCCTTGCACGCCCTTGACCGTGAGCTTGCCGCTCATGGTGCCGCGGCGGCCGTTTTTGATCATGTCCCCGGTGCGCTCGACCGAGGTCGGCTCGCCGACGATGCAGTAGTCGATCTGCTCGCCGCGCACCTTGAGCGCTTCGCAGACCACGACCGTGCCGTCGATCGCCGGGCCTTCCTCGTCGCTGGTCAGCAGGAAGGCGATGGACAAAGCCGGCCGGGGGTGGGCGGCCAGAAATTCCTCCACCGCCACCACAAAGGCGGCGAGCGAGGTTTTCATGTCGCTGGCGCCGCGGCCGTAGAGCTTGCCGTCGCGGTGCGTGGGCGTGAACGGGTCGCTCGCCCACTGCTCCAGCGGGCCGGTGGGTACGACATCGGTGTGGCCGGCAAACACTATCAATTTAGGAGCAGATACCGCCCCTTGGGCGCGGGCTCCTACCCGTTTTGCCCACAAGTTCGTGACGCGGAAGTTGTCCGGGCCGCTGTCCATCGTCTCGCATTCAAAGCCCAGCGGTTTCAGGCGCTCGGCGATGAGCCGCTGGCACTGCGCATCCTCCGGGGTGACGGAGGGACGGGAGATCAGTTGTTCGGTCAGGTGCAGGGTGCGCGACATCAGTGTTTCACTTCGAGCGTGATTTCGGTGAACGATGGCTCGTCACTGTGGTGGTCGTCCGGCTGTTGCTGTTCGGCGGCCTTGATGAAGTCGTTCTGCAGCCGCCACATGAGGTTGGTGGGCGAGTCCGAATGGCTCAGGCCCTCCTTGCGCTCCACCGTGCCCTCGAGGATCAGGCGGGCAATGTCCTGCTCGAAGGTTTGTGAACCCTCGGCGATCGATTTCTCCATGGCTTCCTTGACGCCCGAGAAGTCGCCTTTTTCGATCAGCTCGGCCACCAGCTTGGTGTTGAGCATGACCTCCACGGCCGGAATGCGCGAGCCGGCCACGGTGCGCAGCAGCCGCTGCGAAACGACGGCCTTGAGCGCCGCCGCCAGGTCGCCCAGCAGGGTGGGGCGCACTTCGACCGGATAGAAGCTCAGGATGCGGTTGAGCGCCTGGTAGCTGTTGTTGGCATGCATGGTGGCCAGGCACAGGTGGCCGGACTGTGCGTAGGCAATGGCTGCCGACATGGTTTCGCGGTCGCGGATTTCGCCGATCAGGATCACGTCGGGCGCCTGGCGCAGCGCGTTCTTGAGCGCGATTTGCAGCGATTGGGTGTCGCTGCCGACCTCGCGCTGGTTGATCACCGATTTCTTGTTGCGAAAGATGTACTCGACCGGATCCTCGATGGTGAGGATGTGCCCCATTGCGTTTTCGTTGCGGTGGTCGAGCATCGAGGCCAGGGTCGTGCTCTTGCCCGCACCGGTGGCGCCCACCATCAGCAGCAGCCCGCGCTTTTCCATGATCAGCTCGCTCAGGATCGGGGGCAGGTTCAGCGTGTTCAGCGGCGGGATGCTGGTGGCGATGTAGCGGATCACCGCCGCGTAGGTGCCGCGCTGGCGCAGGCCGCTGATGCGGAAATTGCCCACGCCTTCGATCGGGAACGCCATGTTGAGCTCGCCCGTTTCCTCCAGTTCCTCCATCCGCACCGCCGGCAGCATTTCCGCCAGCAGGCTGCGCGGGGCCTCGGGCGGCAGGACCTGGTTGTTGATGGGCAGGCACTGGCCGTTGATCTTGATCAGGGCCGGGGAATGGGCGGATAAGTACACATCGGAGGCTTTCCTGTCAGCCATCAGACGAAGAATGCGCTCCATGGTGTTCATAAACCGCCTTTTTTTGTAAGAGTTGAGCTGTTGTGGGTGATCAGTCGCGCAGCAAATCGTTGAGGCTGGTCTTGGCGCGCGTTTGCGCGTCGACCCGCTTGACGATCACGGCGCAGTACAGGCTGTACTTGCCGTCGGCACTGGGCAGGTTGCCCGAGACCACGACCGAGCCGGCCGGAATGCGGCCGTAGCTCACGGTGCCGCTGGCGCGGTCGTAAATCTTGGTGCTCTGGCCGATGTAGACGCCCATCGAGATCACCGAGTTTTCCTCGACGATCACGCCTTCGACGACTTCCGAGCGTGCGCCGATGAAGCAGTTGTCCTCGATGATGGTCGGGTTGGCCTGCAGCGGCTCGAGCACGCCCCCCAAGCCCACGCCGCCGGACAGGTGCACGTTCTTGCCGACCTGGGCGCAGCTGCCCACGGTGGCCCAGGTGTCGACCATCGTGCCCTCGTCGACATAGGCGCCGATGTTGACGTAAGAGGGCATCAGGATCGCGCCCTTGGCGATGAAGCTGCCGCGCCGGGCCACGGCCGGCGGCACGACGCGCACGCCGGTGGCCTGCATCTCGGCTGCGCTGAGGTGGGAGAACTTGGTCTGGACCTTGTCGTAGAAGCCCAGCTCGCCGGCCTTCATGAGCTCGTTGTCCTTGAGGCGGAAGGACAGCAGCACGGCCTTCTTGATCCACTGATGTACGGTCCACTGGCCCACGCCCTCGCGGGTGGCCACGCGCAAATGGCCGTTGTTGAGTTCGGCGATCACATGCTCGACGGCGTCGGCAACTTCCTTGGGCGCGGACTTGGGCGAGAGGTTGGCGCGGTCTTCCCACGCGGCGTCGATGATTTGCTGGAGTTGTTGGGTCATGGCATTACTTCGTTTGGGATTGAACAAATTGGACGATACGCTGCGCCGCTTCCAGGCATTCTGCGGTTTCGGCCACCAGGGCCATGCGGATGCGCTGCGCGCCGGGGTTCACGCCACCGGCCTCGCGCGCCAGATAGCTTCCGGGCAAGACCGTGACATTGTATTGAGCCAGCAGCTCGCGCGCGAATTCGGTGTCGCTGCAGTTCAGCGCGTCGGGCACCCTGGCCCACAGGTAGAAGCTGGCGTCGGGCAGGGCCACGTCCAGCACGCTGGCCAGCAGCGGCGTGATCTGGGCGAACTTCTCGCGGTACAGGGCCCGGTTCTCGATCACATGCTGCTCGTCGCCCCAGGCCGCGATGCTGGCGGCCTGCACCACCGGGCTCATGGCGCTGCCATGGTAGGTGCGGTAGAGCAGGAATGATTTCAGGATGGCGGCGTCTCCGGCGACAAAGCCGCTGCGCATGCCCGGCACGTTGCTGCGCTTGGACAGGCTGGTGAAGGACACGAGGTTCTTGAAGTCGCCGCGGCCGAGCCGGGCTGCGGCCTCCAGCCCGCCCAGCGGAGCCTCGTCGCGGAAATAGATTTCGCTGTAGCACTCATCCGAGGCGATCACAAAGCCATGACGGTCGCTGAGCCCGAACAGCTTTTGCCACTCCGACAGCGGCATGACCGCGCCTGTCGGGTTGCCCGGCGAGCAGACATACAGCAGCTGGGCGCGCGCCCAGACCTCGGCCGGCACGCTGTCCCAGTCCACCGCGAAGTTGCGCGCCGGGTCGCTCGGCACGTAATAAGGCTGGGCCCCCGCCAGCAGCGCCGCGCCTTCATAGATTTGGTAGAACGGATTGGGGCAGACCACCACGGGATTGGCCTGGCTGGCATCGACGACGGTCTGGGCGAACGCAAACAGCGCCTCGCGCGAGCCGTTGACCGGCAGCACCTGGGTGGCGGGATTCAGGGCCAGGCCATAGCGCCGCTGCAGCCAGCCGGTGAAGGCCTCGCGCAGCCGAGGCTCGCCCGCCGTGGCCGGGTAGGACGCCAGGCCGCCGGCCTTGTCGTACATGGCTTCGTTCAGGGCCTGCTTGATAAAGGCCGGCGTCGCATGCTTGGGCTCGCCGATGCCGAGGCTGATGGGGCGGTAGGAAGGGTTGGGCGTGACGCCCGCGAACAGCTGCCGCAGCCGCTCGAAAGGGTAGGGCTGCAATCTGGCCAGTAAAGGATTCATGGGCGAATTATCCCGGATGCGCTGCGCGCGCTGCCGGGCCCTTGTCCTGTGGCGGATGGTTACTGTCGCCGCGCTTCACTCGGGTAACATCGCAGCCTGCGAAGCGCCGGATTGCGGTGCGGGCGGCTTGCAAAAGCGCCTTATGAATCAATGAGTTAGCTTCAAGGCTCCAAAAAACAGGGTCTGCCGTGCGTCTTAATTCCATCAAGTTGTCCGGGTTCAAATCGTTTGCCGAACCGACCAATTTCATGCTGCCGGGCCAGCTGGTGGGCGTGGTCGGGCCCAACGGCTGCGGCAAGTCCAACATCATGGACGCGGTGCGCTGGGTTCTCGGCGAGAGCCGCGCCAGCGAGCTGCGCGGCGAGTCCATGCAGGACGTGATCTTCAACGGCACGACCACGCGCAAGCCGGCCAGCCGCTCCAGCGTGGAGCTGGTGTTCGACAACGCCAGCCACCGCGCCGGCGGCCAGTGGAGCCAGTTCGCCGAAATTGCCGTCAAACGCGTGCTCACGCGCGATGGCACCAGCAGCTACTACATCAACAACCAGCCGGTGCGCCGGCGCGACGTCCAGGACGTGTTTCTGGGCACGGGACTGGGACCGCGCGCCTACGCCATCATCGGCCAGGGCACGATCAGCCGCATCATCGAGTCCAAGCCCGAGGAGCTGCGGCTGTTCCTGGAAGAGGCCGCCGGCGTGTCCAAGTACAAGGAGCGCCGCCGCGAGACCGAAAATCGGCTGTCCGACACGCGCGAAAACCTGACGCGGGTCGAAGACATCCTGCGCGAACTCAACACCAACCTCGACAAGCTCGAAAAGCAGGCCGAGGTCGCGCACAAATACCACGCGCTGCAGGCCGACGCCACGCTCAAACAACACCAGCTGTGGTATCTCAAGCGGGCCGAGAGCGAGGCCGACCAGGCCAAGGTCAAGGCCGAGGCCGAGAAAGCGGTCAACGACCTGGAAGCGCGCGTGGCCGACCTGCGCCATGTGGAGGCCGACCTGGAAACCATACGCCAGGCCCATTACGCGGCTGGCGACCATGTGAACCAGGCGCAGGGCCTGCTGTACGAGGCCAGCGCCGAAGTCGGGCGCCTGGAGGCCGAAATCCGTTTTGTGGTGGAGGGCCGTCAGCGCGTCGAGCAGCGCCTGGCCACGCTCAAGGAGCAGACCGCGCAATGGGCCGCCCGCAAGGACGACGCGCTGGCCGAAACCGAAACCCTGGCCGCCCAGGGCATGGAGGCAGAAGAAAAAGCCGAGCTGCTGGCCGCCCAGGTCGAAGAGCAGGCCCTGCAGCTGCCGGACCTGGACGACGGCTTGCGCCAGGCCCAGGCCAAGGCCAACGAGCAACGCGCCAGCGTCGCCCAGGTCCAGCAGCAGATCCAGGTGCTGGCGGCCGAGCAGCGCAGCATCGAGGAACAGTCGCGCCAGCTCCAGCTGCGCCGCGACAGGCTGGCCGCCGACCGCAATGCGCTGGCCGCCCCGGATGAGGCGCGGCTGCTCACCCTGCAAAGCCAGTTCGCGGCCGCGCAGGAGCAAGCCAGCGTGGCCGACGCCCGCCTGCACGAGCTGCAGGAAGCCGTGCCGCAGCTCGACGAGGACCGCCGCGGCAAGCAGCAGGCCGTGAATGCAGAGAGCGCCAGGCAGGCCGAGCTGTCGGCCCGCATGGAGGCGCTCAAGGCCCTGCAGGAAAAGGTCAGGACCGACGGCAAACTCAGGCCCTGGCTCGCCAAGCACGGGCTCGACGGCCTGCAAGGCCTGTGGAGCAGGATCCACATCGAGCAGGGCTGGGAAAACGCTCTGGAAGCCGCGCTCAGAGAGCGGCTCGGCGCACTGGAGGTATCGCGCCTGGAGATGGTGGGAGCCTTCTGTGCCGATGCGCCGCCGGCCAAGCTCTCGTTCTACAGTCCGCCGAGCGCCGCACTGCCCGACAAGCCGGCGGCCTTGCCGCGCCTGGTCGATCTCCTGCGTCTCCATGACGCGGGTCTCAAGGCCCTGCTGTCCGACTGGCTACAGGGCTGCCATACGGCGCAAAGCCTTGAAGACGCCTTGGCCGAGCGTGAAAAACTGCAGGCTGGCGAGGTGATCTACGTCCAGACCGGCCATGCTGTCAATGCGCACAGCGTGAGCTTCTACGCCCAGGATTCGGAGCAGGCCGGCCTACTGGCCCGGGCCCAGGAAATCGAGAACCTGGACAAGCAGCTCAAAGCCCAGGCGTTGATCAGCGAGGAGTCGCGCTCGGCTCTGGTGCGGGCCGAAGCGGCTTACTCGGACGCCTCGCAACGGCTGGTGTCGGCCCGCCGTGAAGCGGCCGAGAGCCAGAGCCGGGCGCACGAGCTGCAGGTGGAGACCCTCAGGCTCACCCAGCTGGCCGAGCAGACGCGGGCCCGCAGCGAACAGATTGCGGGCGACCTGGCCGAGGTCGATGCCCAGCTGGGCGAGCTGCAGGAGCGCCGCGTCACGGCCGAAGCCCGATTCGAAGAGCTCGACATGCAGCTGGCCGACAGCCAGGAGCGCCACGCCCAGCTCGATGAACGCGTGATCGGGGCCGAACGCAAGCTGGCCGAATGCCGCGAACAGCAGCGCAGCCTGGAGCGCCAAGCCCAGGAAGCCACCTTCGCCCGGCGCAGCCTGGAGGCGCGCCGGGCCGAGCTGTCGCGCTCGATCGAGACCGCCGCGCAGCAGGCCCAGTCCCTTGGCGCCGAACAGCAGCGCGCCCATGATGAACTCTCGCGCCTGACCGACGCCGCGGCCCAGGCCGGCCTGCAAAGCGCGCTGGCGCTCAAGCTCGAGCGCGAGCAGCGCCTGGCGGCCCAGCGCAGCGAATATGACGACCTGACC
>JBOHHM010000207.1:0-9641 GCA_050725495.1 Burkholderiaceae bacterium | reverse complement strand
GCGCCACATGGTGCGGCAGCTCGCCGGCCGCGGCGCCCTGCCCGCGGTGGATGCGCCGCCCGGCCTGCAGGCGACGCTGCGGCCTTACCAGCAGCAAGGCCTGGACTGGCTGCAGTTTCTGCGCTCGCACGGGCTCGGCGGCATCCTGGCCGACGACATGGGCCTGGGCAAGACCCTGCAGACCCTGGCCCACATCCTGGTGGAAAAGCAGGCCGGCCGGCTGGATCGGCCCGTGCTGATCATCGCCCCGGTCAGCCTGATGGGCAACTGGCGGCGCGAGGCCGGCCGCTTCACCCCGGACCTCAGCACCCTGGTGCTGCATGGCAAGGAGCGCCACGAGGCTGCCGCCGAGATGGCCCGCCACGACCTGATCATCGCGCCCTATTCGCTGCTGCAGCGCGACCGCCAGCGCTGGCTGCAGCAGGCCTGGCACCTGGTGGTGCTGGACGAGGCGCAGAACATCAAGAACGCCAACACTCATGCGGCGCAGATCGTGGGCGAACTGGACACCCGCCACCGGCTGTGCCTGTCGGGCACGCCCATGGAAAACCACCTGGGCGAGCTATGGAGCCTGTTCCACTTTCTAATGCCGGGCTTTCTGGGCAGCCAGGCGCGCTTCAAGGAGCTGTTTCGCACGCCCATCGAAAAGCAGGGCGACGGCGAGCGGCTGGACCAGTTGCGCCGCCGCGTCACGCCCTTCATGCTGCGGCGCGCCAAGCGCGAGGTGGCGACCGACCTGCCCAACAAGCAGGAAGCGATCTCCAGCGTGGAGCTCGGCGACAAGCAGGCCGACCTCTACGAAACCATACGCCTGACGACCGAAAAGGCAGTGCGTGAGGCGCTCACGAGCAAGGGCCTGGCCAAGTCGCAAATCCAGATTCTGGACGCCCTGCTCAAGCTGCGCCAGGTCTGCTGCGACCCACGCCTGGTGCCGGTGCCGGCCGCAAAGAAGATCAAGCAATCGGCCAAGCTGGAACTGCTGATGGAGTTGCTGCCCGAGATGCTGGCCGAGGGGCGGCGCGTGCTGCTGTTCTCGCAGTTCACCACCATGCTGGAGCTGATCGAGCAGGAACTCGCCAAGCGCGACATCCTCTGGGTCAAACTCACCGGCCAGTCGCAAAAGCGCGACCAGATCATCGAGCGCTTCACCTCGGGCTCGGTGCCGCTGTTTCTCATCAGCCTCAAAGCCGGCGGCGTGGGCCTGAACCTGACGCAGGCCGACACCGTGATCCACTACGACCCCTGGTGGAACCCGGCCGTCGAGAACCAGGCCACCGACCGCGCCCACCGCATAGGCCAGACGCAGCGCGTGTTCGTCTACAAGCTGGTGGCGCAGGGCACGATCGAGGAGCGTATTTTGGCGCTGCAGGAGCGCAAGGCGATGCTGGCGGACAGCATGTACAGCGACGCGCAGGCACGCAAGCAGCCGCTGTTCAGCGAAAACGATCTGGCCGAGCTGCTCAAGCCGCTGGGAGCATGATGAAAACGCAAGCCAGCCTGTCGCTGCGCCAGTACGATGCCTCGCACGGCAGCCATGCGCATGAGCATTTCCAGGTCCTGCTCGGTCTGGACGGTGTGCTCGAGCTCGAGGTGCGGGGCCGGGGCCGGCGCATTGGCGCCGGCGAGGGCTGGGTGATCGAGCCGGGCGAGCGCCATGATTTCGAGTCGGCAGCGGGCAGCCGCTGCCTGGTGCTGGACACCTCGCAGGCCGTCTGGGCGCAATGTGGCGCCGCGCCGGCGCGCCCGCGGCAAGCCCTGGCCCTGGCGCACTATCTCGCTGTCGCATTGAGCGAATCCTCGTCGCTGGCGGCGCAGTACGGCCCGCAGCTGCTGGCCGACGCCTGGATGGAACCGGCCGCCGCGCGGCGTGTGCGCCGGCGTATCGACTGGTCGGCACTTTCGGCCTGGGCCCAGGCCCGCTGGCAGCAACCCTTGACGGTGGCGGACCTGGCTGCGCGGGCGCTGCTGAGTCCCAGTCAGTTCGCCACCCGCTGCCGCGAGGAAACCGGTGCCAGCGCGATGCAATGGCTGCGCAGCCAGCGGCTGGCCCAGGCACAGCAGCTGCGCGCAGGCGGGCTCGGCGTGGCCGAGACCGCGCGCCGAACCGGCTACCGCTCGCCGTCGGCGCTGACGGCGGCGCTGCGCCGCGAATTCCCCTTGAGCTGAAAACCGTCGTCGCGCGACGACCGGCCGTTGGATCGCGATGGCGCGCAGCCTTAAGCTCGCGGCCATGCAAGCCAACCTGTACGCTCTGGGCGCCATCGCGCTGTGGACCCTGCTCGCCTCGCTCGGGGTCTCGCTCAAGCATGTGCCGCCGTTTCTGTTGACCGGCATCGCGCTCGTGATCGGCAGCCTGCCGGCCTGGCCCTTGGTCGCGCGCAACCCGCGGCTGTGGGTCGTGCCGGCCTCCACGCTGGCACTGGGCGTCTACGGCCTGTTCGGTTTTCACTTCCTGCTGTTCATCGCCCTGCGCATCGCGCCGCCGGTGGAGGCCAACCTGGTCAACTACCTCTGGCCGCTGTTCATCGTGGTGCTGGCGCCGCTGTTTCTGCCTGGCGTCACGCTGAGCGCCGTTCACGTGCTGGCCGCGCTAGCGGGGTTCGCGGGTGCCGCCATCGCCATCCTGGGCGGTCGCGAAGGCACGGCGGGCGGCTGGTCCTGGGGCTACCTGCTCGCGCTCGGCTCGGCCTTGATCTGGGCCAGCTACTCGCTGCTGACACGGCGCGTGGCGGCGTTCCCCACGGCAGCAGTTGGCCTGTTCGGCCTGGTCTCGGGCGCGCTGTCGCTGCTGTGCCATGCGCTGCTGGAACCCGCCGCCACGCTGTCGGGGCCCGACGCGCTGCTGCTGGCTGTGACAGGCCTGGGCCCGCTGGGCGCGGCGTTCTTTCTGTGGGACAAGGCGCTCAAGCTGGGCGACGCGCGCCACATCGGCATCCTGAGCTATCTGACGCCGCTGGCCTCGACCGCGCTGCTGCTCGTGGTCAGCGGCCGGGCCTTCAGCTGGAGCATCGCGCTGGCCGCCGCCATGATCATCGGCGCGGCTGTGGTGGGCACGCGCGCCCGCTGAGCAGCCTGGCTCAGGAGGCCAGCAGCGTCGCCGGCTCGTCGACCGACAGCACGTCTTGCGCCCAGGGGCCGAGCTTGGCCGCATCGGCGCGCAGCACCTCCTGCTTGACCGCCAAAATCTGCGCGGGATGCATGGAAAAGCTGCGCAGGCCCAGGCCCAGCAGCAATCGGGTGAAGCTCACATCGCCGGCCATCTCGCCGCAGACACTCACGCCCTTGCCCTGGGCATTGCATTCGGCGATGGTGGCGGCCACCAGGCGCAGCACGGCCGGGTGCAGCGGGTCATACAGGTGCGCCACCGATTCGTCGGCCCGGTCGATGGCCAGCGTGTACTGGATCAGGTCGTTGGTGCCGATCGACAGAAAGTCGAAATACTTGAGGAACAGCCTGAGCGTGAGCGCGGCGGCCGGGACTTCGATCATCGCGCCCAGCTTGACCGGGCCGTAGACCTTGCCCTGGTTGTCCAGCTCGGCGCGCGCATGATCGATCAGGGCCACGGTGTGGCGGATTTCACTGCCATGGGCCAGCATGGGAATCAAGAGGTTGACCTGGCCATGGGCCGCGGCCCGCAAAATGGCGCGCAGCTGCGTGAGGAACATGGCGGGGTCGGCCAGGCTCCAGCGAATGGCGCGCAGGCCCAGCGCGGGATTGAGGTGGGCCTCGTCCTTCATCGCCTTGTCCAGCGGCTTGTCGGCACCCACATCGACCGTGCGGATCGTGACCGGCAGGCCCTGCATGCCTTCGACCGCGCGCTTGTAGGCCTGGTACTGCTCTTCCTCATCGGGCAGCTGACCGCTGCGGCCCATGAACAGGAATTCGCTGCGAAACAGCCCGACCCCGACAGCGCCGGCCTTGAGCGCGGCCAGCGCATCTTCGGGCATCTCGATATTGGCCAGCAGCTCGACCTTCTGGCCGTCCAGCGTGACGGCCGGGGTGTGCCGCAGCCGCCACAGGCGTTCGCGCTCGAGCTCGCCCTGGCGCTGCTTGAAACCATACTCGGCCAGGATGATGGGCGACGGATCGACGATCACCACGCCGGCGTCGCCGTCGATGATGACCCAGTCGTCCTGGCGCACCAGCTGGCTGCTGCCGCGCGCGCCCACGACGGCCGGGATGTCCATGCTGCGCGCGACGATGGCGGTGTGCGAGGTCTTGCCGCCCACGTCGGTCACGAAACCGGCGAACACGCTCTGCTTGAACTGCAGCATGTCGGCCGGCGACAGGTCGTGCGCGATCAGCACCAGCGGCACGTCCATGGTGTCGTCAAGCAGCAGGTCCTGCTGGCGCTTCTGGCGCGGCGGCGGCGGCGCCACCGGGGAGGCTGCGCCCTTCATATAGCGCAGGATGCGCTCGACCACCTGCTCCAGATCGGCCTTGCGCTCGCGCAGGTACTCGTCCTCCATTTCGTCGAACTGGCGCGCGATCACCTCCAGCTGGGTGGTCAGCGCCCATTCGGCGTTGTAGAGCCGCTCGGTGATCCAGTGCTTGACGCCGCTGGCCAGGATCTCGTCTTGCAGCAGCATCAGGTGCACATCGAGCAGCGCGGTCAGCTCGTGCGGCGCGTCCTTGGGCATGTCGTGCTGCAGCCGCTGGAGCTCATCGACCACGGCATTGCGCCCCGCGCGCAGTCGGTCGATCTCGGCCTCGATCTGGGCGGCGTCGATGAAGTAGTGCGCCACATCGACGCGGCTGGAGGCGACCAGCACGGCGCGCCCGATGGCGATGCCCCGGGCGACGGGAAGGCCGTGGATGCTCAAGCTCATGATGTGGTCCGCCTGGGGTCAAGCTGCAAGGCGGCGGGCCCGGCGCGTTCGCCGGCGGCCAGGCTGATCGCTGCCGCGGCGCGGGGCCCTCGCCCTTGGCTGACCATCCTACTCTCCCTCGCCAAACCTGTCTGCCATCAGGGCCAGCAGGGCGTCCATCGCCTCCTGCTCGCGCTCGCCATGGGTTTCCAAATGAACCGGGGCGCCTATGCCGGCGGCCAGCATCATCACGCCCATGATGCTCTTGGCATTGACGCGGCGCTCGCCCTTGGCAATCCAGATGTCGCAAGGGAAGCTGGCGGCCAGCTTGGTCAGCTTGGCCGAGGCGCGGGCATGCAGGCCCAGCTTATTGCTGATGGTCGTGGTCGTCTTGATCATTCTTTCTTTTTCCCTGGATTTGCGGTGCGGTGATCGCGACCTGCATCACGCCCTGAGTGCCCCCGACGACGGCGCGCGAGACCAGGGCATCGAGCGGCTCGTGCTGGTAGCTCACGGTGCGCAGCAGCATGGGCAGATTCACGCCGGTCACGAGCTTGGATTTCACGCCATCGACCAGCTTTTGCGCGACATTGCAGGGCGTGGCGCCGAACACGTCGGTCAGCACCAGGGTCTGCGCGGCGTCCAGCTGCTCCAGCGCGATGCGCGCGGCCGCCAGCGTTTCCTCCGGCGAGACGTTGGGCTGCACATCGAGCGCCGCCACGCCGGCCGCGCAGTCGGGAAACACATGCAGCGCGCACTGGCGCAGGGCATGGGCCAGCGGTGCGTGGGCGATGATGAAAATGCTGCTCATGAACCACGATTATGAGGTTTGGCGGCCAGGAAATAGGCGTACGAGGCCAGGCAGCACAGCCCGAAGACAGTCATGGCCGCCTGGAACGCCGCCAGCTCCCCCAGTCCGACCACCCGAAAGCCGTCGATCAGCAGCCCTATGCCCCATTGCACGACAAACACGCCGGCAAAGATCACCAGGTTGTAGGCCGACAGGGCCCGGCCGGCCAGCGCCGCAGGAAACGCCATGCCGACCGCGGGCTGGCTCAGCGAGACGAAGGTGCAGCCCATGCAATACAAGGCAAACAGCACTGGAGTCCAGATTCCCAGGCCGTCTGACGCTATTATAATGATAGCAAGCAGGACGAAGCTGGAGGGCAGGCCCCAGGCCATCAGCCGATCGGCGCCGAGGCCGCGCCGCGCCAGCCGGGGATTGACCAGGCCCCAGCACCAGAAGCTGCACAGCATCGCCACATTGATCCAGAACAGGCCGGTGGCGGCCTGCAGAGGTGTGAAACCCGCGACCCTGACCATCCAGGGGCCGGCCCACAGCGTCTGCATGGCGACCAGGCCGCCGTAGCTGAAAAAGCCGATCGGCGCCATCTTGCGGAAATACGGGTGGCGCCAGACCTCGGCATAGCTGCCGCCGGCCCGCGCGCTCCCGGCGGCGGCCGGCGCGCTCTGCCAGGCGGGCACGCACCAGGCGATCACGGCCAGCGCCAGCACGACGCACCCGGCCAGCGCCCAGAACAGGGGCCGCCAGCCCACCAGCGGCATCAGCGCCTGCACCGGCAGGGTCGACGCCACCATGCCGAGCGAGCCCGTCATCAGCATCCACGAATTGGCCCGCAGCTGGTCCGTGGCGTCCAGCCAGCGGCGGTAGCCCGTGAGCGGCGCCATCAGGCAGGCGCTCACGCCCATGCCGCAGAGCACGCGCGCGGCCAGCAGGCCCGCAAAGCTGGTGGCAACCGCGAAGGCCAGGCAGCCGATCACCGCCACCGCCAGAAAGCCCAGGATCACCTGCTTGGGGCCGTGGCGGTCCAGCCAGTTACCCAGCGGCAGCTGGGTCGCGGAAAAGCCCAAGAAATAGCCGCCCGCCAGCAGGCCCAGATCGCGCGCACTGAGCGCGAACTCCTGCGTCAGCGTGGGCGCCAGCGTGGCCGTGATGGCCCGCACCAGGGCGGAGAGAAAGTAGGCGAAGGCAAAGGCCAGAAACACCATCACCGCGGTGCGGCGCGAGAGCACGGTCATTGGAACTGGAGTCCGGAAAAAAAAGTGTCGGCCAGCTCGGGGTTGGGCTTGTCGGCATAGACCACGGCGTGAAAGAGCTGCGCACCCGAGCCCCGGGGCCGGCCGAACCAGACGGCATGGGCCGTCACGGCGCTGCCGTCGGCGCGCTGGCCGCTGGCCACGATGCGCACCGAGGGGGGCAGCACGGCGCCACCGCGTGGCATGAAGGGCGCGTCCTGCGAGGCGGCGGCATGCATGTTGGCCAGCGTGGCCCTCCTCCACTGCGCCAGCACCTCGGCGGCCTGGGCCGCGTCAGCGATCTCGGCATGGGCCACGGCAAAGGTGGCGCCGCCGGTGTCGCAGCCCATCATGTGCAAGGCCACAGGCTGGCCGCCCAGCGGGACCACGCGAGAACCCTGGTCGGGCTTGCACGGCAGCAAGGCGACCAGGCCCGTTGCGGCCACGGGCACTTCGCGCCAGTTGAAGGTGGGATTGCAGGCCGCCAGCCCCGCCACCAGCCCCCAGGCCGCCCAAACAGTAAGAGAACGCATGATCCGATTATCGGTTTGCCCCGACAATGCCGCTCATGAACGCATTGCAAGGCATACGCATCCTCGACCTGTCCCGCGTGCTCGCCGGGCCCTGGTGCACGCAAACGCTGGCCGACCTCGGCGCCGACGTGATCAAGATCGAGCGCCCCGGCAGCGGCGACGACACCCGCAGCTGGGGCCCACCGTTTCTGAAGGACGAGGCCGGCCACGACACGGCCGAGGCCGCCTACTACCTGGGCACCAACCGCAACAAGCGCTCGCTGACCTGCGACATCGCGCAGCCGGCCGGTCAGGCGCTGATCCGCGAGCTCGTGGGGCACTGCGACGTGTTCATCGAGAACTTCAAGGTCGGCGACATGGCGCGCTACGGCCTGGACTACGACTCGTTGAGGCCCCTGAACCCCAGGCTCGTGTACTGCAGCGTCACCGGTTTCGGCCAGACCGGGCCCTACAGGGAGCGCGCCGGCTACGACTACGCGATCCAGGGCATGGGCGGGCTGATGAGCATCACCGGCGAGCGCGACGAGCTGGGCGGCGGACCGCAGAAAGTCGGCGTCGCGGTGGCCGACCTTTTCACGGGCATGTACGCTGCGGTCGCGATCCTCGCCGCGCTGCGCCACGCCGAGGCCACGGGCGAAGGCCAGCAGCTCGACCTGGCCCTGCTCGACACCCAGGTCGCGATGCTGGCGAACCTGGGCGCGAACTACCTGGTCAGCGGCCAGGCGCCGGGCCGGGCCGGCAACGCGCACCAGAACATCGTGCCCTACCAGGTGTTCGAGGTCATGCCGCCTGTGGGCGCAGCAGCCAGCACGCGCGACCACCTGATTCTGGCGGTCGGCAACGACAGCCAGTTCGCCAAGTTTTGCGATGTGGCCGGCCGGCCCGATCTGGCCTGCGACCCGCTGTATGCCAAGAACCAGGACCGGGTGCGCCACCGCGCGCAACTCGTGCCCATTCTCGAAGCGCTGATGAAAACCCGTACCAAGGCCGACTGGCTGGCCGCGCTCGAAGCTGCCAAGGTGCCCTGCGGCGCCATCAACAACCTGGCCGAAGTCTTTGCCGACCCGCAGGTGCGGCAGCGCGCCATGGTGACCGACTGGCAGCACCCGCTGCAGCCCGCGCTGCGCCTGGTCTCCAGCCCGATGAAGCTCAGCGCGACCCCGGTGCGGACCGAGCTGCCACCGCCGCTGCTGGGCCAGCACACCGAGGAGGTGCTGCGCGAGCTGTTGAACTACTCCGATTCCCGGCTGTCGGAGCTCCGACATGGCAAGGTGATTTGATGGCCCCACTGGTTCTGGTTCATGGCGAGCGGCATGGCGCCGGGTTCTGGCGCTGCGTGGCACAAGCGCCGCTGGATGGCGCGGCATGAGGGCTGCGGGTCGACTCAGCCGCCGCCGCTTTGCCAGCGGCCTGGCGCTGCTGCCCGGCTTCGTCCTGGCCCGCGATTCGGCTCTGCCGGTGCCGGCTTCCCTGGCCGACGCGGGACGCGCCGCCGCCGCCCGGGGCGAACCCCTGGTGATCCTGGTCAGCCTGCCGGGCTGTCCCTATTGCGAGCTGGTGCGGCGCAACTAGCTGTTGCCCCTGCGCGCCAGCGGGCTGCAGGCCTGGCAGATCGACAGCAGCCAGCGCCAGGCGCTGGTGCGCGATTTCGCCGGCAGCCTGCAGGCGGGCGCCGAGCTGGCCGCGTCCTGGAAGGTGCGGGTGACGCCCACGGTGCTGTTTTTCAATGCCAGCGGGGTAGAGCTGGCCGAGCGTCTGGCCGGCGTTGCGGTTGCGGACTTTTTTGGCGCTTACCTCGACCAGGCGCTCGCGCGAGCCAGAAAGAAGTTGTCAGCGCCCGCCTGAGCATGCTTGAATCATGATCCCTGTGTGACGAGACCGGGGTGGCCACCCCGCCCCACGTGGCTCAGGCCTTCACAGAAGGGCCGCTGCGGCGCGGGCGCTTGCGCACAGCAGACCAAGAACACAAAGGGACTCCATGCAGCTGCTCAGCCGATTGCCGAAAAAGACGTTGTTCGCCGCGGCGCCCGCCGTCGCGCCCGTCGAGCCCGCCGTGGAGCCGATTCCTCCGGAGCGAGTTGATTTCGGTATCGCCGCCGTGATCGGGGCCCAGCTGTCCGAGCCCATTTCGACGATGCAGCAGATCGTCCAGGCGTTCCACCAGACCCGCAAAATATCGCGCAGCCAGATGCAGGCCCTGGATGCCGCGATTGAACTGGCCAGCCAGGTCGCCCGGCAAAGCCAGCAGATTGCGCGGCTGGCC
>JBOHHM010000206.1:0-4160 GCA_050725495.1 Burkholderiaceae bacterium | reverse complement strand
CGCTCCACAGACCGCTCCAAAAGAACCAGGGACGTCACGGGCCCGGTTCCCCTTGAATTGCGACCGACGGAACAACCAAGCTTGAGACCCTGCGCATTCCGGTGATCGCGGCCATCCAGGGCGGTTGCATCGGCGGCGCGGTGGACATGGTGAGCGCCTGCTGCATCCGCTATGCCGCAGCCGACGCTTTTTTCTGCATCCAGGAAATCAATATCGGCATGGTGGCCGACGTGGGCACGCTGCAGCGTCTGCCCAAGCTGATTCCGCTGGCCGTGGTGAAAGAGCTGGCCTACACGGGACGCCGCCTGGGTGCCGTCAAAGCCCAGAGCTACGGCCTGGTCAATGAAGTCTTCGACTCCCACGAAGCCATGCTGGCCGCTGCGCTGCAATGCGCCCAGGAGATCGCCGCCAAGCCGCCGGTGGCGATCTGGGGCACCAAGCAGGCCATCCACTACACGCGCGACCACTCGGTGGACGACTCCCTCAAGCAGATGGGCTGGCTGCAGGGCGCGATCTGGAGCAACGCCCATGTGCGCGAGGCGGTGGCAGCGATGAAGGACAAGCGCGCCGGCAGCTTCCCGGCGCTGGCCCCGCTCCAGTCTTTCAGTGAAATCAGCACCTAGCCTGCACGGATTGGGTGCAAAGCGCTATTGTTTCAATAGCAAACCTACTGGCGCGCGGTACGGATGTTGCGCGGCAGCGCCTGCGGGTGGCTGGTGCGAAACGGGTTGATGTCCAGCCCGCCGCGGCGCGTGTAGCGCGCGTAGACCGCCAGCTTGACCGGTTGGCAGCGCCTCCAGATGTCGATGAAGATGCGTTCCACGCACTGCTCATGGAATTCGTTGTGGTTGCGAAAGCTCACCAGGTACTGCAACAGCCCGCCCTGCTCGATTTGCGGGCCCGAGTAGCTGATCTGCACGCTGCCCCAGTCGGGCTGGCCGGTGACCAGGCAGTTGCTCTTGAGCAGCTTGCTGGTCAGCACTTCGCTCACGGGCTGCTCGTCAAACGCAGCCGTGAGCAGTTCGGGCGCCGGTTTGTACAAGCTGCACTCGATGTCGAGCCGGTCCAGGCTCAGGCCATCGAGTTCGTGCACCGGTTCCTGGTCAAACAGCTCGGGCAGCAAAATCTTCACGCCCACCGAGGCCTGCACCGGCCCACCACGCCAGACCGCCTCGCTCAAATCGGCGCGCAGTCTCGCCTGCACCTCGGCCAGGTCGGCGAAGCGGCTGTTGTTGAAGCTGTTGAGGTAAAGCTTGAAAGACTTGCTCTCGATGATGTTCAGCGACTCGCAAGGGATGGTGATATGGGCCAGCGCGACCTGGGGCTTGCCGCGGGCGTTGAGCCAGCTCAGCTCGAAAGCCGTCCACATGTCAGCGCCAAAGAATGGCACAGCACCGGCGATCCCGATTTCCGCGCGCTTGGGTGCGCGCGGAATCGGAAACAGCAGGGAGGGGTCGTATTGGTCGACATAGGCCGAGGCCTTGCCGAGTTGCGATTGTTCGGGGGTGTTGTTCATGGACTCGATATTCGGTGACTAGACAAATTCCCGCTCGCGCAGCCACTTGGTCGCTATCCATTTTTCTCCAGTGATCACGGGCGCGCCGCCGTGCAGGGTTTTGGTGCTGGGGTGGGGCCGCTCGTAGCTGAAGAACACCGCGTTGCCGCGCCGCGGCGCGACTTCCAGATGCAGGTCGGGAAAGACGGTGCCACCGCCCTTTTCGGGCTCGCTCAAATACATCACGAGAGTAGCCACCCGCTGGCCACCGCGCTTGAGGATGGTGGGCGTGCCGGGTTCGGCGGGGTCGAAGTAGTCGTAATGCGGCTTGTATTCGGCGCCGGGCCGGTAGTGCAGGATTTGCAGGCCCTCGCCGTTTTGCTCGGGCCAGTTGAGCAGCCTGGCAATGCGCGCCTCGATGCGCTTGACGATGAGGTTTTCACCGCGGGCGAAGAACATGCCCTCGCTGGTGCGATCGGCGTTGACCTCCTCGCCACCGGTTTTGGTGGCCACGGTGAGCGACCGGCTCAGGCGCGGCTTGGCGGCCTCGATCAGCGCATCGCACTCCGCATCGCTCAACAGGTTGCCGAACACCACGATGCGCGGGCTGGCCATGACCTGCAGCACATGGACCTGACGGTCGCCGGCATCGAGGTACAGCGGCGATTCGTCCAGCGCGGGCTCGGGCACGGGGACCGCCGGCGGCAGACCCCGCTGCAGCGCCTGCTGATCAAGATGGCTCTTGAGCGTGGACTCCATGGCCTCGATGGCCACGTCCTCGTCCCAACCCGAGGCCCGCATGGACTTGAGCACAGCCTCGGGGCTGTGGCCGGCCTGGGCCTGCTCGACAATCCATTGCCTGAGCTGCGGGGTGATCTGCTGCGGAGACGTCTTGCTCACGGTTGTTCTCACGCCATCTTGCGACGAAACACCAGGCGCTCGGTCTGCGAGGCCGCGGCGGCAAATGCATAGCCTTCGAGCTTGAAGCCCTCGAGCCGGTGGGGCGTGCTGATGCGCTCGGTCACGGCATAGCGCGCCATCAGGCCGCGCGCGCGCTTGGCCAAAAAGCTGATGACCTTGTACTGGCCGTTCTTCCAGTCTTCAAACACGCATTCGACCACGCGGGCCTTGAGCGTTTTCAGATCGACCGACTTGAAATACTCCTGCGAGGCCAGGTTGACGACCACCGGCGTCTTGTCGGCCGGCAGGCGTTCGTTGAGGTAGGCCGCGATCCTCGAGCCCCAGAACTGGTAGAGGTTGCGGCCTTGGTCCGTGACGAGCTTGGTGCCCATTTCCAGCCGGTAGGGCTGCATCCAGTCCAGCGGGCGCAGCACGCCATACAGGCCGCTCAAAATGCACAGATGCTCCTGGGCCCATTGCAGCTCCTGCGGCTTCAGGGTTTTGGCATCCAGCCCCTCGTAGACATCGCCATTGAAGGCCAGGACCGCCTGCTTCGAGTTCCTGGCGGTGAAGCGCGAGCTCCAGGCCTGGTAGCGGGCCACATTCAGCCCCGACAAGCCATCGCTCAAATGCATCAACTCGGCAATCTGCTGCGGCGACTTCTGTTGGAGCACCTCGATCAACTGGGCCGCCTGCTTCACAAACAGCGGCTGGCTATGGGGCAGGTCGCCCACGGGTGTGTCGTAGTCGAGCGATTTGGCGGGGGACAGCAGGAACAGCATGGGTGGGGAACAAAAAAGGCTTCACGAGGGAACCCTTCATTATCGTTAAACACGGGCAGCGCGAACTATCGGAGGTCAGCTGCGAGCGAGGCCAGGGTCTCGGGGCTGATGCTGGTGTGCGCCGGGTAATGCGTATGGTCGCAGCCGAGCTTGACGCCCGCGCCGGCCTTGACCGAGGCGCGCATCGCGGGGCTCAGCTCGAAGCGCACGAAATGCACGGCCGAGGTCTTCTCGTCGTTCTCGCGGTCCAGGTCTTCGTCGGCGATCGCGTAGACGCGCTCATGGCCCTCGACCTCGACGAACATGCGGTCTTCGACGCCGATCAGGCGCGCCAGTTCGCGCCGGCGCTCGTTGATGTCGGGGTAGGCGATCATCATCGTCGCCTTCCAGTTGCTGCCGTCGGGCACCAGCGGGGCATAGGTCTCGATCTCGTGCGCTATGCCCTCCTCCTCGAAAATCTTCTCGATGCGCAGCATCTCCTGGATCTGGTAGCGAATGCTGATCTCGCTCTCGAACTGCAGGCTGACATGCTCGCCCAGATGCACCGTGCGCAGCTTGCGGTGCGCCACGATCTCGACCTTGTGCTGCTTGCGGTATTGGCTGTAGGCCTCCAGCGTCATGAGGCTGTCGCGGGTGATCTTGCCAGTGACTTGCATGACTGTCTCTCTTTCATCATTCAGATGGATGACAAAATGACCTCGCTGGCGCGTCGATGACGAAATGACTGGGTCATGCGCGCGCCGCGCGCGTCATTGAAGCCGCTGGCGAAGTCATTCCGTCATTCAAGTCCATACGCAGTGCGCACCAGCGTCAGCGGGTGCTTGAGCTCGGGCTCGCCGAGCTGATTGACCTCGAATCCTTGCGCGATATGGTGCCCCGCCAGCGGGCAGTCGGAACTGATGTAGTCGGGCGGGCCGCCCTCCTTCATCTGCGCCATGGCCTTGAACACCGGCTTGCCGATCTTCATGGCCTGCTGGTGGTAG
>JBOHHM010000205.1:0-6808 GCA_050725495.1 Burkholderiaceae bacterium | reverse complement strand
CCATCGCTGAACGCGGCTTCGCCGATGATGCCGTTGAGCATGCCAATCGAGGTGATGCCGACCTGCACCGACGACAGGAACTGCGTGGGGTTGTCCAGCAGGTCCAGCGCGGACCGCGCCCCCTTGTCGCCCGCCTCGGCCATGGCGGTGAGGCGCGCCTTGCGACTGGAGGCCAGGGCCAGTTCGGACATGGCAAACACGCCGTTGAGCAGGGTCAGCAGCGCGATCAGCAGGAAATCCATGGATCAGGAGGGAGAATCGACACCATGGCACTTTACTTGATCGGCGATGTGCAGGGCTGCGACGGCCCCCTGCAGCGGCTGCTCGACGAGATCGACTTCTCGCCCAGCCGCGACACCCTCTACCTGCTGGGCGACCTGGTCAACCGCGGCCCGGACTCGGACGCGGTGCTGCGCCGGCTCATGGGTTATGGCTCGGCGGCGCACTACCTGTTGGGCAACCACGACCTGCACTTGCTCGCCGTGAACCATGGCGTGCGGCGGCCGCATCGCCATGACACGCTGGACGGCATCCTCAACGCCCGCGACCGACCCGCCCTGCTGGACTGGTTGTGCCAGCAGCGTCTGGCGATGCTGGAGAACTTCTCCGGGCAACAGGTTTTAATGGTCCATGCCGGCGTGCTGCCATCATGGAGCGCTATCAAAACAATAGCGCTTGCGGCCGAAATGGAAACCTTGTTGCGCAGCCCCGATCTGCTCGACTTCCTGCACGAGATGTATGGCAACGAGCCCGCGCAGTGGAGCGATGAACTCAGCGGCGCGCCACGGCTGCGCGTGATCGTCAACGCGCTGACGCGACTGCGCTTTTGCACGCCCGAGGGCCTGATGGAGTTCAAGACCAACGGCGGCCCCGATGCCGCACCCCCAGGCTACCTGCCGTGGTTCGAAGTGCCGGGCCGCCAGACGGCGGATGTGACCGTGGCCTTTGGCCACTGGTCCACCCTGGGCTGGCTGGAGCGGCCCAACCTGATCTCGCTGGACACGGGCTGTGTCTGGGGCGGTTGCTTGAGCGCCGTGCGGCTGGGCGCCACGCCCGCGCAGCGCGAGCTGATTCAGGTCAAGTGCCAGCAGGCCCAGGCGCCAAGCACCTGACATCGCTGTACTCGCTAGCATGAGCAAGGCGGCGAGCCCCGTTGCGGCAAGTGCGCTGCAGACACCGCGCGCGGCTTGCCGGTCGGCCCCGCCTTGCCGTGCAGGACAGCCTCAACCGAGTCCATGGAGGGACGGACGCCGCCTCAGCGCCTGCCCTCGGCCATGCTTCGCACCGGCCGCGTTGACCCCGCCGACCTCCAGGCAGCCCGACACGACCACCGGCACCTCGCGCCGCTGCCGGTCCTGGGGCCAGGACCTGGGTGCCGGCGTTCGTAGCGCTGCAGGTGGGCGATGCGTGCGATGCGATCCACCGCGAGATCGGGTCAAACCTTGCCTTTCCATGGCACGAGCACCTTTTCCAGGTGGCGCATCAGCATGTCGAAAGCAAAAGCGAACAGACCGATCACGATGATCCCCATGATCACGACATCGCTGGCCAGGAATTCGGCCGCGTTGAGCACCATGAAGCCCAGACCGCGGGTGGAAGCCACCATTTCGCCGGCCACCAGGGTGGTCCAGCCCACGCCGATGCCGATGCGCATGCCGGTGAAGATTTCGGGCAGCGCGGACTTCAGGATCACGTGCCAGATCACCTGCATGCGCGTCGCGCCCATCGAATAGGCCGCGTGGATCTGCTCGATCGAGACCGAGCGCACTCCGGAGCGCGCGGCAATGGCCATGGGCGCGAAGATCGCCAGGAAGATCAGCAAGACCTTGGAAAACTCGCCGATGCCGAACCAGATGATGACCATCGGCAGGTAGGCCAATGGCGGCAGTGGCCGGTAGAACTCGATCAGCGGATCGAAGATGCCCCGCGCCACCCGGCTCACGCCCATCAGCACGCCGATGGGAATGGCCGTGAGACAGGCCAGCCCGAAGGCGCCGAACACGCGGTACAGACTCGTCAGCGTATGCTCGATCAGCGTGGCGCCGGCAAAACCCTCGGTGGCCACCTGCGCCAGCTTGGCGAACACCGCCTGCGGCGAGGGCAGGAACAGCGGCTTGACCCAGCCCATATTGGTGACCAGCGTCCACAACGCCAGCGTGACGATGATGGTGACCATGGCAATGGCGCCTGCCTGGCCCTGGCCGGGGGCGCCGAACTGCTCGCCCGGTCGAACGGAACGCTTGGCGAAGAGTCGCTGCAGAAGCCCGCTGGAAGACATGATGTGTAGGGTCGAACTGCGGGATATGGTAATCGAGCCACGCTGCATCGCGCGGCTGTGTCGTTGTTCAGACATGGCTCAGCTCCTTGTGCGTCTCACCGGCGCGCTCGTCGCCGTAGATGATGCCCAGCACGGTTTCGCGCATCTTGATGAAGTCGGGGCTGGATTTGATGGCCCGCGCATCGCGACTTTCGAGGAATCGTCGGTTGAAGTTCAGCTCATAGGTGTGGGTGATGCGTCCGGGCCGGGGCGACATCACGATCAGGCGAGAGGCCAGGAACAAGGCTTCCTCGACGCTGTGCGTGATGAAGAAGAACATCTTGTTCGTCTTGCGCCACACGTCCAGCAACAGCTCCTGGATGGTCTCCCGCGTCAAGGCATCGAGCGCCGCCATCGGCTCGTCCATCAACAGCATGGCCGGGTTGCAGGTGAGCGCGCGCGCGATGCCCACGCGCTGCTGCATGCCCCCCGAGAGCTGGTAGATCATGTGGTTGTGGAAGTCCTGCAGGCCCACCAGTTGGAGGTTCCTGGCCGCGCGCTCGCGGCGCTCGCCCTTGGGAACGCCCTGCAGCTTGAGGCCGAACTCGGTGTTCTCCATGACGCTGAGCCAGGGCAGCAGCGCATGCTTTTGGAACACCACCCCGCGGTCGGACCCCGGGCCCTCGATGCGCCGCCCGCCCAGCAGCATCTCACCCCGGGACGGTGAAATGAAGCCGGCCATCAGCGACAGCAGCGTGGTTTTTCCGCAGCCTGACGCACCGAGTGCAACCACGAAGGAGCCTGGATCGATGGTGAGATTGATGTTGTCGAGCGCG
Organism: Burkholderiaceae bacterium; assembly: GCA_050725495.1. Classification (GTDB taxonomy): domain Bacteria; phylum Pseudomonadota; class Gammaproteobacteria; order Burkholderiales; family Burkholderiaceae_C; genus JBOHHM01. The sequence continues at coordinate 3,715 of JBOHHM010000205.1, read as the reverse complement.
TGTACCCGCTCGCTGGCGTGGCGGCCCGGGTAGATGACGCTGACGCCCTGGACCCGTAGTTGTTCGATGCTCATACTTGCTGCTCCTGCTCAGGCCTATTTGAGCTTGATCGCGGCCTCGACGTATTTCGAGGTCACGTAGGGACTGTAGTCGGGGGAGACGGCGTCGATGCGCTTCTGGTCCTTGAGGAACTCGGCGGTGGACTTCAAGGCCTTGACGGCCCCGCCGTCCTTGCCGCCGCCCAGCCAGGCGGGCGACGCCTGCTGCTCGGCCGAGGGGTAGGCATAGAGCTTGACCGCCTCGGCGATGTCCTTGGGTTCCCCGCCTATCTTGCTGGCGATCGCCTTGATCTGCGGCGAGGCCGCGTCCCACGCGGCCGGATTGGCACGGTAGGCGGCGTCGGCGTCGGCCAGCGCCTTCACGAACTTGGCCATGAAATCGGCGTGGGCCTCGCCCCACTTCCTCTGCACCGCGATGCCGTCGAACGTGGCCTTGCCTTTCCTGCTCAGTTCACCCGAGGTGACAAGCACCTTGCCGCTTTGCTTGATGCGACCGAGCGCCGGGTCCCAAATGAAGGCCGCATCGATGTCGCCTCGCTCCCACGCGGCGGCGATCTGGTTGGGCTGCATGTTCAGGATTTCCAGTTCGTTCGGCTTGATGCCCCATTGTTCGAGCGCAAACATCGCATGGAAATGCGTGGTCGATACGAACGGGACACCCAGCTTTTTGCCTTTGAGGTCGGCCGGTTTGGCGATTCCCGAGCCGTTGCGCACCACCAGTGCCTCGGCCTCGTTGATGTCGTCCAGAATCCAGAACAGCTGCAGGTCCACACCGCGGCTGACCGCCGCAGCCAAGGGGCTGGAGCCGATCACGCCCACCTGGACGTCGCCCGAGGTCATGGCGGTCGCCACCTTGGCACCTGACTCGAACTGCCGCCAGTTGATCTTGTAGCCGGTGGCCTTTTCGATGCTGCCGCTGGCGATCACGGAAATCATCGGGCCCGCGATCTGCTGGTAGGCAATCGTGGCCTCCTTGGTTTGCGCCATGGCGCCTTGGGTCGAACCCAGGGCTGCAACAACGCCGAGTGCCAGCGTGGCCCGGCGGGTCAATGTTCTGATGCTGCTCATGTTTGTCTCCGGTTTAGGTATCGCTTGCAAGGGGAAGTTGATAAACTCAAATCACACGTTGGTCAGCAAGCGGCTGCAGTTTGGCCAACAAACCACCCCGCCCATAGCGCCAGATACGACTATTCGTTGATACCACGGCCAGCAGTGCCCTCAGGGAAAGCCCTAGGTCAGCCTTGCTGCTGTCTTTTGTTTACCGCAGTTTTGTACGATGACACAACACCTGAACGCTGCGTTGTGGAAGCAGTTGCTGCAGCGCTCGGCGCGCGAGAACATGAGCCTGCAGGGGCAGATTCGTGAAATGCTGGCCAGTGCCATCCTCGATGGACAGCTGCCCGCAGGTGCTCCCATTCCATCGAGCCGGGAAATGGCCGAGCAGCTCGGCGTGGCCCGCAACACCGTCGTCTTGGCTTACCAGCAGCTGGCCGACGAAGGCTATCTGGTCTCGCGCCAGCGCAGCGGTCACTTCGTCAACGCCGAGATGCTGTCCGGGCGGATCTCGGCCGATCGCCCCAGGCCTGCGCTGGCCCGCAGCCAGGCCAAGGAGCCGAACTGGTCGCGGCGCTTCCAGCAGCGTCCCTCGCGGCAACGCAGCATCGCCAAGCCAGCGAACTGGCAGCAGTATCCCTATCCTTTCCTCTATGGCCAATTCGATGCCATGCTGTTCCCGACGGCCGACTGGCGCGAGTGCTGCATCAAGGCGCTGAGTGTGCTGGACATCCGTCAGTGGGCGCCCGACCAGATTGCTCGTGACGACGACGACCTGGTTCAGCAGATCCGCACCCGTGTGCTGCCGCGCCGCGGCGTGTGGGCTGCGGCAGACGAGATTATCGTGACGGTGGGCGCACAGCATGCGCTGTATTCGGTGGCCGATTTGCTGGTGCGCGAAGGCACGCGCGTGGGCATAGAAGACCCTGGCTATCCCGACGCGCGAAACATCTTTTCGAGCCGGACTTCTCAGCTCGTTCCCTTGCACGTGGATCAGCAGGGCCTGGTGATCGATGAAACGCTGCGCCAGCTCGACTTCGTCTACACGACGCCCAGCCACCAGTGTCCCACGACCGTGACGATGCCGCTGGAGCGGCGCGAGGCGCTGCTGAAGATGGCCGATGAGGCCGACTTCATCCTCATCGAAGACGATTATGAGAGCGAGAACCGCTTCGATGGCGAACCAACGCCCGCACTCAAGAGCCTGGACCGCAGCAACCGCGTCATTTATGTCGGCAGCCTGTCCAAGACCCTGGCACCGGGCTTGCGGATCGGGTATGTGGTCGGCCCGGCCGAGTTGATCGCCGAACTGCGCGCGCTGCGCCGGCTGATGCTGCGTCACCCGTCGGCCTATATCCAGCGTGCCTTCGCCTTGTTCCTCTCGCTGGGCCATTATGACGCGCTGCTGCGCCGGCTGGCTGTCGCCCAACGTGAGCGCATGGGCATTTTGCTGGCGGCGTTGGCGCACCACCTGCCTCAATGCCAGGTCGTGCCCGTGTCCGGCGGCGGATCGTGCTGGGTCAAGCTGCCCGATGGCCTGAACGCCACCGAACTGGCCGAACGTGCCCTGGACAAAGGCGTGCTGATCGAGCCCGGCGAAGTCTTCTTCATGGCCGAGCCGCCGCCGTCACAGTACTTCCGCGTCGGCTATTCATCGATTGCACCGCAGGCCATCGAGCCCGGCATCAAGGTCCTGGCCGAACTGGTTCGCGACCTCGAACTCCAACGCTGAATCGTCGAGCGCCCGCCTTGCCGCGGCTGGCCCAAGCGAATCCACGCATCTGGCGCTATGGCCGCCAGCAGCCTGCCCCTACGCTCCATTCTCATCAAACAGTAGACCGGAGCACCCATGAGCAGCACCCACCCGGGCGACAGCGTCGACGTCGCCACCTTGCAATCCTTTGCCGACGCATGGAACCGCCATGACATCGACGCGCTGATGTCGTTCATGAGCGACGACTGCGTGTTCCAGACCGCTGGCGGCCCGCTGGCCTGCGGCGCTCGCTTCGAAGGCCGCGAGGCAGTGCGCGCCGCCTTCGCCCAGGCCTGGATCAACTTCCCCGATGCGCAGTGGCTCAACGGACGCCACTTCGTCGCGGGCGATCGCGGCGTCTCGGAATGGACCTTCGTCGGCACCAAGGCCGACGGCACCCGCATCGAGGCCGATGGCTGCGATCTCTTCACCTTCCGCGATGGCCGCATTGCAGTCAAGAACGCCTTCCGCAAGGATCGCCCGCCCGTGAAGGCGACCTGACCATGAGCAGCAGAACTTGGATGGTGCGCAATCCGACCGGCCCGAGGAGTCGCAGCATGGACGTCAACCCCAACCACCTGAGGCCGTTCGCGGCCTACGACCCACAGTACGACCCGCTGGTGGCGCCCAACCCGGGGCGCGGGCGCGACTACGCGCCGACCTACTGGGTCGCCACCGCCGGCGCGCCGCCCGAGGACGACGGCCCGATCCTGCGCGACACCGATGCCGACGTGGTGATCGTCGGCTCCGGCTTCACCGGCCTGGCCACCGCGCTGTTCCTGGCGCGCGAACACGGCATCCGCGCCACCGTGCTGGAGGCCAACCAGAGCATCTGGGGCTGCACCAGCCG
>JBOHHM010000204.1:0-11273 GCA_050725495.1 Burkholderiaceae bacterium | reverse complement strand
CATTGTTGACCAGGACATGATCGACGTGTTTGCCGGCGTCACGCAAGACAGGCAGTGGATCCACACCGATCCCGTGCGGGCCGCGACCGAATCTCCCTTCAAGACCACCATCGCCCATGGCCTGTTGACGCTATCGCTGATCACGGGCTGGTACCACCGCTGCTTTGCGTTTCCCAACCGCAAGATGGCGCTGAACTACGGCTTCGACAAGGTTCGCTTCACGGGCCCCGTGCCTAGCGGGTCGAAGTTGGGCGGCAGCTTCCAGTTGGAGCGCGTGGACGACATCAAGCCGGATGAGGTGCGCTGCGTGTGGAATGTGGAAGTACATATCGAAGGCGCCGAGCGACCGGTGATGGTTGCCACCTGGCTCATGCAAATCCGCTACTGAACACGCAAGGAACAAGAGCCATGGCAGCAATCGAAATCAAACGGGTGGGCGCAACCGCAGTGCTTACTATGAACCGTCCCGATCAGCGCAACGCACTAGACTATGCGATGAGAGAAGCCTTCGCCGCTGCGGTGGCGGAGGTACGCGACGACGACGCAGTGCGCTCCGTTGTGCTCACCGGCGCCGGCGGCCATTTTTGCGCAGGAGGCGATGTCAAGGTCATGGCGGAGCAGCAGGGCCAGAAACGCGACATTTTTGAAGGCCGTGAACGCATCCGCAAAATTCACCGCTGGTTCGACGAGCTCGTCGATCTCGAAAAACCCGTGATCGCTGCAGTCGACGGTGTGGCCTTCGGCGCTGGCTTGTCGCTGGCACTGTGCGCTGACTTCGTACTGGCCTCGCCGCGCGCCAAGTTCTGCTGCGTTTTTTCGCGTCTCGGTTATGTGCCGGACACAGGCGCCATGTACTTGCTGCCTCGTTCCATCGGCCTGTCGCGCGCCAAGGACCTGGTATTCACCGGCCGCGTTGTGGAAGCTCATGAAGCGAAGGAAATAGGGCTGGTGCAAGACGTGTTCGATCAGGACGTGCTGCAGGCCGCACTGGACTTTGCCGAGCGCTTCCATACGGCACCGACCGAGGCACTGGGAATTGCCAAGAGCGTAATGAACCATGCTTTCGAATCCGATCGCCAGACGGTTTACGCACAGGAGGCGATGGCGCAGGCTTTGTGCCGCGAGAGTGACTTCCACAACGAAGCCGTGCGCCGTTTCCTGGCCAAGGAAGCGCCGCTGTACCAATGGCCCGACGTCAAACCCTGATCCAATTTCAAAGAGAACACCATGGCTGACATCCGACCCGAGCAGGAATACTTTGCGCACCTGGCGCAGGGTAGATTCATGCTGCAGCGCTCACGCAGTAGTGGCCGCTATTTTTTTTACCCGCGCGTGGCCGAACCCGTGACCGGTGCGCGCGACCTCGAATGGGTGGAGGCCACAGGGCGCGGCACGGTCCATGCGACCACCGTGGTGCGGGTCAAGCCGCCGCAGCAACCCTACAACGTCGTGCTGGTTGACCTTGAAGAAGGCCCGCGTGTGATGAGCCGTGTCGAAGGCATCGCACCGGACGCCGTGCGCATCGGCATGAAGGTACAGGCCCGTATAGCGAAACAGGAAGAGCGGGACATCCTGCTGTTCGACGTGGCAGCAGACACAGGAAGCAAGGCATGACACACGATAAGTTTCCGCGCGGAAAATCAGCCATCGTGGCGGCCGCCACCTATGGCATGGGCGAGTCGCCGGGTCTGAGCTCGATGGACCTCGCGGTCTCGGCCAGCCTGGGGGCACTCGACCAGGTAGGGCTCAAGCCTTCTGATGTGGATGGCCTGTTCATCGGCCTGCCCGATGACTTCCTGTCCGGCCTGACATTTGCCGAATACCTCGGTATCCAGCCCCGGCTGACCGAAAACAACCGCACCGGCGGCTCGGCTTTTCTTACCCATGCCCTGTGGGCGGCACTGGCGATTGAGGCCGGGCAGTGCGACGTCGCGCTGATCGCCTACGGCAGCAACCAGCGCACCGCCTCGGGCGGGCTGATCAGCTCGATGCGGCCGACGGCCTATGAAACGCCTTACAAGCTCGCGCGTCCCGTGGGCGCCTATGCACTGGCCACCTCGCGCTACATGCACGAGTATGGCCTCAAGCGCGAGCAGCTCGGCGAGGTGGCGCTGGCCGCGCGCCGCTGGGCCCAACTCAATCCAGAAGCTTTCATGCGCGACCCGCTCACCATGGAGGACTACCTGAAGGCGCGCATGGTGTCCGACCCCATCAGCGTGCGCGATTGCTGCCTGGTCACCGATGGCGCGGCGGCCGTCGTCATGGTGAGCGCGGAGCGGGCGAAGCACCTGGCAAAGCGACCCGTTTACCTGCTGGGCGCTGCCGCCGCAACCGACCATCGCGACATCACTTCCATGCCCGACCTGACCACCACCGCAGCGGTTTTCTCCGGCGCACGCGCTTTCGCCCAGGCGGGTGTGAAACCTGCCGACATTGATGTGGTCGAGCTTTACGATGCTTTCACCATCAACACCGTGCTGTTTCTGGAGGATCTCGGTTTCTGCAAAAAGGGAGAAGGCGGTGCTTTCGTGGAAGGTGGCCGCATTGGCCCTGGAGGAGAACTCCCTGTGAATACCAACGGTGGCGGACTGTCCTGCGTGCATCCCGGCATGTATGGACTGTTCACCATGGTCGAGGCCACGCAGCAACTAATGGGCCTGGCGGGAGAACGTCAGGTGAAAGATGCGCAACTGGCGCTGGCCCATGGCAATGGCGGCGAATTGTCGAGCCAGGCCACACTGGTGCTGGGTACCGAAGAGACACTTTGAGAAAGAAAACTGCAATGAATGACGAATCCCTCTCGCTCAGGAACAAGAGCATCGTGGTCACGGGTGCTGCCCAGGGCATTGGCCGTGCGATTGCCGACCTGGCGCTGACACTTGGCGCTACCGTGACAGCGGTGGACCTGAATGCCGGCGCGCTGGAAGCATTTCGCGACGAAGCCGGCAAGGATCGCCTGCTGCCTATGGTGGGCAGCGTTGCCGATCCGGAATTCGCCCAACGCACCGTTGACGAAGCAGTGGCCAAATTCGGCGCGCTGCACGGACTGGTCAACAACGCCGGCATCACCCGGCCGGCGATGATCGAAAAAATGACACCACAAGACTGGCAGCAGGTCATTGACGTCCACCTGTCAGGCTCTTTCTACTTCCTGCAAGCAGCAGGTCGGCACATGCTGGCGCGGGCTTGGGCCGGCGACAAGGCGCAAGGCTCCATCATCAACATCTCATCCGACGCCGGCAGGCGCGGGACCATCGGCCAGATCAACTACGGCGCAGCCAAGGCCGGCCTGCTGGGCCTGACCATGTGCGCCGCGCGCGAGTGGGCCAAGTACAACGTGCGGGTGAACACCGTGGGTTTCGGCGTGGTTGAAACACCCATGACCGAAACCATACGCAGCGAGAAATTCGCCGACACCTACCTCGCGCAGATTCCGCTGGGCCGCTGGGCCGAACCCCTGGAAGTGGCACGTCCGGTCTGCTTCCTGCTGTCGGACGCGGCGTCCTACATCACGGGCCAGCATTTGTCGGTCAATGGTGGCTACACCATCGGCGTCTGATCCACGCAGGAGAATTCCTTGAGCAACCTGCTATCCGCTTTCCGGCTCGCCACCCTTCCCGCCGAGACCAACAAATTTCGCGCCGAAGTGAAGGCCTTTCTCAACTCCAGCCTGGAACCCACACCGCCAGACATTCGTGCCCGCTCATGGATGGGCTTCAATGCCGCCTTCAGCAGAAAACTGGCCGCACGCGGCTGGGTCGGCGTGACCTTGCCCGCGCAATACGGCGGCGCCAGCCTGGATGCCTACTCGCGCTTTGTGCTTGTCGAAGAATTGCTCGCTGCTGGTGCCCCCGTGTCAGCGCACTGGATCGCCGACCGCCAGAGCGGTCCCTTGATCCTCAAGTTCGGGACTGAAGCACAACGCCAGTTTTATCTGCCAAGAATCTGTGCCGCCGAAGCTTTCTTCTGCATTGGCATGAGCGAACCCAATGCCGGCTCCGACCTCGCCAGCGTGGGCACCCGGGCCACCCGCTACGAAGGCGGATGGCGTTTGAACGGCCGCAAGATCTGGACGACCAATGCGCAGCATTGCCACTACATGATTGCCCTGGTGCGCTCGTCCGGCGAACCGCAGGACCGGCAAAAGGGCTTGTCGCAGTTCATTGTCGATCTGTCCCTGCCCGGGGTGACGGTGCGGCCTATTCATGACCTGGCTGGTGACGCCCATTTTTCCGAGGTCTTTTTTGATGACGTCCTGCTGGCCGATGATGCGCTAATCGGGAATGAAGGCGACGGCTGGGCGCAGGTCAATGCCGAACTGGCCTTCGAGCGCAGCGGCCCGGAGCGCATCTACTCGAGCATCGTGCTGCTGGAGCACTGGATCAGCTGCCTGCGAGGCAGTCCTGATGCGTCGGTTCACACCGCCACCATAGGCCGTTTCGCCACGCACCTAGCCACGCTGCGCAACATGTCCATTGCCGTGACCAGCAAGCTGGTCAATGGTGAAAGCCCGGTGGTGGAAGCCGCACTGGTCAAGGACATCGGGACCGAGTTCGAGCAAAGCATTCCGGCCCTGATCGAAGCGGCCATCGCCATGAACCCGGATGCAGTGGTAGATGCCGACCTGTACCGAACCGCGGCTTATGTGAGCCAGATTGCCCCCACTTACTCCCTGCGCGGCGGCACGCGCGAGATCCTGCGCGGCATGATCGCGCGCGGTCTGGGCTTGCGCTGAGAAAGAACAAACCCCATGTTTGCAGAAGCGATAGAAGACATTCTCAAAGACCAGTGCACCCCTGCCGCGGTGCGCGCCATTGAAGTCGGCGGCTCACCCGCCGCCTTGTGGGATTCCCTGGCGGGCGCCGGATTTCTGGACCTTCTGGCCCCTGAAGCCGAGGGTGGGGCCGATCTTTCCCTGGCTGAACTGTTCCCGATTCTGAGCCACTTCGGGCGCTACACGGTACCGGTTCCGGTGGCGCAAGCCATCGTGGCCCGCGCACTGGTCGCCTCGCAATTTGCGCTGCCAGCGGGCATGGTCACGCTGGCCGGATCACTTCGGCGCGAAGCTGACGGTAGCCTCACCAGCGCCTTGACACCGTACGGCATGCTGGCGGACTTCGTGTTGGCCAACGACGACGGGGCCTTGCTGCTGCTGCCTTGCGCGGCGGCACAGCGTCAGGCCACGGGGGTTAACCACAGCCTGACGACAACACTCACCTGGCCGGACGACCGCCATGCAATCAGCGCACCACACGGCGGCGAGCTGTTGCCGGCCTTCGCTGCCGCACTGCATGCCGCCCTGCTCAGCGGCGCCATGAACCGCGTGTTCGAAATGACGCTGCAGTATTGCAACGACCGCGTCCAGTTCGGAAAGTCGCTCGGAAAATTCCAGGCGGTGCAACACCAGCTGAGCGTGATGGCCGAGAACACGGCAGCCGCATCGATTGCCGCTGAGGCTGCCTTTCAGGACACCGGGAAAACGCCGTCCCGGCTGGCCGCTGCGATGGCCAAGGCACGCACCAGCGAAGCGGCCGTTCTGGTCGCTTCGACCGCCCACGCATTGCACGGCGCGATTGGGGTCACTCAAGAATACGACCTTCAACTGCTGACCCGGCGCCTGCATGAGTGGCGCATGGCCCATGGTTCGGAAGCCTACTGGAACAGGGTAGTTGGCGAGCAGGTCCTCGCGGGCAATCTGCCGCTTGCCGATTTCGTTCGCTCGGTGTGATTTTTTCTATTCCAAGGAGACAAAAATGATTTTCAAAAAAAACAAATTCATGCTTGCGCCATTGCTGGCGCTGGCCTCGCTGTGCAGCGCTGCATTCCTGCTGCCTGCCGGACCGGTGTTCGCACAGGAGTTTCCCTCCAAGCCCATCAAGTTCATCGTGCCCTTTCCGCCCGGCAGTGGCACCGACACCTCGGCACGCTATTTCGGCAAAAAACTCACGGCACTCACCGGACAACCCGTGGTGGTGGAAAACCGCCCAGGCGCCAACGGCTTCATTGCGGCAAAGGCGTTGCTCACTGCGCCCGCCGACGGCTACACCGTCTTTGTCGGCAGCAATTCATCGCTAGCCGTGAACGTGGCGCTGTTCAAGAAGCTGCCTTACGATCCGCAAAGCGACATGGCGCCCTTGACCATGATGATGCGAGCGCCTACGGTGCTTGTAGTACCGCCAGATTCTCCGTACAAAACGCTGGCTGACTTGATCAGCGCTGCCAGGGCGCAACCCGGCAAGCTCAACTATGCTGCGGGCTCTGCCGGCTATCAGCTGATGTCGGAAGGGTTGAACGATAGTGCGCACCTGGACATTCACAAGGTACCGTTCAAAGGGGCATCTGAGGCCTTGATTGCAGTGGCTTCGGGCACAGTGGACATGGCATTTTCCGACATCACGGCGGCTTATGAACTGGTTAGAGGTGGCAAGCTGCGTGCCCTGGCGGTTGCGTCCGACCGCCGCGCGTCCGTGCTTCCGTCGGTCCCTTACTTCGGCGAAGCGGGCGTGCCCGGCTTCACTGCCTATGTCTGGGTCGGCGCCATGGTCTCAGCCAAAACGCCAAAAGCCGAAACCGACAAGCTCGCCAACTTGCTGTCCCAAATTGAGCGCATGCCCGAAACCAGGGAGTTTTATGAACGCCTGGGTGCCGAAGTCATGAACGGCGGCGCCGAGGAGATGCGTAAATTCCAGGCTGCTGAGATCGAGCTGTGGAAGCGCATTGCGGTCAAAGCCAAAGTCGAGCAGGAATGAGCATGCTGCCTCTGGACGGCATTCGTGTGCTGGACCTGAGCACGGTGGTGCTCGGACCTTATGCAAGTCAGGTGCTGGCCGATTACGGCGCCGATGTCATCAAGATAGAAGCACCCGAAGGCGATTCGACCCGGCGCACCGGTCCAAGCACGGAAGAGGGCATGGGTGCCATTTTTCTCGGTGTCAATCGCGGCAAGCGCAGCGTCGTGCTGGACCTGAAAACGCCGCGAGGCCAGGACGCCCTGCTCAAGCTGGTGGATACCGCCGATGTGCTGATGCACAGCATCCGCCCGCAAAAACTGGCCCCAATCGGGCTGGACCCGGAGACACTGCGCGCGCGCAACCCGCGGCTGGTCTACGTCGGCCTGCACGGCTTCGCGCAGGATGGCCCTTACGGCGGCATGCCGGCCTATGACGACATCATTCAGGGCATGTCTGGTTGCGCGGCCCTGATGGAGCGGCAGACCGGCACGCCCCAGTATTACCCGACGATCGCGGCCGACAAGACCTCGGGACTGGTGGCCACCCATGCCATCCTCGCTGCGCTTTTCATGCGCGAACGCACCGGGCAGGGCTCCTATGTGGAGGTGCCGATGCTGGAGGCTATGGTGGCCTTCAATCTGGTCGAACATTTTTATGGCCAGCATTTCGAGCCGCCCCTGGCCGGGCCCGGTTACCCGCGGCTGCTCAACCCATGGCGCCGGCCCTACCGCACCACCGACGGCCACCTGTGCGCGATGCCTTATACCGACGCACACTGGCGCCGCTTTTTCATCGAGGCCGGCGCGCCTGAACTGGCGCTTGATGACCGCTTCACCGACATTGCGGCGCGCACGCGCAATATCGAAGAACTCTACGAACTTGCGGCGCAATTCATTGTCGGGCGAAGCACCGACACCTGGCTTGAGATTTTCAACCGGCTTGAAATACCGGCCTCCCGAATGAACCGGCTGGAGGATTTGCAACAGGATGAGCACCTGCGCGCCACCGGTTTCTTCGAAACTCTGAAGGATCCGGCGATGGGAACGCTCAGGTTTCCTGGAGTACCCGTCAAGTTCGATCATGTGCGCCCGCCCGTCAGGATGGCACCGCGGCTGGGTGAGCACACTGCCGAACTGCTGGCCGAAATAGGCATGAAACCAATGACCAGCAACGACCCGAAACCATCATGAGTACCCCCGACAACATTCAGCAGCTGGGCCAGGGCTTTTACTGGCAGGACCTGGTCATCGGCCAGCGCTTCAGGACCTTTCGCCGCACCGTGACCGAGGCCGACCTGGTGGGTTTCATCGGCATCACCGGCATGGTCGAGGTTATGTTTATCGACGCGGCCCCGCTGCATGGCGGCATTGCCGGCAGGCCGGTCCCGGCTGCGCTGACCTACACCCTGATTGAAGGCTTCATTCTGCAAACCATGATTCAGGGCACGGGGCTGGCCATGCTGGAACTGACGCAAAAAATCCACGCGCCTGTGCGGGTGGGCGACACCATTCACGCCGTCATTGAGGTGACCGGCGTGCGTCCCACCTCCACAGGCGGGCGGGCGATCGTCGATTCGGCGATCCAGGTTTTCAACCAGCGCGACGAAGAAGTCATGACCTACACCGCACGGCGAATGCTGGCCGGCCGGGCCGACGTTTAACTTTTTATCAATCCCCAAGGAGACATCACCATGAACACCATTCCCACCCGGATTTCGCGCCGGGCCGCTGCCGCTGCCCTGGCATCGCTGGTCTGCGCCGCCGCCTTCACCGCCCCCATCGCCCAGGCGCAGCCCGCCTTTCCGTCAAAGTCGATCACCATGATCGTCCCCTTCCCGCCCGGCGGTCCCACAGACCTGGTGGCACGCGTCATTGCGCAGAAAATGTCGGAATCCATGGGCCAGCCCGTTGTCATTGACAACAGGGGCGGCGCCAACGGCAACCTGGGTGCCGTGATGGCGGTCAAAGCGCCGGCCGATGGCTACACCTTGCTGTACAACACATCCTCCATCACGCTGAGCCCGGCTCTGTACAAAAGCCTGAGCTACGACGTCCAGCGCGATCTGGCACCGGTAGCGCTGACTGCCGTCGTACCTTTGGCCCTGGTGGTTGCACCGAACGTGCCAGCCAACACCGTCAAGGAATTCATTACCTATGCCAAAGCCAATCCCGGCAAGCTGTCTTATGGCTCTGCCGGTAATGGTAACGTGACCCATCTGGGCGCTTTCCAGTTTGTGCAGGCCAATGGCATTGATGCGGTGCATATTCCGTACAAAGGCAGTGCTCCGGCCGACGTTGACCTGGTCGGTGGCCAGATCCACTTTATGACGGACACCGTCAACTCGGTCATGGCTTTTGTGCGTGACAAACGCCTGAAAATACTGGCCGTCACGACATCCAAGCGCATGGCGCTGTTTCCCGATGTGCCGACCCTGGCGGAGTCGGGCATGCCCGGCTTTGAAGTCGGCGCTTGGCAAGGCGTGATGGTGCCGGCCAATACCCCCAAGCCTATCGTGCAGCGCCTGAACGCCGAAGTGATGAAAGCGTTGCAAACGCCTGAAGTGCGACAGAAACTGGCATTACAGGGCGCTGAGCCTTTGGGCTCGACTCCCGAGGCTTACGGCGCCTATGTCCAGAAAGAACTGACCCGCTGGGCGGCCGTGGTCAAGCAGACCGGCGTCACGCTGGAGTGATAACTGCTACATATACAGTTATAGATCAAGTAGTGGGCTTCACTGACCGTGCCATCGGCATGGTGGCGGCCATCAGCGCCATGCGCACAGCGGTCGAGCGCAGCCATCGCCGCCAGGTCTCCTGTGGACCGGCAGCACACATCAGCGTCATGACGCCCAAGCTCCATGGAAAGGCACGCAGGTGGTCGCCAACGCGCAGCCAGTGCGCCGGATCGAGCCCCTGCCGCGAAGCCGTGCAACGCGCAAGGTAGAAGCTGGCTTCCGGGGCTTGCGCATCAACCATGATCGCGAACGCCGCCACCAGCCAGAGTATGAGGTGTCGAAGGCCTGCACACACCCCCGGCACAGACCCCGGCGCCCTTCCCAGGCCACCCGAAATAGCCAGCGAGCGCCTCGCGCTGCTATTCGTGGCAGCAGCCGTGGCCATCCTGAGCGGGCGGCTCGTTGCCTTCGCAGCAGTTGCCGGGAAGGACTGGGGCCTGGACCCCGCTGTGCTCGCAGCAGCCGCCCTTCCACCACTTGGCGCCTTCGCCGTGGCAGTACTTGCCGTCGGCATCCACCATCCGCATGAACATCGGGTGGTAGTTGCGGCAAACCTCCAGCTCGGTCTTGACCCAGTGCAGCGGGTCCTTGGCATAGTGGTCCCAGTAGTCGCCCCGCATGTTGATGCCTGGCACCGCCGGGTTCCAGCTTTCGTCGAGCCAGAGCTCGGGGTCCCCATACTTCGAGCACAGCTTGCGGATCGCAGGGTCATCCAGCGCCATCAGGCGCCCGTTCTCGATCACGTTCTCGTTGTCGCCCGAACGCTCGACGGTGTAGGTCGGGAAGTAAAGGTGCAGGTGCCAGTGGCCCACCAGCAGACCCATGCGCGCAGCCTCGCGCTCCGTCATCGAGGAGATGATGGTGCCAAAGCCCATGTGGATCACGCCCGAGCGCACGCGCTCGTACAGACAGTTCACGAATCCCGAGGGGAAGTCCTTCCGTGGCCGGTGGACGTGCGGGTTGGTGCCGATGGAGGCTTCCCACCAATGCATGATGCCCTTGCTCGGGAAGCCCGGGTACTGGACGTCCTTGGTGCGCTCCATCACGTCGCGAAGCTTGTCGCCGAAAGCGCCGCCGGCGTTGATCTGGGTGATCTTGGAGTTCTCGACGACGAGCTGCGTCCAGTCGCAGGGCGCGATGTGATTCGTCGTGCCGGCGATGACGCCGCAACCATCCTCCTTGAAGGGATGGAACATCCAGGGACGGCCGGTGATGTGGCCGGGCAGGTAGGTTTTGCCGAAGTGCTCGTTGCCGCGCCAGGTTGAAGCCACCAGGTCCGGGTGATAGAACTCGCGCTTCGCGTCCCAGTACTCGTCGTGGTTGGTGAACGAGATGTCGGTGCCTTCGGGGTCGGTGATGCGCACCCGCCGAGCGGTGCGGATGCGGTCCCAGGCCCACTTGTCCATCGCGTTGATCACCTCGATGGGCATCGCATGCGCGGGCGAGGCCAGGATCTCGGGCGTGATGAACGGCATGCGCTGGATCTTGATGTGGCGCTCGGCCAGCACCGGGCCGCCGTAGCCCATCAGGATCTTGTCGTACTTCTGCTTCTTCTCTTCCTCCTCCCACATGTCCATCCACTCGGCCAGTTCCTTGGTGCGGAAGAGGTAGTAGTCGACTTCGTCGGCCCCCATCCATTGCGGGACAGGACCCCGGTCGATCTTCTGGATCTCGTACTTGACCTTGTACTTCTCGAGGATGCGCTGGCACGCCTTTATCGTCAGCTCGCTGTGCCAGTTGTCGACCCGCAGCAGCACGCGTTCGCCTTCCTTGAGGTCCCAGCAGGCATTGAGCCCGTGGTTATAGGG
>JBOHHM010000203.1:0-5976 GCA_050725495.1 Burkholderiaceae bacterium | reverse complement strand
GTGCCGCTGTTCGGCCACCTGTTCAAGAGCGAGACCCGCAGTCGCAAGAAAACCAATCTGATGGTCTTTCTGCGTCCCGTCGTGGTGCGCGACGCCAACGAGAGCAACAGCTTGTCGCTGGACCGCTATGACCTGATGCGCGCCAACCAGAAAGACGCCCAGCCGGTGCCGAGCTCGGTGGTGCCGGTCAACGAGGCGCCCGTGCTGCCGCCGCTGCGGGCGCCCCAGCCCGCTGCCCCCGCTGCCCCCGCCGCCGCGCCGGCCACCCCATAAGAGCCTGCTGCGCATGCGTCACCCCCTGCCCTATGCTTTTGCCCGCACCTACCAGCTGCTGCTGGAGGATGACGGCCGCGACGTCACGCTCTGGCACGCCGGCCAGCCCGATGCGGGCGCCTGCAGCGAAATCATGCGCAAATACGCCGTGCGCTCACTGCAGCGCATCGACGCCGGCGCGCTGGCCCAGCGCATCAGCGCCGCCTATGCCCAGGGCGAGTCGAGCGCGGCCACCGTGGTCAGCGAAGTCGAGAGCGACGCCGATCTCTCGCGCATGATGCAGGAACTCCCGGCCGTCGAAGACCTGCTGGAAACCGCCGACGACGCGCCCATCATCCGCATGCTCAATGCCCTGTTGACCCAGGCCGCGCGCGATGGCGCCAGCGACATCCACATCGAGCCCTATGAACGCCATTCGAGCGTGCGCTTCAGGGTCGACGGCACGCTGCGCGAGGTCGTGCAGCCCAACCGGGCCCTGCATGCGGCCCTGATCTCGCGCCTGAAGATCATGGCCGAGCTCGACATCGCCGAAAAGCGCCTGCCGCAGGACGGCCGCATCAGTTTGCGCATCGGTACGCGCGCGGTCGACGTGCGCGTGAGCACCATCCCCAGCGCCTACGGCGAGCGCGCCGTGCTGCGCCTGCTCGACAAGAGCGAGAGCAAGCTCAGCCTGCAGGCCGTGGGCATGCAAGGCGACGTGCTGCAGCGCTTCGAGCACCTGATCGCGCAGCCGCACGGCATCATCCTGGTGACCGGGCCGACCGGCTCGGGCAAAACCACGACGCTGTACGCGGCCCTGGGCCGGCTTGACGCGGCGAGCAGCAACATCATGACGGTGGAAGACCCGATCGAGTACGAGCTGCCGGGGGTGGGCCAGACCCAGGTCAACCCCAAGATCGAGCTGAGCTTTGCCAAGGCCCTGCGCGCCATTTTGCGGCAGGACCCGGACGTGATCATGATCGGCGAAATCCGCGACTTCGAGACCGCGCAGATCGCGATCCAGGCCTCGCTCACCGGCCACCTGGTGCTGGCCACGCTGCACACCAACGACGCGGCGAGTGCCGTGACGCGCCTGACCGACATGGGCGTCGAGCCCTTCTTGCTGAGCTCCTCGCTGCTCGGCGTGCTGGCGCAGCGCCTGGTGCGCAAGCTCTGCAAGAGCTGCCATGGCGCGGGCTGCCCGGACTGCGGCCAAAGCGGCTACCAGGGACGCACCGGCGTGTTCGAACTGCTGGTGACCGACGACGCGATCCGCGCCCAAATCCACGGCCGCAGCGCCGAAGCCGAGATCCGCGAGGCGGCGCTCAAAGCCGGCATGACGCTGATGCGCGACGACGGCCAGCGCCTGGTGGAGGCCGGCATCACCTCGCGTGAAGAGCTGCTGCGCGTGACGCGCGACTGAGCTCAGCCGAGAGCCCTGCGCCATGCCCGCCTATTCCTTCGAAGCCCTCGACGCCCAAGGCCGCACGCGCAAGGGCGTGATGGAAGCCGACACCGCCAAGGCCGCGCGCGGCCTGCTGCGCACCCAGGCCCTGGTACCGCTGTCGGTCGAGGCGGTCAGCTCGGGCCAGGCCGCCTTGGACAGCCGCTTCGGCCTTCACACCACGCTGTTCGCCCCCCGGGTGTTCAGCGCCACGGGGCTCGCGATCTGGACCCGCCAGCTCGCCGGCCTGGTGTGCTCGGGCCTGCCGCTGGAGCGCGCCCTGACCGCCCTGACCGACGAGGCCGACGATGACAAGCAGCGCAACCTGGTGGCCGCGCTGCGCGCCGAGGTCAATGCAGGCGCCACGTTTGCCAAGGCCTTGAGCCAGCATCCGCGCGAGTTCTCGGAGATCTACACGGCCGTGGTCGGCGCCGGCGAGCAAAGCGGCCATCTGGGGCTGGTGCTCGAGCGCCTGGCCGACGACCTGGAAGAGCGCCAGGCGCTCAAAGCCAAGCTGATCGGCGCGGCGCTCTATCCGGCCATCGTGACCCTGGTGGCGATCGTGATCGTGCTGTTCCTGGTGGGCTATGTGGTGCCCCAGGTGGCCAATGTATTTGCCGGCACGAAGCGCGCCCTGCCGTTTCTCACGGTGGCCATGCTGGGGATCAGCGATCTCGTGCGCCACTATGGCTGGGCCATGCTGTCCGCTATTATTTTGATAGCTGTCGGCACCCGTTTCATGCTGACCAAGCCGGTGTTTCGCGAAAATTTCGACGCGACCTGGCTGACGCTGCCGCTGCTGGGCCGGCTCTCGCGCGGCTACAACGCAGCGCGCTTTGCCAGCACGCTGGCCATGCTGGCGGCCGCCGGCGTTCCCATCCTCAAGGCACTGCAGGCCGCGGCCGAAACGCTGAACAACCGCGCCATGCGCACCGATGCGCTGGATGCCCTGGTGCTGGTGCGCGAAGGCGCGCCGCTGGCCTCGGCCCTGGCGCAGAAGAAGCGCTTTCCCGGCCTGGTCGCCATGTTCGCGCGGCTGGGCGAGCAAACCGGCCAGCTGCCCGTCATGCTGCAGAGGGCTGCAGCGCAGCTGAGCGCCGAGGTGCAGCGCCGCGCCATGCAGCTGGCCACGATCCTGGAGCCGCTGCTGATCGTGGCCATGGGCTTGGTGGTCATGCTGATCGTGCTGGCCGTGCTGCTGCCCATCATCCAGCTCAACCAGTGGGTGCGCTGATGGGGGTGTCGCTGGACAACAAGCTGGTGGTCGCGATCTCCTCGCGGGCCCTGTTCGACCTCGAAGAGGAAAACCGCGTGTTCGAGCAATCGGACGACCATGCCTACATGAAGCTGCAGCTGCAGCGGCTCGAGCAGGCAGCCAAGCCGGGCGTGGCCTTCTCGCTGGTGAAGAAGCTGCTGGCCTTCAACGACGCGGCGGCACAGCGCGTGGAAGTCGTCATTCTGTCGCGCAACGACCCAGTCTCGGGCCTGCGCGTGTTTCGCTCGGTGCAGACCCATGAGCTCACGGTGGCGCGCGGCGTGTTCACGCGCGGGCGCGAGCCCTATCGCTACCTGACACCCCTGCGGGCCAACCTGTTCTTGTCGGCCAACCCCAGCGATGTCAGGGCGGCGCTGGCCATGGGCTTTCCGGCCGCCACCGTGGCCACGCACGCGGCCCGCGCGCAGGACAACTATCCGCACGAGGTTCGCATTGCCTTCGACGGCGATGCCGTGCTGTTTTCCGACGAGGCCGAGCGCGTCTTCCAGGAAGCCGGCCTGCCCGCGTTCCAGCAGCATGAGCAGGACAAGGCGGCGCTGCCCCTGCCCGAAGGCCCGTTCAAGCCGCTGCTGGCGGCACTGCAGCGGCTGCAGCGCGAAGGCACGCCCAGCATGCGCATCCGCACCGCGCTGGTCACGGCGCGCAGCGCGCCGGCGCATGAGCGCGCCATCCGCACGCTGATGGACTGGAACATCGAGGTCGACGAAGCCATGTTCCTGGGCGGTCTGGCCAAGGGTGAATTCCTGCGCGAATTCGAGCCCGATTTTTTCTTTGACGACCAGACCGGCCATGTCGACTCCGCTGCGCGCCATGTGCCCGCCGGCCATGTCGCCAGCGGTGTGTCGAACCTGACGCTGCAAAACCGGGCCTGAGCAGCGCGGGCCCCGGTGCGGCACGCTACGATGTGCCCCTCTGACCGAAGGCCGCAGCGCATGAACCTGTCCTCCAAACTCGCCTCCTTCAAGGCCCTGGCCCGCAAGGTCTGGGCCTTGTCCCTGCCGTATTTCCAGTCCGAAGAGAAGTGGAAGGCGCGCGCCATGCTCGCCGCGATCGTGATCCTGAACCTGGCCGCGGTCTACATGCTGGTGCAGCTCAACGAATGGAACCGGCTGTTCTACGACGCGCTGCAGAACAAGCAGGCCGACGTGTTCTGGCAGCAACTCGCACGCTTCACCTACCTGGCTTTCGGCTACATCATCATCGCGGTCTACCGCTTCTACCTGACACAGCTGCTGGAGCTGCGCTGGCGCGCCTGGATGACGGCCCACTACCTGCAGCGCTGGCTGGCGCAGCATGCGTTTTACAGACTCGAACTCGCGCGCTTTGCCGGCGCAGCCGACGCCTCGCCCGACAACCCCGATCAGCGCATCCAGGAAGACCTGAACCTGTTCACCAGCTACTGCGTCTCGCTGAGCATGGGCCTGCTCAACGCGCTCGTGACGCTGCTGAGCTTTGTCGGCATCCTCTGGTCGCTCAGCGGCGGCTTCTCGTTCAGCGTCAGCGGCAGCAGCTACGAAATCGCGGGCTTCATGGTCTGGATGGCCCTGCTGTACTGCATCGCGGGCAGCGTCGTCACCCACTACATCGGCCGCCCCCAGATCCGGCTGAACTACCAGCAGCAGCGCTACGAGGCCGACTTCCGCCATCACCTGGTGCGCGTGCGCGAGTACAGTGAAGCGATCGCGCTGGACCGCGGCGAGGCGGTCGAGCGCAGCCAGCTCGACACGCGTTTTTCCAGCGTGCTGGGCAACTACCTGCGGCTGCTCAAGGCGCAGAAGAACCTTGTGTGGTTCACCAATTTCTTCGGCCAGGCGGCCGTGGTGTTTCCCTTCATCGTCGCGGCGCCGCGCTTTTTCAGCGGCGCCATCCAGCTCGGCGAGCTGATGCAGATCGCCTCGGCCTTCGGCCGGGTGCAGGACTCGCTGAGCTGGTTCGTCGACAACTACAGCACGCTGGCCAGCTGGCGCGCCACGACCGACCGCTTGACCAGTTTTGAAGAAAGCATCAGGGCCCAAGCCCAGGACCGTCCAGCGCTTGCCGCTACCAATTCTGTAGCACTTGAGGCACAGAACCTGACGCTGGCCCTGCCCGGCGGCGCGGTTCTGCTGGCCGACGCCACGCTGCACGCCAGCCCCGGCAGCAGCGTGCTGCTCAAAGGCCCATCGGGCAGCGGCAAATCCACGCTGTTCCGCGCCCTGGCCGGCATCTGGCCGTTTGCGCGCGGCACCCTGGCCCGGCCCGCCGACGCGATGTTCATCCCGCAGCGCCCCTATTTCCCCCACGGCCGGCTGCGCGATGCGCTGGCCTACCCCGAGCCTGCCAGCCACTACAGCGACGCCGCGCTGCGCCAGGCCCTGACCGATGCGCTGCTGCCCGAACTCGCCACCCGGCTGGACGAGGAAGACGCCTGGGGCCAGAAACTCTCGGGCGGCGAGCAGCAGCGCCTGGCGATCGCCCGCGTGCTGCTCAAGAAACCCCAATGGATCTTCGCCGACGAAGCCACCAGCGCACTCGATGAAAACGCCGAGAGAACCCTGTACGAAAGGCTGCTAGCCCATGTCCGACAAGCGGGAGGTGCTATTATTTCGATAGCACATCGGCCGGCGGTGGCAGCCTTTCACCAGCGGCGCTGGGAGTTTTCCAAGCAGGCCGCCGGTGCCCCGGCGCTCTACCAGATCCGGGAAGGCACGGCTTAGCCGCCGACGTAGCGCTCCCAGCCGCGCGCGCGCAGTTCGCAGGCCGGGCACTGGCCGCAGCCATAGCCCCAGGCGTGGCGGTGTTCGCGGTCGCCGAGGTAGCAGGTGTGGGTGTGCTCGACGATCAGTTCGACCAGGCGCTGCCCGCCCAGCGAGTGCGCCAGGCGCCAGGTCTGGGCCTTGTCGATCCACATCAGCGGGGTCTCGATCAGGAAGCGCTTGTCCATGCCCAGCGACAGCGCCAGCTGCATGGCCTTCATGGTGTCGTCGCGGCAATCGGGGTAGCCCGAGAAGTCGGTCTCGCAGAC
>JBOHHM010000202.1:0-10596 GCA_050725495.1 Burkholderiaceae bacterium | reverse complement strand
TGGCCAACCCGCCCTTTGCCGGCAGCCTGGACTATGAAAACACCGCCAAGGACCTGCTGCAAACCGTCAAGACCAAGAAGACCGAGCTGCTGTTTCTGGCCCTGTTCCTGCGCCTGCTCAAACCCGGCGGCCGCGCGGCCGTGATCGTGCCCGACGGTGTGCTGTTCGGCAGCAGCACCGCGCACAAGACGCTGCGCCGCATGCTGGTGGAAGAGCAGAAGCTCGACGGCATCGTCAGCCTGCCCGGCGGCGTGTTCAAGCCCTACGCGGGGGTGAGCACCGCCATCCTGCTGTTCACCAAAACCAATAGTGGCGGCACGGACCATGTGTGGTTCTACGACATGCAGGCCGACGGCTGGAGCCTGGACGACAAGCGCCAGCCGCTGCTGTCTGAGGATAAATTAGGCCTCCAGCCCTCAAGGAACCGGCGCAACCAGCTATCAAAAGAAGAGCATCTAAAAAACAACCTGCCCGACGTGTTGGCGCGCTGGCGCTCTATTCACCCTCTCCCCCTGGGAGAGGGCAGGGGTGAGGGCATCTCCCCCGAACTCACCCGCCCCCGCACCGCCCAAAGCTTCTGCGTGCCCAAAGCCAACATCGCCGCCAACGGCTATGACTTGAGCATCAACCGCTACAAGGAGGTGGTGCATGAGCAGGTGCAGCATCGCGCACCGGGCGAGATCATCGCGGAGCTGAAGCAGTTGGAAGATGAGATTCAGCAGGGCATTAGGAAGTTGTTGGAGACGATGCGGTGAGAGACGGTCGAGATAGAGGGGTGCTGAACCCTCGGCCTAAATGGACTACCACGATCGGAGCTATCTGCGACCAGTTTGGCGGTGACGTGCAAACAGGGCCCTTTGGCAGCCAGCTACACGCCGCTGATTACTCGGAAGAGGGTATTCCGGTCGTGATGCCGCAGGACATGGCCGATGGGCGCATTGTTTGCGACCGAATTGCACGAGTTTCTGAAACCCATGTCCATAAGCTCAAGCGCCATGTTCTACGGGCGGGCGATCTCGTTTTTAGTCGGCGTGGTGACGTCACGCGCTTCGCCGTAGTTACTGAGAACGAGGTTGGCTGGTTGTGTGGAACAGGAAGCATCCGCATACGGATGAATTGCCCTGACGTGCTAGTCAGCTACGCGCGAAGGTACTTGCAGCAGGCAGAAGTCGGCGCGTGGCTGCTGAATGAGGCGAAGGGCGTCACGATGCCCAACTTGAACACCCAGATCATCCGTGCGCTTCCATTCGTCTTTCCGCCGCTCCCCGAACAACGCCGCATCGCCGCCATCCTGGACCAGGCCGAAACCCTGCGAACCCAACGCCGCGCCGCCCTGGCCCAACTCGACATCCTCGCCCAGTCCATCTTTCTCGATATGTTTGGCGATCCCGTGTCGAACCCGAAGAGATGGTCCGTCGCGTCTTTGACCGAAGTTTGTCATTGCTACAGCGGTGGAACCCCGTCGAAAGCGAATGCAGGATTCTGGGAAGGGCCATTGCCATGGTTCAGCGCCAAGGACATGAAAGCCGATGATCTTTTCGATTCGGAGGATCACATCGCAGAGGCGGTGCCACGTACCTCCACATTGAAGCTTCTTCCGGCAAATACCGTAGCAATCGTTGTACGCGGAATGATCCTTGCGCATACGTTCCCGGTATGTGTTCTCAGAATCCCCGCAACTATTAATCAGGACCTCAAGGCGCTGTTGCCGATAAGGCAGATAGAGCCGCAGTTTTTGGCGTCGTGCCTTCGAAGTCAGTCGAAGTACGTTCTCGATAAAGTCTCCGAGGCTGGTCATGGAACAAAGCGACTGGATGCGCAGGGCCTTCAGAAGGTGCGTGTGCTGTTACCACCTGAAAAGCTGCAACAAACGTTCGCCTCCCGCATCCAAGCCATCGAAGCCCTCAAAGCCACCCACCGCGCTGCGCTGGCCGAACTCGACGCGCTGTTCGCCTCGCTGCAGCACAGCGCCTTTCGCGGGGAACTGTAATTGACCCTCTGGGGGCAAAAGTGCGTCTTGACCGCAGCTGCCAGCACGTTTTGCTCCCATAGGAGCAAATTTAGCTTGTCAAAGGCGCTGGCGTCCATAAAATGACCCCATAAGGTCAAAAATTGGACATCAATCAAAAATCCATCGAACAGCTTGGGCAGCGCTTGATGAACGAGCGAAAGCGCCAGGGGCTCTCGCGCGAACAGGCGGCGGCGGTCTGCAATGTCAGCGCGTCATTCATCCGCGACGCAGAAGCTGACCCCGGACGCTGCTCACTCGCACGCATGGCCCAGCTGATACAAGGCTTGGGATTGACGCTGGAACTGTCCGGCTTGCAGCCGGAAGAGGCAGCGGCGAAACCACGGAAAGCGGCGACTCAATGATCCGCCTGCGCGTGTGGGCCAATGTCCGCCCCCTGGGGTGGTTCGGCTACGCGGAAGGCGACTACTTTTTCGAGTACGACCCTCAGTGGCTGGGGCAGCCGGGCGGCTATGTGCTGGCGCCGCAGTTTGGGCTCCAGGCTAAACGGTTCACGGGCGCGCTGGTGCGCAACTTTTTTGAGAACCTGCTGCCCGAAGGCAAGGCGCTGGACGATGTGGTGCAGGCGCTTGCGCTGAACAAGCCATCTTCTTTTGAGCTGCTCGGCCAACTCGGCAAAGAGCTGCCAGGTGTGCTGTCCCTGCTGCCCGAGGAGGATCAGCCCACGCCGTTGCAGGAATACAAGCCGCTGCCGTTCGAGGTGCTCAGCAAGCGCCTGCGCGAGCACAAGCCCTTGCTGGTGTCGAACGAGTACACCACCATGTCGCTGGCCGGAGCGCAGGACAAGATGGGCCTGCGCTTCAACGCGCGGCGCAAGCAGCTGTTTGAAAGCGTGGGCACCTCGCCCACCACGCACATTCTCAAGCCCGATACGCGGCAGGCGCGCTACAGCCCCAGCGCCATCAACGAATACGCCTGCATGAAGCTGGCGCGTGCGCTCAAACTCCCGGTGCCCGATGTCTGGCTGCTGCGTGTACCCGAAGCCGCCTATGTGGTCGAACGCTATGACCGGCTGGAGGTGGCAGGCAACATCGTCGGCCTGCACCAGTTCGACGGTTGCCAGCTGCTCGGCCATGGCGCGGGCTGGAAGTATCAGCGCCTGGGCGGGTTGGCGAGCGTTCCAAAGCTGGTGGAGGCGCTGCGCAAGCTGCCGGTGCGCGGCAGCGACCTGCTGCAACTGCAACGCTGGGTGATGTTCAACTACCTCATCGGCAATGCCGATGCGCACGCCAAGAACCTTTCAGTCCTGGTGGACGACAAGGGCTACCGCCTGGCGCCGTTCTACGACTTGCTGTGTGTGCGGGCCTACGGTGACGGCGGCCTGGCGCTTTACATCGGCGACGAAGACCGATTTGACGCGGTGGGCGCGCATTCGTGGGAGGCGCTGTGCAAGGATTGCGGCTTTCGCTCGCCTGAAACCCTGCGCATCTTTCGCAAGATGGCGCAAGACTTCTTGCCCGCGTGGCGCAAGGTGCAAGACCAGGTCGCAGCACAGGTGGCGCCTACAGAAGAAGAACGCGACGCTCTCAAGCGCATGAACGGGGTGTTCGAGTCGCACCAGGCGCATGCGCTGTCTATGACGGAAGGGGTGGCATGACGGTATCGAACTTCGCTTTTCTCCAGGCTGAGTGGCCCGAGCTGCATGGCGAGGCCTTGCGTGCAGAGCGGGCCATGGCCACCGACCTCCGTGCTGCCTGCTTCTACGCCCGCCGCACGCTGGAGCTGGCGGTGGCCTGGCTGTTCCGCGCCGATCCCGCGCTCAAGATGCCCTACAAGGCCGATCTGTCTGCCTATCTGTTCGAGCCCAGTTTCAAGCTGCTGGTGGGGCCGCCGCTGCACGCCAAGATGGAGCTCATCCGCAAGCAGGGCAACAGCGCCGTGCACAGTGCGCGGCCGGTGCAGCCGGCGGAGGCGCTTGGCGTGCTGCGCGAGCTGTTTCAAGTGGCGTTCTGGCTGGCGCGGCACTACGGCCGCAGTGCCGCCGCGCGGCCCGATCCGGCCTTGCAGTTTCGTGCGGACCTGCTGCCCAAGGCCGATGCCGCGGCAGCGGCGCCAACCCAGGCGGCGCTGCAAAAGCTGGCGCAAGAGCTGGCCGAACGCGACGCCGCGGTCGCTGCAGCCGAACAAAAGGCCGCAGCGCTGGACGAAGAGCTGGCGCGCCTGCGAGCCGAGGTGGCCGCTGCCAAGGCGGCCAACAGCGCGCAGCCCAACGCTCACGACTACAACGAAGCGCAAACGCGCGACCTGTACATCGACCTGCTGCTCAAGGAGGCCGGTTGGGCGCTGGACCAGGCGCGCGACCGGGAGTTTGAAGTCGCCGACATGCCCAACAACCAGGGCAGGGGCTTTGTGGACTATGTGCTGTGGGGCGACGATGGCAAGCCACTGGCCGTGGTGGAAGCCAAGCGCACCCGGCGCGATGCGCGTGCAGGCCAGCAGCAGGCCAAGCTGTATGCCGACTGCCTGCAGGCGCAGTTCGGCCAGCGGCCGCTCATCTACTACACCAACGGCTACGAGCACTGGTTCTGGGACGACTCGCAGTACCCGCCGCGGCCGGTGCAGGGTTTCCACAAGAAGGACGAATTGCAGTTGCTGGTGCAACGCCGCGAGTCACGCAAGCCGCTGTCCCAGGCGCCTATCGATGGTGCCATTGTCGAGCGGCACTACCAGCAGCGTGCGATCCGGCGCATTGCCGAA
Organism: Burkholderiaceae bacterium; assembly: GCA_050725495.1. GTDB lineage: Bacteria > Pseudomonadota > Gammaproteobacteria > Burkholderiales > Burkholderiaceae_C > JBOHHM01. The sequence goes on along the minus strand of JBOHHM010000202.1, from coordinate 5,870 downwards.
ACCTTCGAGCAGGACAGGCAGCGCAAGGCCCTGGTGGTGATGGCCACAGGCGCGGGCAAGACGCGCACGGTCATTGCATTGGTAGACCTGCTGATGCGCGGCAACTGGGTCAAGCGCGTGCTGTTTCTGGCCGACCGCGTGGCACTGGTCAACCAGGCTGTCAATGCATTCAAGGCCCATCTGCCAGACGCCTCGCCTGTGAACCTGGTGACGGACAAATACGCTGAGGGCAGGGTGTATGTGTCCACCTACCCCACGATGATGGGCTTGATCAACGAAACCAGCGACCAGCAGCGCCGCTTTGGTGTGGGCCACTTTGACCTCATCATCGTGGACGAGGCGCATCGGTCGATCTACCAGAAGTACCGCGCCATCTTTTCGTATTTCGACTCGCTATTGGTGGGGCTGACGGCCACGCCGAAGGACGAGATTGACCGCAACACCTACAGCCTGTTTGACCTGGAAAGCGGCGTGCCAACCGACGCCTACGGGCTCGACGATGCGATTGCCGAGGGCTACCTGGTGCCGCCCAAGGCGGTTTCGGTGCCACTGAAGTTCCAGCGCGAGGGCATCAAATACGCCGAGCTGAGCGAAGAAGACAAGGAACAGTGGGAGGCGCTGGACTGGGACGACGAGGGCGATATACCCGACGAGGTGAACGCCGACGCGGTGAACAAATGGCTGTTCAACACCGACACCGTGGACAAGGTACTGGAAACCTTGATGACGCGCGGCCACAAGGTGGCGGGCGGGGACCGGCTGGGCAAGACCATCGTCTTTGCCAAGAACAACCAGCACGCCGAGTTCATTGCCGAGCGCTTCAATGCCAACTACCCGCACTACGCAGGGCTTTTTGCACGGGTCATCACCTTCAAGACCGAATACGCGCAAAGCCTGATCGACGATTTTTCCATCAAGGCCAAGGCGCCACATATTGCCGTCTCGGTGGACATGCTGGACACGGGCATCGACGTGCCCGAGGTGCTGAACCTGGTGTTCTTCAAGATCGTGCGGTCCAAGGCCAAGTTCTGGCAGATGGTGGGGCGCGGCACGCGTCTGTGCAAAGACCTGTTCGGGCCGGGGCAGGACAAGAAGGACTTCCTGATCTTCGACTTTTGCCAGAACCTGGAGTACTTCAGCCAAGACCTGCCGGGGACCGACGGCGCGGTGGGTCAGCCGCTGGGGCAACGGCTTTTTAACGCGCGGCTGGAACTGATTGGTGAACTGGACAAGCGGCTCGCGGCCGGCGGCGCCGTTGCCGGCGAAGCGTCGATGCCCGACAACATCCGTTTGACCGAGGGCGGCATTCGCAGCGACACGGCCGGCCTTCTGCACACGCTGGTGGCAGGCATGAGCCTGGACAACTTCGTGGTCAGGCCGCAGCGCCAGTGGGTCGAAACCTGGGCCATTGCACAAGCCTGGAACCGCCTCGGACCAGATCAGCTGCAGGACATCAGCACGCATTTGTCCGGCCTGCCCACGGCGGTGCGCGACGACGACGAGGATGCCAAGCGCTTTGACTTGCTGATGCTGCGCTTGCAGTTGTGCGCGCTGCGGGCCGAACCGGGTTTTGACCACTTGCGTGAGCAGGTGCGCGCGATTGCTGACGGTTTGCTCGAACTGGGCAGTATTCCGGCTGTGCGCGAGCACATGTTGTTGATCGAGCGCGTGGCGGGTGAAGAATGGTGGGAACACGTCACCATTCCCATGCTGGAGCAGGCGCGTCGGCACTTGCGCGCGCTGGTGAAGCTGCTGGAGAAAACCCGTAAAAAAGTCGTCTATACCGACTTCGAGGACGAGTTGGGCGAGTCGACGAATGTTGAGTTGCCTCTGGGTGGCAGCGCCGGCGACTTCGAGCGCTTCCGCGCCAAGGCGCGCGCCTTCCTGCGCGCGCATGAGGACCACATCGCGCTGCACAAGCTGCGCCGCAACCAGTCGCTGACGAAATCGGACCTGGCCGAGCTGGAGCGCATGCTGGCTGAAAGTGGTGTGGGGACGGCGCAAGATATTGAGCGCGCAACGCAGGAGGCGCAGGGTCTCGGCTTGTTCATCAGGTCGCTGGTGGGACTGGATCGCCAGGCTGCGACACAGGCTTTGTCTGGGTTCCTGGCAGACAAAACGCTGAGCGGCAACCAGTTCGAGTTTGTGAATCTGGTCGTGAACCACCTGACCGAGCATGGTGTGATGGACGCTGCGCTGCTTTACGAATCGCCGTTCACGGCCCATGCACCGCAGGGTCCGGACGGGTTGTTCACGTCGGCGCAGGTGGATGAGCTGTTCAGGGTGCTGGATCAAGTCAAGGCGACTGCCATGGTCGCTTGAGTTGCTGCAGTTTTAATAGCTGCCCGCGCAATATGCATAAGGGTTGCAGGCCAATTTCCTATTGGATTATGGTTCAGCCGCCGCTGACCGCGCCAGATGCTCCACCAGCAGCCGTGCCGCCGGCGACAGGGCCTGCTCGTCCCTGAAACAGATCGCGAAGCGGCGCTGTGCCCAGGGGTCGGTGAGCGGGATCACGCGCAGGCCGAAGGTGCTGGCATAAGGTTGCGCCAGTTCGACGGGCAGCACGCTGATGGCGAGCTTGGCGCGGACCACGCGCAGGGCCGCCTCGAACGTGGCCACCACCACGCGGTAGCGCAGCGTCTGGCCGTGCAGGGCGGCGGCGCGCTGCATCATGACCTGCACCGCGCTGGATGGGGGCAGGCTCACATGGTCGTAGGCCAGCGTTTGCGCCAGCGCTAGCGTGGCGTGCTGCGCCAGCGGGTGGTCCAGCGGCGTCACCACGGCCAGGTGGTCGCTGCGCCAGGGGCGGGTCTGCAGCCCTTCCAGGTTGGCCGCGTCCCAGCACATGCCGACCGAGGCGCTGCCCTCGCGCACGCCGCGCAGCACGCCGCTGCTCACGCGCTCCTCGATGTCGATCTGGATGTCGCGGTGCGCCGGGTGGTTCAGAAACGCGGCCACGTCGTCGGCCAGCGATTCGGCAATGACCGAGGCGGTGGCCAGGATGCGCACCTGGCCGCGCACGCCGGCCGCATAGGCCGCCATGTCGCGCTCGATCTGGTCGGCGCTGGCCAGCATGCTGCGCGCATGCTCCAGCAGGGTTTCGCCGGCAGCGGTGGGCTCCACGCCGCGGCGCCGGCGCACCAGCAGCGGCGTGCCCACCGTGTCTTCCAGCTGGGCCAGCCGCTTGCTGATGGCCGAGCCGACGATGCTTTGCTGCTCACCGGTGCGGGCAATGTTGCGGGTTTCGCAGACCGCGACAAACAGCCGCAGGGTGGTCAGGTCGAGGTCTCTCATGGCTTGTTGTCCTGTCGGGCTTGGCTGATTTATGAAATTCCGTATTGGAATCTTAAAACTTCCAAAATTGAGTTTGTGAATTGGTTTGGAATTCCTAAACTACAGAGCCAGGAAGCAACCAACAGCTACGGAGACAGTGGTGACAGTTCCCCCCAACACTGGCGTTTCAACATCGCCCCGGCAAGCCGTCGTTCGCGAAGTGGGCTTGCGCGACGGGCTGCAAAGCATCGCGCGCGTCGTGCCCACGGCGCAAAAACTCGAGTGGATCACGCGCGCCCATGCGGCCGGCCAGCGCGAGATCGAGGTCGGCTCCTTCGTGCCCGCGCGCCTGCTGCCGCAGCTGGCCGACACGGCCGAGCTGCTGGCCTGTGCCAGGACGCTGCCCGGCCTGTTTGCCTCGGTGCTGGTGCCCAACCTCAAGGGTGCCGAGCGCGCCATCGAAGGCGGCGCCGATCTGATGGTCGTGCCGCTGTCGGCCAGCCATGCCCACAGCCTGGCCAACCTGCGCAAGACGCCTGACGAGGTGGTGGCCGAGGTGGCCCGCATCCGCGCCGCGCGCGACGCTGCGTGCAGCAAGACCCTGATCGAAGGCGGGGTGGGCACGGCGTTCGGCTGCACGCTGCAAGGTCATGTCGAGCCTGGCGAAGTGCTGCGCCTGATGCAGGCCCTGCTCGACGCCGGCGCCGACCGGGTCAGCCTGGCCGACACCGTCGGCTATGCCGACCCGGCCATGGTGAGCCGGTTGTTCGAGAAGGCGCGGCGCCTGGTGGGCGACAAGCTCTGGTGCGGCCATTTCCACGATACCCGCGGCCTTGGCCTGGCCAATGTGTTCGCGGCCTGGCAAACCGGCGTGGCACGCTTCGACGCCTGCCTGGCGGGCATCGGCGGCTGCCCGCATGCGCCCGGCGCCAGCGGCAACGTGGCCACCGAAGACCTGGTGTTCATGCTGCAAAGCATGGGGCTGCAGACCGGTCAGGACATCGCGGCGCTGCTCGCGTTGCGCAAGGACGTGGCGGACTGGCTCGAAGGCGAAGCCCTGCATGGAACGCTGGCGCAGGCGGGGTTGCCCAAGACGTTTGCAACAGCTTCAAAAGCCAGCGCAAAACCCGTGGCAGCTGATGAAACCGTCAGCGCTTGCGCCGCCGTTCCCGCTGCTTCGCGTCTGCCCTTGTCTGGCGTGCGCGTCGTCGAATTCACCCACATGGTCATGGGGCCGACCTGCGGCATGGTGCTGGCCGACCTGGGCGCCGAGGTCATCAAGGTCGAACCGATCGATGGCGACCGCACGCGCCACCTGCTGGGCGCGGGCGCGGGCTTCTTCCCGATGTTCAACCGCAACAAGAAAAGCATCGCGCTCGACCTGCGCAGCCCCGAGGGCGCCGAGGCCGCGCGCAAGCTCGCGGCCAGCGCCGACATCGTGGCCGAGAACTTCAAGCCCGGCACCATGGGCAAATACGGACTCGACTACGCCTCGCTGAGCAAAGCCAACCCGCGCCTGATCTATGTGAGCCACAAGGGCTTCCTGCCCGGCCCCTACGAGCATCGCACGGCGCTGGACGAGGTGGTGCAGATGATGGGCGGCCTGGCCTACATGACGGGCCGCCCGGGTGATCCCTTACGCGCCGGCACCAGCGTCAACGACATCATGGGCGGCATGTTTGGCGCGATCGGCGCGATGGCCGCACTGATTGAGCGCGGCGTCACCGGCCGCGGCCAGGAGGTGCAGAGCGCGTTGTTCGAGAACAATGTGTTTCTGGTCGGCCAGCACATGCTGCAGTACGCGATCACCGGCCAGCCCGCCGCGCCGATGCCCGACCGCATCTCGGCCTGGGCGGTCTACGACGTGTTCACCGTCAAGGACGACGAGCAGATCTTCCTGGCCGCCGTGAGCGACGCGCAGTGGCTGACCTTCTGCGACGCGCTGGGCTTTGCCGACCTCAAGGCCGACCCGCGCTACGCGACCAACAACGAGCGCGTGCGCCTGCGCCCGAGCTTGCTGGCTACGCTGCGTGAGCGACTGGTCACGCGCAGTGCGGCCGAGCTGTCAGCTATCTTCGAGCGGCACGGCCTGCCGTTTGCGCCCATCGTCAAACCCGAACAGCTGTTTGACGACCCGCACCTGCGGGCCACGGGTGGCTTGGCGGAGATCCGCCTGCCCGACGGCGAGCGCGCGGGCCAGACGGCCCGCGCCGCGCTGTTCCCGCTGACGATGGATGGCCAGCGCCTGGGCGTGCGGCTGCAGCCACCGACGATGGGGGAGCACACGGCCGATCTGTTGTCCGGCCTGGGTTACAGCGCGGCGGACATTGCTTCGCTGCGAGCCAGCCAGGCGGTGGCCTGAGGCGGCACCCCAGGATGTGCGTGGCCGGGCATCCCGTTTCTCGATGACTTTGCGTGTCCCGCCCCGATAGCATTCACGGGGTGGGTGTTCGACAAGCCGAGGTATTTCATCCTATTTTCCTCAGTTGCCCCGCCCCAACGCCCCGCAAAGGTAGACTGGGCGCGGGTTTGGGGCCGATGTGAGGAGACACCAAATGGGTGAGTGCAAGTCGGGGGTCAAGGCGAGAGTCAAG
>JBOHHM010000201.1:0-16935 GCA_050725495.1 Burkholderiaceae bacterium | reverse complement strand
GGCGCGCAGCCGCTCGTCGGGGTTGGTGGCCACGGGATGGTCGACCTTCTCGAGCAGGCTCAGGTCGTTGATCGAATCGCTGTAGAACGTGCTCTGCACATCGGCCCAGCCCAGCTGGCGCGCGGCCAGCCATTGTTCCATGCGCGCGACCTTGCCTTCGCGCGCCGACGGCACGCCCAGGATTTCGCCGGTGATCCAGCCGTCCGCGCCGCGTTCGAGCTGCACCGCGATCAGCTCCTTGATGCCGAGGGCCTCGGCAATGGGTCGGGTGACGAATTCATTGGTGGCGGTGATGATCACCACCTCGTCGCCCGCGTCCTGATGCTGCCGCAGCAGCGCCAGCGCCTCGGGCTTGATCGCAGGAAGCACCACCGTCCGCATGAACTGGGCGTGGGCCGCTATTGAATTGGCAGCACCTTGGCGCCGGATGGCATCGGTGGCAAAGCGCACATAGTCGTGGATGTCCAGCGTGCCGGCCCTGTAGTGGGCGAAGAACTCCTCGTTCTTGCGCTTGAATTCCACCGGGTCGGTCCAGCCTATGGTGGTGGTGAAGACGCCCCAGGAGTAGTCGGAATCAATGGGCAACAGCGTGTGGTCGAGGTCGAACAGGGCGAGTTTCATGCACCGATTTCCGTCATCAGATGGCTCAATTTCAAATCAGGGTGGACACGCTGCATGGCCGCGAGGCCTTCCAGCGCGCGCTTGCGCCAGCCCGGGCCCCGGCTCACAGCGTCGCGCCAGGAATCCTGCAAGCGCTCAGGCTGGGTGGCAAGCAGGTATTCACACAGCGCAGCAGCTTGCTGCACATCCTTGTTGGCCTTGGTGCGCGTTGCCCCGGAGCGTTCGCCCACGATCAGCAGCTTGTGCACTGCATAGCGCTCAGGCGCCGGGATGGTGACCATGGTGCTGCCGCCGTTGCGGTCCACCAGAACCGCCTGCTCGACATGTTCCAGCGAAAACTCCATGAAGCGCAGAGGCTGCAGAGCCACATTCAGGTTGGGGATCATCACCGGCGCATCGCCGCCGCGGTGGGCCGAAGTCAGGAAGTCAATCTGGAATTCGGGATCGCCGCTCAACTGGTAGGACGCGCCCGCCCCCCCGCTGAGCTGCACCAAAGGGATGAAGCCCTGTTCAAAGCTCGTCAGCGCAGCGTGCACGTCGATTTGCACGTCGGCCGGCAACGCCACCGAGATGTTTTTGCCGGCATGGGCAAAGTCCACATCGGTCGTTCTGTCGCCCGCCGACCATTTGACTCCCAGCATGTTGCCCATGGCCATGAAGGCATGCGTGCCCACCAGCACGCCGCCCGCCCGGAAGAAGCCGTACTCGCCGAGTCGCCGCACCGCCCGCAGATGTTTGGGCAAGGCTGGGGCGCAGCCCAGCGCCACGGCGGCCCTGGCCAATGGAGCCAGGGCCGCATCGGGCTTGACGGCGCTGCTCTTGGCCCGTTCCACGGCACTGCGCACGGCGTCCGTGTCCGGCCCCACGTAGAGCTGGCGCACCTCGCCATTGAGGTCACGAAAGGAAAAGTACCAGTAGACGGAGGCCTGCACCGTTTTGCGCGAAAAACTGCCGTGCAGATGTGCGATGCTGCGGTTCAACTCCAAACTGGTGGCCACATCCGCCAACTGGGCGTAGGCTGTCTGGGCCGACAAGGGCAGTTCAGAATACAGATTCATCACCGCTCACTATACAACAAAACGAAATTTGTTGTATAAAACGCAAGTCCGGCGCAGCGCTTCACTCGTTTTCCAGCATGGCCTTGATCAGCGGAATCGTGATGGCGCGCTTGGTTTGCAATGCGTAACCGTCGAGGTGGTCGAGCAGCTGCATCAGGCTGCCGAGATCGCGCGAGAAGCGGGTGAGCATGAAATCCATGACCTCGTCGCCCAGGAACACGCCGCGCGCGTCGGCCTCCTGGCGCAGCACGGCGCGGCGCTCGGGCTCGCTGAGCACCTGCAGGGCAAACACATGGCCCCAGCCCAGCCGCGTGCGCAGGTCTTCGCGCAGAGGCAGGTCGGCCGGCGGCAGCTCGCCGGCAGCCAGCACCCAGCGCTGCTGGCCCGTCTTGGGGCTCATGGCGTTCACGAACCAGTTGAACGCCGCATGCTGCTGCACGGCGTTGTACAAATGCACCTCGTCGAGCAGCACGGCGGCCCAGGCTTCGTCGAACTCGGACGGCTCCAGCGTAGCGGCATCGAGCCAGCCGACCTGGGCGCCCTGCTCGCGCAAGGCCTCGCGCACGCTCTTGAGCAAATGCGTTTTGCCGCTGCCGCTGACGCCCCAGAGGTAGGTGGGCACGGGCGAGCGCGTCGGGCTGCCCGCCCACAACTGCAGGTGCTTCAACGCGGCCTCGTTGGGCCCGGCAAAAAAACGCGACAGCGTCGGGCCCGTCGCCAGGCCGATGTCAAGGGCAATCTGCTTCATAGGGGTCGGGGGCCTCAACCTTGGTACAACTTGCTCGCCAGGTAGCCGGCCTGCACGCGTCGCATCGCTACCAGCAGCACAGCGCTGGCCGGCAGCGCGACCAGCACGCCCACGAAACCGAACAGCTGGCCGAACGCCAGTAGCGCGAAAATCACGGCCAGCGGGTGCAGGCCGATGCGCTCGCCCACCAGCCTGGGCGTGAGGAACAGGCTTTCGACCATCTGCCCCAGACCGTAGACCACAGCCACCATCACCACCGCCTTGGCCGAGGCAAACTGCAGCAGCCCGGCCAGCAACGCCAGCACCAGCCCCAGGCCAAAGCCCAGGTAGGGCACAAAAATGGCCAGGCCCGTGAACACGCCTATGGGCAGGGCCAGATCCAGCCCGAACAGGGCCAAGCCTGCGCTGTAGAACACGGCCAGCGTCAACATCACCAGCAGCTGGCCATGCAGATATTGGCCCAGCACGCTGTCAGCTTCTGCGGTGAAGCTGTCGTAGGTGCCGCGCAGGCGCAGCGGCACCAGCGCCACGGCGCGGGCCACGAACTTGTCCCAGTCCATCAGCAGGTAGAACAAGGCCACCGGAATCAGCACGGCGTTGCCCACGATCGCCAGCGCCACGCTGCCGCCGAGCTTGAGCGAGGACAGCAGCGAGCCCAGCACGTCTTCGACATTGGCATTGAGGTACTTGAGCACAAAGGCCTTGATGCCGGCCACGTCCAGCGCCACCTTCACACCCAGCTGGGCCAGCAGCGGCTGGAGCCAGCTGTTGAGCTTGTCAAACAGCAAGGGCACTTGTTCGCGCATCAGCGGCAGCTCCTTGGCCAGGATGGGCACGATCAGCAACAGCAGGCACAGCACGAGCACCAGGAACAGCAGTTCCACCAGCAGCACGGCCACCAGGCGAGGCACACGCCCCCTGCCCGCCAGCCGGTCCACCAGCGGCGTCAGCGCATAGGCCAGCACGGCCGCCACCACAAAGGGCGCCAGCACCGGGGCCAGCTGCCACAACGCCAGCAGCGCCAGGGCGGCAATGGCGGCCCATGCGGCGGCATGTTTCTGGGTGGAAGTGAATTGCATACAGGCAGACGGGGGGTGAACCCTTAAAATCTGGGCAAATTCTATCGGGCTGTGCACGCTAATCCGTCCGGCCAATCTTCATGAGCTCTTCTGCCCCCTCTTCTCCCGCCTCCTCCCCCCTGTCCTATAAAGACGCCGGCGTCGACATCGACGCGGGCGACGCCCTGGTCGAGCGCATCAAGCCGCTGGCCCGAAAAACCATGCGCGAAGGCGTGCTGGCCGGCATCGGCGGCTTTGGCGCGCTGTTCGAGGTGCCCAAGCGCTACCAGGAGCCGGTGCTGGTCAGCGGCACCGACGGGGTAGGCACCAAGCTCAAGCTGGCGTTTGAATGGAACATGCACGACACCGTGGGCATCGACCTGGTGGCCATGAGCGTCAACGACGTACTGGTGCAGGGCGCCGAGCCGCTGTTCTTCCTCGACTATTTTGCCTGCGGCAAACTCCACGTGGACACGGCAGCGGCAGTCGTCGGCGGCATCGCCAAAGGCTGCGAGCTCTCGGGCTGCGCGCTGATTGGCGGCGAAACCGCCGAAATGCCCGGCATGTACCCCGATGGCGAGTACGACCTGGCCGGCTTTGCGGTGGGCGCGGTGGAAAAGTCCAAAATCCTGACCGGCCAGAACGTGTTGCCCGGCGACGTGGTACTGGGCCTGGCCTCCAGCGGCGTGCATTCCAACGGTTTTTCGCTGGTGCGCAAATGTATTGAACGCACCTGCGGTGCGGGCATCGAGCGCGACGAAAGCAAGCTGCCCGCCACGCTGGACGGCAAGCCGTTCAAGCAGGCGGTGATGGAGCCGACCCGGCTGTACGTGAAAAACGTGCTGGCCGCGCTGGCGGCTCACCCGATCAAGGCGCTGGCCCATATCACCGGCGGCGGCCTGCTGGAAAACGTCCCGCGCGTGCTGCCTGAGGGCACGGCCGCCCACCTCAAGAAAGGCAGCTGGCCGCAGACCGAGCTGTTTGCCTGGCTGCAGAAGACGGCCGGCATCGACGACCACGAGATGAACCGCACTTTCAACAACGGCATTGGCATGGTGGTGGTGGTGGACGCGGCCCAGGCCCAAGCCACCGCCGCCACGCTGCGCGCCGCTGGCGAGCAGGTCTACGAGATTGGCGTGATTGCAGCGCGCGGCGACGGTGCAGCCGTGGTCGTGGCCTAGAGCCGGCATCGCCCCCCGGCATGGCCGAGCCCGGCAGCCCGCCGCAACGTATGCCTGCGGCCATCTGGGCTCTGGGCTTTGTGAGCCTGCTGATGGATGTTTCGTCCGAGCTGATCCACAGCCTGCTGCCGGTCTTCATGGTCACGGTTCTGGGCACCAGCATGCTCGTGGTGGGCCTGATCGAGGGCGCGGCCGAGGCCACGGCCCTGATCGTCAAGGTGTTTTCGGGCGCGTTGAGCGACTACTGGGGCAAGCGCAAGCCGCTGGCCGTGCTGGGCTACGGTCTGGGCGCGCTGTCCAAGCCGCTGTTTGCGCTGGCCACCACGTCCGGCTTCGTGCTCGCGGCGCGCCTGATGGACCGGGTGGGCAAGGGCATCCGCGGCGCGCCGCGCGACGCCCTGGTGGCCGACATTGCGCCGCCCGAGCTGCGCGGTGCGGCTTTCGGCCTGCGCCAGTCGCTGGACACCGTGGGCGCCTTTGTCGGCCCGCTGCTGGCCATGGCTTTGATGCTGCTCTGGGCCAACGACTTCCGGGCCGTGTTCTGGGTCGCCCTGCTGCCCGCGTTTCTGTCCGTGGGCCTGCTGGTGCTGGGCGTGCGTGAGCCCGAGCGCTCGCCGTCGCCAGCGCGCAGCAACCCGATCCGGCGCGACAACCTCAGGCGTCTGAGCGCTGCCTACTGGTGGGTCGTCGGCGTTGGCGCCCTGTTCACGATGGCGCGTTTCAGCGAGGCGTTTCTGGTGCTGCGCGCCCAACAAGGCGGCCTGCCACTGGCCTGGGCGCCGCTGGTGCTGATCGCGATGAACCTGGTCTATGCGCTTGGCGCCTACCCGTTCGGCCGGCTGTCGGATCGCATGAACCATTCCACAATGCTGTCCTGGGGCCTGGTCGTGCTGATCGGAGCCGATGCGCTGCTGGCCTGGAGCAACCAGGGGGCCTGGGTCTGGGCCGGCGTGGCGCTCTGGGGACTGCACATGGCGATGACCCAGGGGCTGCTCGCGACGATGGTGGCCGACGCTGCGCCGGCCGACCTGCGCGGCACGGCCTACGGCTTCTTCAACCTCGTGAGCGGCATCGCGATGCTGCTGGCCAGCGGCCTGGCCGGGCTGCTGTGGGACCGGTTCGGCGCCTCGTTCAGCTTTGCAGCTGGCGCCGTGTTCAGCGCCGTCGCGCTCGTGGCGATCCTCCAGAAAAACTCGTTTGCTATTAAAAAAGTAGCGTGATGCGACCGCCACAGAAGGGCTGGCGACCGGTCACAGGACTTGCAGCAGCGCTGCCGCGGGCGCTGCCATCACGCGCAGCAGGCGGTCATCCGTGATCTCGAGCAGCTGGTTGGCGGCATAGCTGTTTTGCGAATCGGGCTCGAGCGCCGCGCTCAGCAGCGGCGACAGCGGCTGGGCCAGCGACACGCAGTAGCTGCCGGCCGGCACCGTCACCCGGCCCGGCCCGGCCGGGTGCTGACCTTGAACCGGCGGATCGCCTGAGCGTCGTCAATCGCGCCGCGCGCGTCTTGGCGCTGGGCGGCCTCCTGCGCTTCGGTCCGGTAGCGCTCGACCGTCCAGACGCCAGCGCCTGTGACCTGCTCCACCCGCGCGCCCAGCTGCTGCAGGCGCGCTGCGGCCTGCGCCTCGCTGGCGGCCAGCAGATAGCCGCAGGGACGCGGGCGGCTGTTCACCACCTGGAGCTGCTCGGCCGAGCGCCAGTCGACCTCGATCACCCGGTCCTCGCCGGTGACGGCATCGAGAAACTCCAGTTTTTGGCGCATCGGGGTCTGCCAGGCCTCGACCACCAGATCGCCGCGGCAGGCCTGGGCCGCCGCGTTCCTTTCAGCAGTCGCGACCAGATCGATCAGGCGCTGGCCCTGCTGCGCGGCGGCTTCGATGACCGTGCTGGCGGCCAGCACCTGGGTGTAGACGCGGCGCGCGAAATTGATGCGCCCCAGGCCCACACCGCGCACTTCGAGCAACAGGCTGATGGCAGGACGCAGGCCATTGACGTTGCGGCCGGTGTCGGGCTGCACGCCGCCCATCGAGACGGTCTTGTCGTGCGGGCTGGCGCCTGCCGTCGTGTGGTACTTGAAACCCGCGAGGCCGGCTTGCTTGAAAGCGGCCTGGATCCGCTCGACGTAGTGCTGCTGCGCCACGGCGGCAATCTGTGGATCGAGGTTGCCGACCGTGGCCGGCTGCAGCAGACCGTCGCATTTCTGGACCACGCCGAATTTGTCGACCCAGCGGCCCGCCACGGTGAATTCATGCAAGTCCATCACGACCTGCGGGTGGTAGCGCAGCGTGGCTTCAGCGATCATGCGCGCCTCGGGCGTGTGCAGCAGCAGGTGGTCGCGGTTCACGTCGATGCCGCTGGCCGTCACCCACGCAAAACGCTCGGCGCCATCGGGGTTGCCGCGCGCAATGATCAGCAGGTTGACCTGCTTGAGCAGCTCCGCGCGCGGGCCGGCAAACTGCTGCGCCAGCACCAGCAGCGGCATGACACGGCCCTGCTGCGTCAGCCCCAGCGGCTCGACCTTGAGATGCGGCGACTGGCGCGCGAGATCGTCGACATAGGCCAGCATTTCGGCGTGCGACGGGAAATCGGTGCGCCCGGGACGAAAACCCGGCGTGCTGTAGGCCACCGGCGGCGGCGCATAACGGGCCGCGATCGCAGGCCGCTCGGCCACGACCTTGGCGGGGTCGAACTGGGCATGGGCGGCCTGCCCGGCCCAGCCAGCGAGCAGCCAGGCGGCGATGGGGACCAGGGCCGGCATGCGACTGGTTCGCAATGAGAGTGTCATGAGGATCTGCGGGTTGGACAAACCGTGCGACTTTAGCTCGGAGCGGCCGGTCGGATGCTCTCAAAACGATAGCGACTCACAACCATTTCGAAAGGGTTTGAACCCTATTTGGTATTGATTTTCTGCTGCAGCTCCAGGTAGCGCGGCAGCCTCGGGCCACCGAACGCCACCGCGCGAGCGATCGCCTCCGAGGCCTCGGCTTTCTGACCCTGCTCGAGCAGGACCTGCGCCAGATTGTTCCAGGCGTCGGCAAAATCGGCGTAGGCGCGAGTGGCTGTGCGGTAGGCCGTGGCTGCCCGGTCCAGCTGGCCCAGCGCATGGGCCGTGTTGCCGGCCCCGAGCAAGGCCCCGCGGTGGGTAGGCCAGGCCTGCAAGGCGGTCGCATAGGCCGTCTGCGCCGCGCGTGGATCGACCCGCTCCAGCGCGGCCACCGACGCCGCATAGGCGTCGGGCTCGGCGGTCACCGGCAGGCGCGTGGGTGCCAGCGCCACCATGGCCCAGTGGTCGCCGCGCGCCCAGGTTCGCTCGAACGTGAACAACGACATTTCCATGCGCTCGGTCCGCCCTGAATGCAGGATCAACTGGTTGCGGCTGCGGTCAAAGCCGATCACGACGGCGTAATGCCACAGGGGCGCGAACGAAAACGCCAAGTTTTGCAGCACGATCACCGGGTGGCCGGCTGTCACTTCGCGCAACAGCGCCTCCAGCTTGGGCGCGAGCAGGTAGGCCGGCAAGCCCTGGCGGCGGCTGGCGGCCAGCATTTCGAGCTGCAGCGAGCCTTGGCGGCTGGGCAGGTAGACCTGCTCAACCAGATCCTCGGGCGTGACTGCAACCCCGGCGGCGCGCGCCGCCATGGCCAGCGCGGCCGGGCCGCACTGATAGTCGTCCTGGGGAAAAAAGGGCACCGCCTCGATCAGCGTGGCCGCCGGCAGGTCGCCGGGCCAGCGCTGCGCAAGCGTGGCCATCTGCGGCGTCGCGCAACCGGTGAGCAGCAGCGCACCAACAAAAACCCCCGCCAGGGCGGGGGCTCGCAGGCAGCGCAACCAACGATTCATCGAACCGAACGGGTGAACGGGAACACCTTGGTCAGGCCCAGGATGTCGGTTACCAGCAGGATGACGAACACGGTGAACAAAATGCCGAGGATGTCGCCGGCAGCCGCAGGCGCCTGGTCGACACGGTGGGCCAGCTGCGCCACTTCGGCATCGGTCATGGCCCTGACGCGTTCGGTGGCGGCCGCAGCGCTGACGCCCTGGCCTTCCAGGGCCTTGCGGACATCGTCGCGCGCCAGAAAGGTGCTGACCTTGTCACGGTTGGCGGCGGCCGCTTCGCTGGACAGGGCCTCGTCGGTGGGCACGATGGCGGCCTGCGCCGAAATCGGCAGGCCCATGGCCGTCATGCAGACGATGAGAAAGGAGGCGATGAAACGTTGGATCGAAGTCATGAAGTGGATCTTTGGTTTTTCGGGTTGAAGGTATTGCCGCAAGCGACAACTTTTCAATATACCCAGCGGCCCGAAGCGCCGTCAATGCGTTTTACACCACGACACATCCAATGCCGGGGCACGGCATCAACTGTTCGCGCGGCGCAGCTCGGCCACGCGCTCGGCAATCGCGTCGATGTCGAGCCCGTCTTCGGCATGGACCAGATAGGTCTCAAGATCCGCCACGGCCTGCGCGGTATGGCCGAGCTCGGCATGGGCCAGGCCGCGGTCGCGGTACTCGCCCCAGGCCTCGGACAGCAGCACGACCAGTCGCTCCTGCACGGCCAGCAGCCGCTCCCAGTCTTGCTGCGTCTTGTGGATTTCCTTGAGGCTGCGCAGCATGCGCGCGATGATGTCGCGCGACGGCGCGGCCTGCAGGTACAGGCCCAGCGGTACCTCGAACTCGTCGACCAGGCCGCTGCGGCGCTTGTAGGGCTCCAGCCGCTCGGCCAGTTCCTCGCGGCTCAGCGAGTGGCCGTTGAACGGATCGATCACGACCTGGCCCTTGGGCAGATTGACCTTGACCATGAAATGGCCTGGGAAGCCCACGCCGCGCGCGTACAGGCCCAGGCCCTGCGCCAGCTCCATCCACAGCACGGCCAGCGAAATCGGAATGCCGCGCCGGGTGCGCAGCACGGCATTGAGGTAGCTGTTGTCGGGGTCGTAGTAGTCGTTGACGTTGCCGCCAAAACTCAGGTCGCGGAAGAAGAACTGGTTGAGCACGCGCAGCCGCTGCAGCGGCGGCGCGTCAGCCGGCAATCGCCGCTTCACGCGGGCCAGCAGCTGGTCCACATCGCCGAGCACCTGCTGCACATCGAGTTCGGGGTACTCATCCTGGGCCAGGCTCGCCGCGGCCTCCAGCAAGGGAAACTGCTCATCGCTTTGCACCAGCGAAGCGAAGTACTCCAGCGGCGTGGGCGCCGAAAAACTGAACTGCATGGGTCTTTGTAATGGACTGGCCGCGGCGCGTCAAGCCGGCTCGCGCTCAGCGCTTGAGCAGCCGTCTCAGCTTGAGCCCGGCCGCCCACAGCGCTACGAAATAAATAGCGGCTGACGCCCCCAGCAGCAGGGCCAGCAGCCCCGCACGCTTGAAGCTTTCGGCGCGCAGCTGGGTCCAGTGGAGCGCGCCCGAGGCCCACATCAGGAACACCGCGAGCAAGGCGCTGGCCGCCGTCACCTGCAGGGCGAACCGGCCCCAGCCCGGCGCAGGCCGATAGCTGCCGCGGCGCAGCAGCCCCAGCAGCAGCCACAGCGCATTGACCAACGCGCCCAGGCCGATGGCCAGGGCCAGCCCCGCATGCTGCAGCGCCGGCACCAGCGCCACATTGAGCAGCTGCGTGATGACCAGCACCACGATGGCAATACGCACCGGCGTCTTGATGTCCTGGCTGGCGTAGTAGCCCGGCGCCAGCACCTTGATCGCCACCAGGCCCAGCAGGCCTGCGCCATAGCCCATCAGGGCCGTCGTGGTCTGCTGCACGTCGCGGTCGGTGAACGCGCCGTAGTGGTAGAGCGTGGCCACCAGCGGCCTGGAAAACGTCAGCAAGGCCACAGCGCAGGGCACGGCCAGCAGCACGACCAGGCGCAGGCCCCAGTCGAGCATGGCGGAGTACCGGTCCGCATCGTTGGCGGCTTTGGCGGCCGCCAGCTGCGGCATCAGGACCACGCCCAAGGTCACGCCTAGGATGGCGGTGGGGAACTCCATCAAGCGGTCGGCATAGGTCAGCCAGGTCACGCTGCCGGGCGTCAGATGCGAGGCGATCTGGGTGTTGATCAGCAGCGAAATCTGCGCCACGCCCACGCCCAGCAGGGCCGCGCCCATCAGCTTTGCTACGTTTTTGGTAGCAGAATCCGACCACGCCGCCCGGACTCCAGCCCAATTCAATCCAATCCTGGGCAACAGGCCCATGCTTTTGAGCGCCGGCACCTGGACGCCCAGTTGCAGCAGACCGCCGAGCATCACCCCGGCCGCCATGGCGTAGATCGGCTCGATGCCCTGCGCCTGGAACCAGGGCGCGCCCCACCAGGCCGCCGAAATCATGGCCACATTGAGCAGCACCGGCGTCGCGGCCGGCACGGCAAAGCGCTTCCAGGTGTTGAGGATGCCCGCGGCCAGCGCCACCAGCGACATGAAGGCGATATAGGGAAACATCCAGCGCGTCATGAACACCGCCGCCGCGAAGCCGCGCGGCTCCTGCTGCAGGCCGCTGGCCATGACCCAGACCAGGATCGGCGCGGCCGCCACGCCGAGCACGCAGGTCAGCAGCAGCGCCCAGGCCAGCACCGTCGCCACATGGTTGATCAGCCCCTGAGTGATTTCATCGCCCTGCTGCGCCTTGCTGGCGGCCAGCACCGGCACGAAAGCCTGGCTGAACGCGCCTTCGGCAAACAGCCGGCGAAACAGATTGGGAATGCGAAACGCGACATTGAAGGCGTCGGTCAGCGCGCTGGCGCCAAAGGTGGAGGCCACCAGCAGTTCGCGCACCAGACCGGTGATGCGCGACGCCAGGGTGAACAGGGAAACGGTGGAAGCGGCTTTGAACAGACTCACGGGGGCACAGTGTAGCTGCGCGCCCCTTGCCGGATCGGGGGCAGCGGGGGCGCCAGAGCCGCGATGCGCGAGGCTGGTACAATGAAAAGCTTTGCTGACAACATCCTCAGACTCAAGGAACCATCGAAATGGCATCTGGAAAACCGAAGAAAAAGAACCCGCGCCTGGCGTCGGGCCGTAAACGCGTCCGCCAGGACGTCAAGATCAATGCAGCGAACACCTCGCTGCGCTCCAAATACCGCACCGCCGTGAAGAACGTCGAGAAGGCCGTTGCAGCCGGTGACAAAGCCAAGGCCACCGAGCTGTTTGGCAAGATGCAGGCCGTGGTCGACACGGTGGCCGACAAGGGCATCTTCCACAAGAACAAGGCCGCTCGCGACAAGAGCCGCCTTTCTGCCAAGGTGAAATCCTTGGCAGCCGCATGAGACTCGCCAAGGTCAAGGCCCTGGCCACCTCTGCCCAAAAGGCCGCCTGAACTTCAGGCCAACCGCCCGGGTTGACTCCTTGAACGAATCAACCCGCCGTTTGTAACGGGTGCGCTGTCAGCAAAGCAAAAAGCCGTCGAAAGACGGCTTTTTTGTTGGGCCCCACGGATCAGCTCTTTGGAGCGTCCGGCAGCAAACAGGCCTCGGCCACCTGCAAGTCGTTGTCTTTCGCAAAGTTCAGGCAGAAATCCCAGGCCATGGGCTCGTAGTCGCGCAGGTCGTGGTGGACCACCACGCATTTGACGCCGTTGACGAGGGTGGGAACGCACCAGGGCGAATAGCCCGGATGGCGGCCCGGCTGCGCACCGCCGGGGCGAAACGAGCTCATCACGCCTGCCAGACGCTCGGCCCAGTCGCTGGGGCGAAAGGTCTTGCCGTCTCGGGTGATCCCCTGGATAAAGACTTCTTTGGCGGAGTTGGAAACCATCGGGTAGAGGCTGTTGATTGACGAGTGCCTCGGGAGGATCGCTCCCTGCCGCGTCGCCCGAGTACTATATCTTATATAAGACCTGTGGCCGACAAGACCCTGCATCGCAGTGATGCGCAATTGTCAAAAAACCCAGCGGTCTCTGCGCCTAAAATCGCGATTCAACGGCCCGACTTTCGTTGGGCCGCTTTGTTTTGGAGCCAACCTGGAGTGAGTGTCATGAACGCAGCCGCGTCCAATTTCATCGAAGCCGCCTCCCCCCACACCATGAACACCTACGGCCGCCTGCCGATCGCCTTGTCGCACGGCCAGGGCTGCCGTGTCTGGGACGTCAACGGCAAGCAGTACCTGGACGCGCTGGGCGGCATTGCGGTCAACACGCTGGGCCACAACCATCCGCAGCTGGTGCCCGCGCTGCAGGACCAGGTGGCCAAAATCATCCACAGCTGCAACTACTACCATGTGCCCAACCAGGAAAAGCTCGCTGCCAAGCTGGTCGAGCTGGCGGGCCTCGGCGATCTGGGAGGCAAGGCGTTTTCTGCTGCACCGGGCTGGAGGCCAACGAGGCGGCGCTCAAGCTCGCGCGCAAGTTCGGCCACGACAAGGGCATCGAACGGCCCGAGATCGTGGTCTATGAAAAAGCCTTCCACGGCCGTAGCATCGCCACCCTGAGCGCCACCGGCAACGTCAAGGTGCAACAGGGCTTCGGCCCGCTGGTCGAAGGCTTCATCCGCGTGCCGCTCAACGACATTGAAGCCCTCAAAGAAGCCACCGAAGGCAACCCCAATGTGGTGGCCGTGTTCTTCGAGACCATCCAGGGCGAAGGCGGCATCAACCCCATGCGCATCGAGTACCTCAAGCAGGTGCGCAAGCTGTGCGACGAGCGCGACTGGCTGATGATGATCGACGAGGTGCAGTGCGGCATGGGCCGCACCGGCAAGTGGTTCGCCCACCAGTGGGCCGGCATCCTGCCCGACGTGATGCCGCTGGCCAAGGGCCTGGGCTCGGGCGTGCCGATCGGCGCGGTCGTGGCCGGCCCCAAGGCTGCGAACATCTTCCAGCCCGGCAACCACGGCACGACCTTCGGCGGCAACCCGCTGGCCATGCGCGCCGGCGTCGAGACCATCCGCATCATGGAGGAAGATGGCCTGCTGGACAACGCGGCCAAGGTGGGCGCCCGCCTGAAAGCTGCGCTGGAGCGCGAGCTCGCTGGCCTGAGCGGGGTCACGGAAATCCGCGGCCAGGGCCTGATGATTGGCGTGGAACTGGCCCAGCCCTGCGGCGTGCTGACCCAGCGCGCCGCCGACTGCGGCCTGCTGATCAGCGTGACCGCCGACAACGTGATCCGCCTGGTGCCGCCGCTGATCCTGACGGCCGCCGAGGCCGACGAAGTCGTGCGCATTCTGGTCCCGCTGGTCAAACAGTTCCTCGCCGAAGAGATCTCGTGATGAAGCACTACCTGCAGTTCAGCGATCTGAGCGCCGACGAATACGTCTACCTGTTCGAGCGGGCGGCCCTGATCAAGCAAAAGTTCAAGGCCTACGAGAAGCACCACACGCTGAGCGACCGCACGCTGGCCATGATTTTCGAGAAAGCCTCGACCCGCACACGCGTGAGCTTCGAGGCCGGTATGTACCAGCTCGGCGGCTCGGTCGTGCACCTGACCACCAGCGACAGCCAGCTCGGCCGCGCCGAACCGATCGAGGACAGCGCCAAGGTCATCAGCCGCATGGTCGACCTGGTGATGATCCGCACCTTCGGCCAGGACAAGATCGAACGCTTTGCCGCGCATTCGCGCGTGCCCGTGATCAACGGCCTGACCAACGAGTTCCACCCCTGCCAGATCCTGGCGGACATCTTCACCTTCATCGAGCATCGCGGTTCGATCAAAGGCAAGACCGTGGCCTGGGTCGGCGACGGCAACAACATGGCCAACACCTGGCTGCAGGCGGCCGAACTGCTGGGATTCACGGTCCATGTCAGCACGCCCAGCGGCTACGAAGTCGACCAGTCGATCGCCGGCATTCGTTCAGCCGACAGCTACAAGGTGTTCAAGGACCCGATGGATGCCTGCCGCAGCGCCGACCTCGTGACCACCGATGTCTGGACCAGCATGGGCTACGAGGCCGAGAACGAGGCCCGCAAAAAGGCCTTCGCCGACTGGTGCGTGGACACCGAGATGATGCGCACCGCCAAACCCGACGCGCTGTTCATGCACTGCCTGCCCGCGCACCGCGGCGAGGAGGTCGAGGCCGAGGTCATCGATGGCCTCCAGTCCGTGGTCTGGGACGAAGCGGAGAACAGGATGCACGTGCAGAAGGCGCTCATGGAGTACCTGCTGCTCGGACGCCTCTGATGTCGGCCTGCACCAGCTGCGGCGCCTGCTGCGCCAGCTTTCGCGTCGACTTCGCGGTCTACGAGCTCGACGAGATGGGCGGCAGCGTACCTTCGGGCCTCGCGCTCGAGGTCAACGGCAGCACCTGCCGCATGCGCGGCACCGACCATGTGCCGATACGCTGCGCCGCGCTCAGTGGCACGCTGGGCGAACAGGTCGCTTGCGGCATCTACGAGTGGCGACCCTCGCCCTGCCGCGAGTTCGAGGCCGGCAGCGATGCCTGCGCCAGGGCACGAATGCGCCACGGCTTGCCGCCGCTGGAGCATCAGATACTTTAGGTTTCAATTATTTCCATCTAATGTTGTAAATAACCGACACCACGGTTTTTTTGAGCGGTGCAAACTTCGTTTCATCATGAAACGCACCCCAAGACAGATCTGGGACATCTCACCGCCCGTGGCGCCCGGTTCCCCGGTTTTTCCGGGCGACACGCCCTACCAGCAGCAATGGGCTGCCAGCATCGCACCGGGCTGCCCGGTGAACGTCAGCACCCTCACCCTGTCGCCCCATGTGGGCGCACACGCCGACGCACCGCTGCACTACGACCCGCAGGGCGCGGCCATCGGTGCGGTCGACCTCACGCCCTACCTGGGGCCTTGCCGCGTGATCCACGCGATCGCCAAAGGCCCGCTGATCGAATGGGAGCATCTGGCGCACGCCGTGCACGGGCTGCCGCCGCGCGTGCTGGTGCGCACCTATGAGCGCATGCCGATCGAGCGCTTCGACCCCGGGCTCGCGGCCTACGCGCCCGAGACCGTGGAGCGCCTCGCCGCGCTCGGCGTGAAGCTGATCGGCATCGACACCGCGAGCATCGACCCGGCCGACAGCAAGGCGCTGCAAAGCCACCAGGTGATCCGCCGGCACGGTCTGCGCGTGCTGGAAAACCTGGTGCTCGACGAGGTGCCCGAAGGCGACTACGAACTGATTGCCCTGCCGCTGAAGCTCATGACGGCCGACGCCTCCCCGGTTCGCGCCATCCTGCGCGCGCTTGACTGACCCTTGCCCTGACTGCGAGACCTCCATGAAAACCCTTGACGACATTCGCGCGCTCGACGCGCAAGACCCGCTGCGCGGCCTGCGCGAGCAGTTCGAGCTGCCGAGCGACACCATCTACCTCGACGGCAACTCGCTGGGCGTGCTGCCCAAAACCGCGGCCGCGCGCGTGGCCGACGTGGTCACGCGCGAATGGGGCCGCGACCTGATCGGCAGCTGGAACAGTGCGGACTGGTTCAGCCTGCCCCAGCGCCTGGGCGACAAGATCGCGCGCCTGATCGGCGCCAGGCCCGGCGAAGTGGTTGCCACCGACAGCACCTCGATCAACCTGTACAAGGTGCTGAGCGCCGCGCTCAGCATCGCCGCGCAGGACGCGCCCGAGCGCCGGCTGATCGTGAGCGAGCGCAGCAACTTCCCGACCGACCTCTACATCGCCGAAGCCCTGTGCCAGGAACGCGGCTACCGCTTGCAGCTGGTCGAGCCCGAGGAAATCGCAGGAGCCTTGACGGCGGAGGTCGCCGTGCTGATGCTGACCCATGTGAACTACCGCACCGGCGCCATGCACGACATGGCGGCCGTCACCGCAGCCGCACAGGCGGCCGGCATCCTCACGGTCTGGGACCTGGCCCACAGTGCCGGTGCCGTGCCTGTGGATCTGCATGCTGCGGGGGCCGACTTCTCGATTGGCTGCGGCTACAAATACCTCAACGGCGGCCCCGGCGCGCCGGCCTTCGTCTGGGTCAACCCCCAGCACGCCGATCGCTTCTGGCAGCCGCTGGCCGGCTGGTGGGGCCATGCCGCGCCGTTCGAGTTCACGCCCGACTACCGGCCGGCTGCCGGCATCAGCCGCTACCTCTGCGGCACCCAGCCCATACTCAGCCTGGCCGCGCTCGAATGCGGGCTCGACGTCTTCCTGGCGACGGAAGCCCAAGGCGGCATGGCGGCGCTGCGCGAGAAGTCGCTGGCGCTGACCGACCTGTTCATCGAGCTCGTGGAGCAGCGCTGCGCAGGCCACGAGCTGGGTCTGGCCACCCCGCGCGAACACGCGCAGCGCGGCTCGCAGGTCTGCCTCACGCGCGAGCATGCCCAGGAACCTGGCGCCGACTCGGGCGCCTATGCGATCGTGCAGGCCCTGATTGCGCGCGGCGTG
>JBOHHM010000200.1:0-10958 GCA_050725495.1 Burkholderiaceae bacterium | reverse complement strand
TCGTGCACATAGATGCGCTCGACCGAGCAGCAGCTCTGGCCGCTGTTGTACATGGCGCCGTCGGCCAGCGACTCGGCGGCCGTCTTCGGGTCGGCGTCATCGCAGACATAGCTCGGGTCCTTGCCGCCGAGTTCGAGCTGCAGCTTAACGAGGCGCGAGCCCAGGGCCTGGGCGATCCTGGCACCGGTGGCGTGCGAGCCGGTGAAGAACAGGCCGTCGATCCTCTGCTCGAGCAGTGCGGCGCCGACCGCGCCGCCGCCGATCAGGGGCACGAACAGGTCTGGCGGCACGCCCGCCTCGTGCAGCAGGCGCGCGATCGCCAGGCCGGTCAGCGTCGCGTACTCCGAGGGCTTGTAGAGCACGGCATTGCCGGTCAACAGGGCCGGAACGATGACATTGCAGCCAACGAACCAGGGGTAGTTCCAGGCCGAGATATTGGCCACCAGGCCCAGCGGCGTGTGCTGGATTTGCTCTTTCATGGCGTCGTCCTCGAACACGGTTTCGGTCGCCAGGCAAAGATCGACTTCCTTGAGGAAGAAGTCGATGCGCCCGAGCAGGCCATTGAGCTCGTTGCGCGACATCGTGATCGGCTTGCCGGTCTCAGTCGTCATCGTGGTGGCCAGCGCTTCGAGCTGCTCGACGATGGCCGCGCGAAAACGCGCGATGCAGGCCTTGCGCTCGGCCAGTGACACGGCGGCCCAGCGCGGCTGGGCGGCGCGGGCGGCGGCGGCCTTGGCGGCGACCGAAGCCGCATCGTCGGCGGGCACGGCGGCGATCTGCGCGCCGGTGGCGGGGTTGTGAATGGTCAGCTGGTTCATGGGTTCGTGTGCTTGCGGGCGGCCCGCGCCGCCTCGAGAAAGTCCTGCAGGATGGGCCCGTCGTCGATGGTGCCCAGTTCGGGTTTGTGGAATTCCGGGTGCCATTGCACGGCCGCCACATAGGGCTCGCCGCTGCGGCGTATGGCCTCGATCGTGCCGTCGTCGCTGCAGCGCGCCTGCACCACGAAGCCGGGCGCCAGGTCCTTGATCGCCTGGTGGTGAATGCTATTGATTTTATAGCGCTTGGCGCCCGGATAGAGCGGGCTCAGCCATGATTCAGGCAGCAAGTCGACCTCGTGGAAGTTGTAGTCGTAGGCCTGTGCGTCGCGGTGCGTGACGGCCGAAGGCTGCTGCGTGGCAAGATCCTGGTACAGCGTGCCGCCAAAGGCCACGTTGATCAGCTGCAGGCCGCGGCACACGCCAAACACCGGCTTGCCCGCCGCGACGAAGGCGTGGACCAGCGCCTGCTCGTATTCGTCGCGAACCCGGTCGCCGCTCCATTGCTGCTGCAGCGGCTGCTCGCCGTAGCTGCCGGGCCAGACATCGGCGCCGCCATGCAACACCAGGCCATCGAGCCATTGCGCGTAGTCGGTAAAGCCGATGTCGCCGCGCGCCGTGTCGCCCGTGGGCGAGGGCACCATCACCGGCAGCGCGCCGCCCGACATGATCCAGTGCGCCACCGACTGCTCGACAAACTGCAGCGTCTTGCTGGCAAACGCGCTGCGCTGCGGGTCGGGATGAAGAAAGCAGGCGCTGATGCCGATCTTGAGCCTGTCACTCATGATGTTGTCGCTCCGGCGTTGGGGCTGAGCCATAGCAGCCCATCACATCGCCGCCTTGAACAGGCGCTCGAAATCCGCCGCCGTGCAGGGCCGCGGATTGGTCTGGTGGCAGATATCGGCGCTGGCGACCTGCACCAGGCGCGGCAGCTGCTCGGGCCTCACGCCATGCGCGGCCAGCGAGCCCGTGATGCCGATGTGGGCCTTGAGCTGCTTGAGCCAGGGCACCAGGGCCTGGCCGCCACCGCCGACCCGGCAGACATGGGCCAGCTCGTCAAACTTCGCAACCGCCGCCTCGTAGTTCCAGGCCAGCACCGTGTCGATCATCAGCGCATTGGCCAGGCCGTGATGCAGGTCGCAGACAGCGCCCAGCGCATGGGCGCAGGAATGCACGGCACCCAGGTCTTTCTGGAAGGCAATCGCGCCCATCATCGAGGCCATCATCATGTCGGCTCTAGCCTGCAGGTTGCCGGGCTCCTGGACCGCCTTGGCCAGGGCCGCCGCCGCGATGCGCGTACCTTCGAGCGCAATGCCGTCGCACAGCGGATGGTAGGCCGGCGAGAGATAACTCTCGATGTTGTGCGTGAGCGCGTCCATGCCGGTGGCGGCCGTCACGTGCGCGGGCAGGGCGAGCGTGAGCTCGGGGTCGGCGAACACCGCCTTGGCCAGGATCCTGGGGTTGAACACCACGCGTTTCAAATGCGTGTCGTTCTCGCTGACCACCGACGAGCGGCCGACTTCCGAGCCCGTGCCCGCGGTCGTGGGCAGGGCCACAAAGTAGGGCAGCTCGTTCACGATGGGCCGCACCTTGGGGTGGTCCCAGGCGTACTCGAGGATGTCGCCCTCGTGCGTGGCGACCACGCCCACCACCTTGGCCACATCGAGCGCCGCGCCACCGCCGAAACCGATCACGCAGTCGGCCTGGTGGGCCTTGAAGGCGGCGGCGCCCTCCATCACCTGGCTGCAGCTCGGGTTGCCGAACACGCCCGCGAACACGGCCACCTCGAGCCCGCCCAGATGGGTCATGAACTCGGCCAGCAGCGGCAGTGCGGCCAGCGCCTTGTCGGTCACGATCAGCGGGCGCCTGAGGCCCTGCTGCGCCAGATGCTGGGCCACCAAGTGGCGCGCGCCGGGACCGAACTTGATCGCGGTGGGGAAAGAAAAGTCGGTGATGCTCATGGTCTTCAAATGATCTCGAAATAGCGTTTGAGCTCCCAGTCGGTGACGCCGTCGAGCCACTGGCGCCACTCCCAGTCGCGCGTGGCGGCGAAATGGTCGACGAAGGTGTCGCCCAGCCAGTCGCGCGCGATCGCGGACTGCTGGAAGTTGCGCGTGGTTTCGATCAGGGTGCGCGGCGCGCGCGGGATGTGTTCGGCGCCCAGGTTGGTGCCGGTGATCGGCGGCGCAGTGAGCTTGAGGCCCTTCTCCACGCCATGCAGGCCGGCCGCGATCACGGCGGCCATGGCCAGATAGGGATTGACGTCGGCGCCGGGGCAGCGGGTTTCGAGCCGCGTGGCTTTCGGTGAGCCGGCGATCACGCGAAAGCTGGCCGTGCGGTTGTCCATGCCCCAGGTCGGCTTGACCGGAGCCCAGAAGCCATCGACCAGCCGCTTGTAGCTGTTGATCGTGGGCCAGAACATCGGCGCGAACTCCATCAGGCAAGCGACCTGGCCGGCCAGATAGCTTTCGAACAGCGCGCTCATGTGGCGCGGGCTGTTGGCGTCGTAGAACAGGTTGCTTTGGCCGTCCGACAGACTCTGGTGGATATGGCCCGAACAGCCCGGGTATTGCTGACTCCACTTGGCCATGAAGCTGGGCATGATGCCAAAGCGCGCGCCGATCTCCTTGGCGCCGGTCTTGAACAGGATGGAGCGGTCGGCCTGCTCCAGCGCCTCGCTAAAAGCGATGGCGGCCTCGTAGACGCCGGGGCCGGTTTCGGTGTGCAGGCCTTCGATCGGCACGCCATAGGCCAGCATCTCGTCCATGATGGCGTTGAAGAACTCGCGGTTCTGGTTCGCGCGCAGCAGCGAGTAGCCGAACATGCCGGGCGTCAGCGGCTCGGGCGCGACACCTTTCTTGGCGGCCCAGCTCTGCGGCGTTTCCAGGAAGTTGAACCACTCGAACTCCATGCCGGTCATGACCTGAAAGCCCAGGGCCTCGGCGCGCCTGAGCACGCGCTTGAGGGTCTGGCGCGGGCAGACCGGGTGCGGCGAACCATCGGCGTTGATGAACTCGCCGAGAAACAGCGGCACGCCGTTGTCCCAGGGCACATGGCGCGCGGTGTTGAGGTCCAGCCGCGCCAGCGCATCGGGAAACCCGTGCTGCCAGCCGGTGACCGTGGTGTTGTCGTAGCAGTGGTCCGACGAGTCCCAGCCGAACACCACGTCGCAAAAGCCGAAGCCGCCCTTGGGATGGGGCTCGGCCGCGCCGAAGAACTTGTCCTTGTGCAAATACTTGCCGCGCAGCACGCCGTCGATGTCGCTGACCGCGACCTTGACCTTGGCCCAGCCGGACTGGCGCACGGCGGCGAGGGCGGGGTGTTCTTGGGCTGTGGCCATCTGCTTGCTCCTTGCTGGTGGTTCAGCCCTCATTCTGCGGCGAAGCCGAAGAGTCTTTGGGGTCGCGGCTGAGGTCCTTCGCCGCGCCCAGGACGACAGGATCTGTGCGGCTGACGACGCCAGGGAGCTTCATCGCGCCGTCGTCCTCCAGGCCTGGGTGCGGCGGTCCACCCACCAGCCCAGCAGCATGAACAGCGCCGTCGCCACGGCCGAGGCGGCCGCGATCAGCACCGCCATCGCGGCCGCCGGGCTGAGCTCGCCGGCCTCGTCCATGTTGAGGATGGCGATCGAGGCCAGCTTGGTTTCGGGCGAGTACAGAAACACGACGGCCGAGATCGTGGTCATGGCATTGATGAAGAAATAGCGTGCGATGTCGACCAGGGCCGGCGTGCAGATCGGCAGCGTGACGCGCCAGAAGGTTTTGTAGAACGGCACCTTGAGCGAAGCGGACACGGCCTCGAACTCGGCATCCAGCGACTTGAGCGCCGTGACGGCCGTCAGATGGCCGGTGGTGTAGAAGTGCACGATGGTGCACAGGGTCATCAGCGCCAGCGTGTGATAGAGCCCGTGCAGCGGGTTGCCCGGCGCGTTGAAAAAGAAGATGTAGCCCAGGCCCAGCACCAGGCCCGGCACCGCCATCGGCAGCATGGCCAGCAGGCGCACCAGGCCGCGCAGGCCCTCCAGGCCCCTGGTTTTTTCCAGCAGGTAGGCGCCGACAAACACCAGGGCCGTGCCGAACAGCGCCGTGCCGGCCGCCATCTGGAGGCTGTTGACAAAGGCAGTGGCCACCTCGTTGTCCACCAGGCCGTAGATATAGTGCTTCCAGCCGAGCGTGAGGTCGTAGGGCCAGAAGCTGGCGAAGGAGGCGAAGATGGCCATGGCCAGCATGGCCAGCATCAAAAAGGCCACCAGGCAGCAGTAGGCCGTCATGGCCGCGTCGAAGCCGCGCTCGCGCCGCGGCCGGTAGGGCACGGCGCGCGCCGTCAGCATCGCGGTCTGCTTGCGCTGCACGAAATGGTCGACGGCAAAGGTCAGCACGGCCGGCAGCAGCAGCAGGATCGCCACCACCGCGCCCTTGGCGAAGTCCTGCTGGCCGATCACGAGCTTGAACACGTCGGTGGCCAGCACATTGAAATTGCCGCCAATGACCTTGGGAATGCCGAAGTCGGTGATCACCAGAGTAAAGGTCACGAGCGCGGCCGAGATCAGGCCGTATTTGGCCCCCGGCAGCGTGATGGTGAAGAACTTGCGCGACCTCGACGTGCCCATGGCATCGGCCGCCTCGTACAGCCGCGCATCGGCCAGGGTCAGCGCCGTGACCAGGATCATCAGCGCATGGGGAAAGACCGCAAAGCATTCGGCGACGACGATGCCCGGTGCGCCATAGATCTGCTCCAGCCCCAGGCCCAGCATCCAGCCCTTGAGCACGCCCTGGTTGCCGAACCAGTAGATCAGCGAAATCGCCGACAGCAGCGTGGGCGCCAGCAGCGGCACCAGGGTGATCGCGCGAAACAGCTGCTTGGCCGGCATGCAGGAACGCGTCAGCGCATAGGCAAAACCAAAGGCCAGCGGCACGGTGATCAGCGTGACCAGCCCCGAGACCCACAGGCTGTTGCCCAGGCTTTGCAGCAGCGTGGGCGTGTGCGCGTACTCGACAAAGTTGGCCCAGCCGACGAACTCGCCGCCCTTGCCTTCGACCGCCTGGCTCAGAATGGTCAACAGCGGAAGCGCGAGCAGGGTCAGCAGGATCGCGGCGATCACCGCGATCGCGCCACCGGCCAGGCGCTGCGCGGCGTCGGACTTCAGTCGCACGACGCCGCGGGGCTGGGACAGGACAGCGCTCATCAAAACACCTTGACGCGCTCTTGCAGCAGCCGCAGCTTCAGCGTCGAGCCCACAGCCAGCGACTGCTCGGCCAGATAGTTGAGCGACAGATAGACGGTGAGCTGGTGCGGCGCCAGGGCCTGGGCCGAAACGCGCACATGGCAGAACGAGCCGAGGAATTCGATCTTCTCGATGCAGGCGTCGAACACATGGGGGTCACCGGGCGCGATCGGACGCGCCAGCACGTCTTCGGGGCGCAGGTAGACGCGCACGTCGCGGTCTTCGCCCGGCGCGGCCAGCCGCAGCCCGCCCGCTTCGAGCTGGCCGGCGCGCACCCGCCCCGGCAGCACATTGACCTTGCCCACGAAGTCGGCCACGAACGGGGACGCGGGCTCGCGGTACACCTCCATCGGCGTGCCGACCTGCTCGATCACGCCCTGGTTCATCACGACGATGCGGTCGGCCACGGCCAGGGCCTCCTCCTGGTCGTGCGTGACCATGACGGTGGTCAGGCCCAGCTTTTGCTGCAGCGAGCGGATTTCCTGGCGCAGGCGCACGCGCTCCAGCGCGTCCAGCGCCGACAGCGGCTCGTCGAGCAGCAGCAGGCCCGGCGCCGTCGCCAGCGCACGCGCCAGCGCGATGCGCTGCTGCTGGCCGCCCGAGAGCTGACTCGGAAACCTGGTCTCGCTGCCCGGCAGGCCGACCAACTTGAGCAGCTCGCTCACGCGCCGGGTGATCTCGGCGCGCGCGGTCTTGCGGTTGACCAGGCCATAGCCCACGTTGTCGGCCACGCTGAGGTTGGGAAACAGCGCATAGCTTTGAAACACGATGCCGTAGTCGCGGCCGGCCGGCGGCAGGCGCGAAATGTCTTTGCCGGCCTGCCAGACCTCGCCCTCGGTCTGGACCTCGAGGCCGGCGATGATGCGCAGCAAGGTCGTTTTGCCGCAACCCGAGGGGCCGAGAAAGCAGACGAACTCCCCCTTGCGAATGCCCAGATCGATGTCATGCAGGGCGCAGAAGCTACCGAATTCCTTTCGGATGCGGCGCAGATCAAGGTAGAGGTCCTGGCTCATGCTGCTGGGTCGTCAAGCGAGGCTGCGCGGCCGCGCAGCCTCGGGAGCAGTGTCAACGCTTCTCGGATTTGGCGCTGTAGCGCTTGTTCCACTCGGTCAGGATGCGGTCGCGGTTGCTGGCCGCGTAGCCAAAGTCCATCTTGACCAGGCGCGACTCGTAGTCGGGCGGAATATTGGCCAGCTTGGGCGCCACGCCGGGCTGGGCTGTCAGCGCGAAATTCTTGCCGTACAGGATCATCGCGTCCTTGCTCGAAGCCCAGTCGGCCAGCTTCCTGGCGGCCTCGAGCTTTTTCGTGCCCTTGTGGATCGCATAGGACTCCAGATCCCAACCCAGGCCTTCCTTGGGGAACACCAGGTCGATCGGCGCGCCCTTGGCCTTGTTCGTGTGGCCGCGGTATTCGAACGAGATGCCGAGCACGTATTCGCCGGCCGCCGACATATTGCAGGGCTTGGAGCCCGAATGGGTGTACTGCGCGATGTTGTCGTGCAGGCCGTCCATGTATTTCCAGCCGCCGCCCTTGCCGTTGTCGTCGCCCCACAGCTGCAGCCAGGCGACCACGTCGAAGTAGCCGGTGCCGCTGGAGGCCGGGTTGGGCATCACGATCTGGCCCTTGTAGGCGGGCTTGAGCAGGTCTTTCCAGGTCTCGGGCTTGGGGATGTTCTTTTTCTGGGCCTCGACGGTGTTGAAGCAGACCACGGCGCCAAAGACATCCATGCCCCACCAGGCCGGCGGATTTTTCTTGTCGCGGTATTGGCTCATGAGCGCGTCCAGGTTCAGCGGCGCATAGGGCTCGAGCATGCCCTGCTGGTCCAGCAGGGCCAGGCTCGAAGCTGCCACGCCCATCACCGCATCGGCCTGCGGATTGGCTTTTTCAGCCAGCAGCTTGGCCGTGATCA
The DNA here is from genome assembly GCA_050725495.1 of Burkholderiaceae bacterium. Classification (GTDB taxonomy): domain Bacteria; phylum Pseudomonadota; class Gammaproteobacteria; order Burkholderiales; family Burkholderiaceae_C; genus JBOHHM01. The sequence goes on along the minus strand of JBOHHM010000200.1, from coordinate 3,009 downwards.
CGCCCGTCGAATCGCGCACCCATTTGATCTCGATGTCGGGATGGACCCGGTTGAAAGCCTCCTGGTAGGCCTTGAGCTGGTCGGTCTCCAGCGCGGTATAGACCAGCAGCTGGGTTTTCTGCGCGAAGGCCACCGACGCCAGGGCCAACAGGCCCGTGATGGCAAGCGATTTGAGGAGCGAGGACAGGCGCATGGACGTTTCCTTGAGGTTGAAAAACTTGCAACAGTGCGGTCGGACAGTGACATCGCCATGACACGCGAGCGCCACCGACCCGACTCGGGCTGCGGCTCGCATGTCGCGAATTCATTGGACGCCGGCCTTCCCATCTTGTCAATTGTTTTTTGCATATTGTTGACAATTTCATTTTTTGTGCTTCAATGCAGAACATGAACGCGGTCTCCCATCCCACCATCGCCCTGCTGCAAAGCAGCTCGCTGACCACCGTCGTGCAGCAGGAAATCGAACGGGCCATACTCGCCGGGGAGTACGAACCTGGCAGCAAGCTGATCGAGGCCACGCTGGCCGACAAGATGGGCGTGTCGCGCGGCCCGGTGCGCGAGGCCTTTCGCATGCTCGAAGAGGCCGGTCTGCTGCGCAACGAGAAAAACCGGGGCGTGTTCGTGCGCGACATCCCGATCGACGAAGCGGTGGAAATCTTCGACCTGCGCGCCGCGATGGACGAGCTGGTGGGCCGCCAGCTGGCCAACAACATCACGCCGGCCCAGCTCAAGGAAATCAAGGGCCTGGTCGACGCGATGGAAAAGGCCGTCAAGGCCGAGGATGCCCACAGCTATCACCTGCTGAACCTGCGATTCCACGACCGCCTGGTCGAGATGGCCGGCAACCGCAAGCTGACCGCGATCTACCGTAAACTGATCAAGGAGCTCTCGCTGTTTCGCCGCCTGAACCTGGCTGACGGCTGGCTGATGCCGATCTCGGCCAGCGAGCACCGCCAGATCGTCAAGGCCATCGCCTCGGGCGACCCCAATGCGGCCGGGCGCGCCATGTTCGAGCATGTGATGGAGAGCAAGGAACGCACGATAGCCAACGACATGCGGCGCCAGGCCCGCGCGCAAAGCGGCGCCGGCCGCGACAGCAGCCCGAACACGCAAAGGCCCCGACATGGCAAGCGATGAGCTCCAGGTCCATGGCTACCACCTGCCGCTGCAACCGGTCCGCGCCGATGGCTGCGCGCAGGGCGTGCTGCAGGCCCTGAAGCGCTTTTCCAACCCCAAGACCTGTTCACTGCCATGGCTTTGACCTTTTCCGATATCGAACAACTCTTTGCCCAACGTGGCGCCGAGCAGTACAGCGGCGAGCCGGTCACCCAGCTCGAGCATGCGCTGCAGACCGCCGCCCTGGCCGAGGCCGAGGGCGCCAGCGACGCGCTGGTGACGGCCGCCCTGCTGCACGACCTTGGACATTTGCTGCACGAGCTGGGCGACACGCCCTCGCTGCGAGGCGTGGACGATATGCACCAGTACCGCGTCCTGCCCTTTCTGCGCGGCCTGTTTGGCGACGAGGTGCTCGATGCGATCAAGCTGCATGTGGACGCCAAGCGCTACCTCTGCGCCACGCGCTCCGACTACCTCGCCGGCCTGTCGCCCGACTCGCAGCGCAGCCTGCGCCTGCAAGGCGGCGTCTTCACGCCCGAGCAGGCTGCAGCCTTCATGACGCAAAGCGGCGCGGCCGACGCGGTGCGGCTGCGGCTGTGGGACGACCTGGCCAAAACCGAAGGCCTGGCCACACCCCCGCTGGCCCACTACCTGGGCCGCGCGCGCCGCTGCGCCCTGAGCGCGTGACCCTGAGCTGGCCGGTTGTCGCCGCGGTGCTGCTGGGGGCGCTGCTGCACGCCAGCTGGAACGCCCTGGTCAAGTCCAGTGCCGACAAGGCGCTGGACACGGCGCTGATCCACCTGCTCGGCTCGCTGATCGCCGCACCCCTGGTCCTGCTGCTGGGCTGGCCGCCGGCTGCGGCCTGGCCCTTCATCCTGGCCTCGGTCACGATCCACATTGGCTACTACATCGCGCTGACCCGCGCCTACCAGTACGGCGACCTGGGTCTGACCTATCCGCTGATGCGCGGCACGGCGCCGCTGCTGGTGGCGCTGTCGGCCGTGCTCGCGTTCGGTGAAAGCCTGTCGCCGCTGGCCTGGGCCGGCGTGCTCGGCGTCAGTGGCGGGGTGCTGGCGCTCGGCCTGGGCCGCCATGCGCTCGATTCGCCGCGTGCCGTGGGCTTTGCGCTGGCCAACGCCGTGGTGATCGCGGTCTACACCGTGGTCGACGCGCTCGGTGCGCGCGCCTCGGGCAACGCGCTGCAGTATGTGGTGACGCTGTTTGCGCTCGATGGCTGGCCGTTTGCGCTGCTCGTGTTCAGGCGGCGCGGCCCTACCGTGGTCTGGCCCTATGCGCGCAGGCGCTGGCCGATCGCAGCGGCCGGGGCGCTGGCCTCGCTGGGCTCCTACGGCATCGCGCTGTGGGCCATGACGCGCGCGCCGGTGGCCAGCGTGGCCGCGCTGCGCGAGGCCTCGGTGCTGTTCGCGGCGCTGCTGGGCAGCTGGTTCTTGAAGGAAGCGTTCACGCTGCGCCGCGCCGTCGGCACGGTTGTCATCGTCGGCGGCGTGATGGCCTTGCGACTGGGGTGACCGGCGAGAGGGCGGCCCGTGAATCGTTCCACCCACGCGCAGGTCACCATAGGCGGCCCAAGACTGAGCTGCGCGAAGTCAGCCTGCGACGCAATGAATGGGGCCGTGCCCCTGCTTCATTTCGCGGCCATCAAAGCGACGGTCGTGTCCAGCATGCGGTTGCTAAAGCCCCATTCATTGTCATACCAGGACGACACCTTGACCAGGCGGCCGCTGACCTTGGTCAGGGTTTCGTCATAGGTGCTGGAGGCCGGGTTGTGGTTGAAGTCCACGCTGACCAGCGGGGCCTTGTTGTAGCCCAGCACGCCCTTGAGCTCGCCCTCGGAGGCGGCCTTGAGGATGCTGTTGACCTCCTCGACCGAGG
>JBOHHM010000199.1:0-3734 GCA_050725495.1 Burkholderiaceae bacterium | reverse complement strand
GCCGTGCAGCGCCCATTCCACGCGCGCCACATCGGCCAAATAGGGCTCGTCGGCCAGCTGCGCGCTGGCCGCGACGAAGCTCGCCAGGTCCTCGCCCCACAGCGCCAGATCGCCGCGCGCCGGCGGCCGGGCATGCCAGAGCGCGCAGGCCAGGGCCTCGAAGCTGTCCTCGCCCAGCAACTGGGCCAGCACCGGGTAGGCCGCGCGCAGGCTGCACCCAGCCACCGCATGGCCGTTGGCCTGATAGGCGTTGAGCCCTCTGACCCAGGCACCATGGGCCAGAGGCGCTATCAATTTAATAGCGTCCGGCGGTGCGCCGAACAGCGCGGCCAGCAGGGCCTGCTGCTGCAGGGCGAGCGGACTCATGGCACAGCCTCCGGCTCGGCCGGCGTGCGCTCGATGCGCTGCGCCTGGGCCGCCTCGGCCAGCAGCACGTCGAGCGCGGGCAGTTCCGTGTCCCACTCGATCAGCGTCGGCACGGGGCCGAAACGCGCGAGCGCATGACGGTACAGGGCCCAGACCGGCTCGATCACGCGGCTGCCATGGTCGTCGATCACGATGTCGCCGCAGTCCTTGTGGCCCGCGAGGTGGATTTCGGCCACCACCCCGACGGGAATCGCATCGAGCCAGTCGCGGCACTGGGCCAGGGGGTCGACGCGCGCGTCCTGCAACCGTGCATTGAGCGCGTTCACGTAGATGTTGTTCACGTCCACCAGCAGACCGCAGCCGCTGCGCCGGGCCAGGGCGGCGAGGAATTCGGGCTCGGCCATCTCGCTGTCGTTCCAGTCGATATAGGCCGAGAGGTTTTCCACCGCGATCGGGCGCTTGATGCGCTCCTGCACGCGCTGCACATTGGCGGCCAGCACATCGAGCGCCTCGCGGTGAAAGGGAATGGGCAGCAGGTCGGCGGCATGGACCATCCGGGCGCCGAACAAGCCGCGCGCAAAGCAGGCGTGGTCGCTCACGCGCGCCGGCTCGATGCGCTGCACCAGGCGCGCGAGCTGCTCCAGATGCCAGGCGTCGACGCCGGCGGCCGAGCCCAGCGCCAGGCCGACGCCGTGCAGGCTCACCGGGTAGTGCGCGCGGCCCTGGGCCAGCACGGCCAGCGCCGCACCGCCTTCGGCAAAGAAGTTCTCCGAGTGGACTTCGATGAAGTCCAGTACCGGCCGCTGCGGGCCCTCGGCCCTTTGCAGCAGCTCGCCGTAGTGCGGGTGGCGCCAGCCTATGCCTGCCATGGGGGCTCCGATCAGCTCTTCTTGCCCGCGTCCTTTTTCATCATCTCGATCTTGGCCTTGGCTTCGTCGGCGCTCAGGCCCTTCATGCCCGCGCAAGTGCCCTTGGCCACATACTTCCAGTCGGCGATGTCATTGCTGACCTTGGTCTGGCCGGCGCAGGAATGCAGGCCCGAGAAGCTGGCGCAGTCGTTCTGGCCGGCCTTGGCGACGCCATAGCATTTTTCCTTGTCCTGCGCGGCAACGGGGGTGGCGACCAGCAAGGTGGTCAGCAGCGAGGCCGCTGCAGCGGCGATCATGGCTTGTTGGTTCATGTGAATGCTCCTGAAAGTTGGGGGGTGGATGTCAACCAGCCGGCGCCTCGTGCAGCCGCCCTGGTTGATGCTTAGTCTGGTCAAACCGCCGCTTCTTACAAGCCGACCCGAAGATTGGGCCAACTATCGGCATCGTAGAGACCATTGCATTTTCTCCACATTTCAGTGGGTCGTATGAGATGATGCGCTCCGATTCCGTGAACGCCATGGCCATAGAACACCAGATCGCCGAACACCGCGCCTACCTGCTGCGCTTTGCGCGATTGCAGCTGCGCAACGAGGCCTGGGCCGAGGACGCGGTGTCCGAAACCTTGCTGGCCGCGCTGGCCAAGCCGCAGTCGTTTGGCGACCAGTCGCAGCTCAGGACCTGGCTGGTCGGCATCCTCAAGCACAAGGTGGTGGACACGCTGCGCCAGCGCTCACGCGAAGTCAGCCTCGATCAGGACGATGCGGCCGACGGCAGCCAGGAGCTCGACGCCCTGGTTTTCAAGGCCAGCGGCCACTTCGCCAGCCCGCCGTCCGACTGGGGCAACCCCGAGCAGGAGCTGGTCTCGCATCAGTTCTTCCAGGTGCTGGAAGCCTGCGTCGACAAGCTGCCCGCCGCGATGGGGCGGGTGTTTTTGATGCGCGAGTGGCTGGAACTGTCCTGCGAGGAGATCTGTAAGGAGCTGAACCTCAGCACGACCAACCTCTACGTCCAGCTGCACCGCGCCCGGTTGCGGCTGCGCGAATGCCTGGAACTCAACTGGTTTGGCCAGGCTTCTTGAACGGACCCGATCATGATGTTGCGACGCACCTGCAGAGAAGTGGCCGCGCTGCTGATAGCGCGGGAAGATCGCGACCTGCCCTGGGCCGAGCGCCTGGCCCTGCGCCTGCACCTGGCGGCCTGCCAGGCCTGTCCGCGCTTCGAGCGCCAGTTGCTGACCATGCGCAACGCCCTGCGCCAGTGGCGCCACTATTCACAGGAATAAGCGGGCCCCGCGCGCCAGTACCCGGTGCTGCTGCGGGGTCTGGCGCCGACCCGATTAGGGCGATTTCACAATCTGGCGCATAATCCCGGCGTGCTCCTGTCCGTCAGGGGTACGGGTTTGCGGTGATTGGTCAGTTCGCGTCTTTGAAGTCTTCTTGGTTTGTTGATTGCGTTTATCGGGCTCCATCGCGTTTCAGTCTTTTTGAGGAGTCCTTCATGGGCAACAAACTTTACGTGGGCAACCTGCCCTATTCTTTCCGCGACGACGACCTGCAACAGTCTTTCAGCCAGTTCGGTTCCGTTTCCAGCGCCAAGGTCATGATGGAGCGCGACACCGGCCGCTCCAAGGGTTTCGGCTTTGTGGAAATGGGCAGCGATGCCGAAGCCCAAGCCGCGATCAAGGGCATGAACGGCCAATCCTTCGGCGGCCGTGACCTGGTGGTCAACGAGGCCCGTCCGATGGAATCCCGCCCCCCGCGCAGCGGCGGCGGCTTTGGTGGCGGTGGTTACGGCGGCGGTGGCCGCAGTGGCGGCGGCTACGGCGGTGGCCGCAACAGCTACTGATCCACTTGACTGGCACGCACCAGTCTGGAACAGCCAAAGGGCCTCGCGGCCCTTTTTTTATGGCCTGAAATAATCAGCGGACGCCCCTGCCATCAGGGCTTGCCTCATGTCGCATGATCTGGCGCATAATGGGCGCGTGCGGCTTTACGGGCGCACAAGTTTGCGGGGATCCGTCAGTTTCGCGTCTTGGTGGTTTGTTGATTGCGTTTTCGGGACTCCATCGCTTTATCCATGTGTTTTTGAGGAGTCCCTACATGGGCAACAAACTGTACGTCGGCAACCTGCCCTACTCGGTTCGCGACGGTGACCTGGAGCAAGCCTTCGGTCAATTCGGTTCCGTCACCAGCGCCAAAGTCATGATGGAGCGCGACACCGGTCGCTCCAAGGGCTTTGGCTTTGTCGAGATGGGCAGCGACGCCGAGGCGCAGGCCGCGATCAACGGCATGAACGGCCAGCCCCTGGGCGGCCGCAGCGTGGTCGTGAACGAAGCGCGCCCAATGGAAGCCCGTCCCCCGCGCAGCGGTGGCTACGGCGGTGGTGGCGGCGGCTACGGTGGCGGCGGTGGCCGCAGCGGTGGCGGTGGCTACGGCGGCGGTGGCCGCAGTGGCGGTGGCGGCGGCGACGGTGGTTTCCGCAGCCCCTACGGTGCCGGTC
>JBOHHM010000198.1:0-7027 GCA_050725495.1 Burkholderiaceae bacterium | reverse complement strand
ACCGCACGGTCGGCCAGATTTACGCGCTGATCTTCATTTCGCAGCGTGCGCTCAATGCCGACGAGATTGCCGAGGCGCTCGAGTTCTCGCGCTCCAATGTGAGCATGGGTCTCAAGGAGCTGCAGTCCTGGCGGCTGGTCAGGCTGCGCCACCTGCCGGGTGACCGCCGCGAGTATTTCGAGGCGCCGGCCGATGTCTGGGAGATCTTTCGCGTGCTGGCCGAGGAGCGGCGCCGCCGCGAGATCGAGCCCACGCTGTCGATGCTGCGCATGGCCTTGCTCGAAGAGCCCGCCAGCGATGCCGAGCGCCACGCCCAGAAGCGCATGCGCGAGATGCACGACCTGATTGACCGGCTCATGACTTGGTTCGATGATGTGCAAAAGCTCGCGCCCGAAACTGCGATGCAGCTCATGGGCATGGGGGCCACGGTCACCAAGGTGCTGGAGTTCAAGGACAGAGTGACCGGCAAGTCTTCCGCCAAGACGAACAAGGAGATCTAGCGATGGACACCCTCATGCTCGCGCGCCTGCAGTTTGCCGCCAACATCAGCTTCCACATCCTGTTTCCCACGATCACGATTGCGCTGTGCTGGCTGCTGCTGTTCTTTCGCCTGCGCCATGCGGCCACGCGCCACACGAGCGAGGGCGTGGCCTGGGAAGCGGCCTACTACTTCTGGACCAAGGTGTTCGCGCTGACCTTCGCGCTGGGCGTGGTCACGGGCATCACCATGAGCTTTCAGTTCGGCACCAACTGGCCGGGCTTCATGGAGAAGACCGGCAATATCTCGGGACCGCTGCTCGGCTACGAGGTGCTGACCGCGTTTTTTCTGGAAGCCACGTTCCTGGGCATCATGCTGTTCGGGCGCGACCGGGTGTCGGAACGCACCCACCTCATTGCGACCTTTCTGGTCGCGCTCGGGACCACGCTGTCGGCGTTCTGGATCCTGAGCCTGAACTCCTGGATGCAAACGCCCACGGGCTACGAGATCATCGACGGGCGCTTTCACGCAACCGACTGGTGGGCCGTGGTGTTCAACCCCTCGTTTCCCTACCGCCTGGGCCACAAGCTGCTCGCCTCGGCGCTGACCGCCTCGTTCCTGATGGCCGGAGTCAGCGCCTGGCAAATCCTCAAGGGCACGGCCACGGCCGGCACGCACAAGGCGCTGCGCACGGCCGTGACGGCCGCGGCGATTGCGATCCCGCTGCAAATCTTCATGGGCGACCTGCACGGCCTGAATACCTTGAAGCACCAGCCCGCCAAGATCGCGGCGATCGAAGGCATCTGGCAGACCGAACAAGGCGCGCCGCTCACGCTGTTCGGCTGGCCGAGCGAGAAAGACGGCCGCACGCTCTACGCGCTGCAAATTCCCAAGGGCGCCAGCCTGGTGCTGGCGCACGATGCGAATGCCGAGCTCAAGGGACTCAATGAGTTCAAGGACGCACACCCGCCGGTGGCGCCCGTGTTCTGGGGCTTTCGCGTGATGGTCGGCATGGGCCTGCTGATGCTGGCCGTGGCCTGGTGGGGCCTGTGGATGCTGCGCCGCCGACGCCACCCGGCCACCCTGCCGCGGCCGCTGCTCTACACCTTGGTCGCGATGAGCTTCTCGGGCTGGGTCGCGACACTGGCGGGCTGGTACGTGACCGAAATCGGCCGCCAGCCCTACATCGTCTATGGCCTGCTCAGAACCGCCGAGGTCGTCGCGCCCCATGCGCCGCCGCTGGTCGCGCTGACGCTGGCGGCCTATGTCAGCCTGTACCTGGGGCTGCTGCTGGCCTATGGGGGCGTCCTGAAATACATGGCGGAACACCCTGTAGCCCACAAAAAATCTGCGCCATTCGCTACCAAATCAGTAGCAAGCACCGTCTGAGGAGGCCATCATGGAACTGACCTGGAGCACTTTCCTGCCGCTGCTGTTCATGGCCGTCATGGGCCTGGCCCTGCTGATCTATGTGGTGCTGGACGGCTACGACCTGGGCGTCGGCATTCTGCTGCCCTTTGCCAGCGACGACGACAAGGACATGATGGTCTCGAGCATAGGCCCCTTCTGGGATGCCAACGAAACCTGGCTGGTGCTGGGCGTGGGCGTGCTGCTGGTGGCCTTCCCGCTGGCGCACGGCATCGTGCTGAGCGCGCTGTACCTGCCGGTGGCGGTGATGCTGATCGGCCTGATCCTGCGCGGCGTGGCGTTCGACTTTCGGGTCAAGGCCGAGGCCTCGCACAAGCCGTTCTGGAACCACGCGTTCGCCATCGGCTCGCTGGTCACCAGCATCGCCCAGGGCTGGATGCTGGGCAGCTACATCACGGGCTTCGACCCCGGCGTCTGGTCGCTGGCCTTCAGCGCCGGCATCGCGCTGACCCTGCCGGCGGCCTACGCGATGCTGGGCTCGGGCTGGCTGATCATGAAGACCGACGGCAGCCTGCAGCGCCGCGCCGTGGCCTGGGCCCACGCCGTGCTCTGGCCCATGGGCCTGGCGCTGGTGGCCATCTCGCTGGCCACGCCGCTGGTCAGCCACACGGTGTTCGAGAAATGGTTCGGCCTGCCGCAGCTGTTTGCGCTGCTACCGATTCCGCTGGCCTGCGCCACTGCGTTCTGGGCGCTGCGCCATGTCGTGACCCACCCCAGGGTGGTGGACGCCGGCTATGGCTGGGTCGTATTTGCCGCGACGGTCCTGATCTTCGTGCTGGCCTTCTTCGGCCTGGCCTACAGCCTCTACCCCTACATCGTGATCGACCGCCTCACGGTCTGGCAGGCCGCCAGCTCGACACGCTCGCTGAACTTCATCCTGGTGGGCGTGGCCCTCACGTTGCCGGCCATCATCGGCTACACCATCTTCATGTACAAGGTGTTCTGGGGCAAGGCGCGCGAGCTGACTTACGGGCTCTGACTCAGCCCGCCAGGCGCCGCGCAGACCGCGGCGTCGCCATCCGGGCTTCCACGCCCCGGTACAGCAGCTTGCCGGCCAGCAGCGACAAGCCAAAGGCCAGTCCCATGCCCAATGCATGGACCCCGGGCTGGGTCGGCCACAGCCGGCTGACCACAGCGTTGACCAGCAGACAGACCGGGAAGTGGATCAGGAAGACCGAATAAGAGATCTGCCCCAGCTGCAGCAGCCAGGGGCTGGTCGGCCAGCGCCCGGCCCAGGGACGGCTGTGCGCCCAGCCCAGCAACAGGGCGGTGACCAGGGCCGTGGCAATCCGCTCACGGAAATCGAGGGCCAGGGCCAGCGCCCCGAGCAAGGCGATGCCGGCCAGCCAGGGCCCCGGACGCGCTGAGCGCGCAGCCCAGAAGGCCAGCAGTCCCAGGCCGTAAGAGCCCATGAAATACAGCGCCGTGGTGTCCAGCGCCGCATCGCGGTTGAATACCAGCAGCGACAGCGCCGCCAGGCCCAGCACCAGCCCCACCGCAAGCCGCGCCGCACGACCCGGCCAGCGGCGCTCGACGGCGCGAACCGCGCTGAACAAGGCCACGGTCAAAGCGAACAATTGGAAGTCAATTGCCACATACCAAACGCCGGCCGACAGCGCCTCCTGCTCGAGCAGGTCCTGCAGCAGCAGCAGATGGGACAGCAGCTGCGCCAGCGTCGGGGCGCCAGGCACTGAGGGATGGTTGAGCCAGGGGCGGACCAGGGCCGAGACCAGAACACAGAACGCCAAGGCCGCCAGATAGGGCAGGACCAGCCGGCGGTAGCGCCGCAGGATTTGGCGGCCGGGATCGTCGAACTGCGGGGCGCCTGCAGGCGCCAGGCTGCTGGCCGCCAGAAAACCGCCGACCACCAGGAACACCTGGACCGCCATGCGGCCGTGGGCATAGAGCCAGTCGATCAGCCCGGGCGCGAGCGGATGGGCGATGTCCGACATCGGGCCATAGAACGCGAGGTGGTGCCAGACGATCATCAGGCAGGCGAGGCCTTTGAGGGCATCGATCAGGGGCAACCGGCTGGTGGGGGATGACACGGGGGTTGAGCGTTGAGCGTTGAGCGTTGAGCGTTGAGCGTTGAGCGTTGAGCGTTGAGCGTTGAGCGTTCAGCGGCAGCGCCAGGGGCCGGGGCAGCTCACAGCGACAGCCGCGCGCGCGCCTGCTCGTACTCGCGCTTGAGGCGCGCGACCAGCTCGGCCGTGCTGGTCACTTCGTTGACGGCGCCAATGCCCTGGCCCGAACCCCAGATGTCTTTCCAGGCCTTCTTGGCGCTGTCGCCGCCGCCAAAGCTCATGGCACTGGGGTCGCTCACGGGCAGGTTGTCGGGATCCAGGCCGGCCGCGCGGATCGAGGACTTGAGGTAGTTGCCGTGCACGCCGGTGAACAGGTTGCTGTAGACGATGTCATCCGAATCGCCTGCCACGATGGCGTGCTTGTAGGAGTCGGCAGCGCGCGCTTCGTGCGTGGCGATAAAGGCCGAGCCAATGTAGGCAAAGTCGGCGCCCATGGCCTGGGCCGCCAGCACCGCGCCGCCCGTGGCGATCGATCCCGAGAGCGCGAGCGGGCCATCGAACCACTGGCGGATTTCCTGGATCAGCGCGAACGGGCTCTTGATCCCCGCATGGCCGCCGGCACCGGCGGCCACGGCGATCAGGCCGTCAGCGCCCTTCTCGATGGCCTTGCGCGCAAACTTGTTGTTGATGATGTCGTGCAGCACCACGCCGCCATAGCTGTGGGCCGCGGCGTTGATGTCTTCGCGCGCGCCCAGCGAGGTGATGTAGACCGGCACCTTGTACTTCACGCACAGCTCCATGTCGTGCTCGAGCCGGTCGTTGCTCTTGTGCACGATCTGGTTGATGGCAAACGGCGCGGCAGGCCGCTCGGGATGGGCCTTGTTGTAGGCCGCCAGGGTTTCGGTGATTTCGGCCAGCCAGTCCTCGAGCTGCGAGGCCGGGCGCGCATTGAGCGCGGGCATGGCGCCCACCACGCCGGCCTTGCACTGCTCGATGACGAGCTTGGGATTGCTGATGATGAACAGCGGCGAGCCGATGATGGGCAGCGGCAGGTTTTGCAGGGTCTTGGGCAATGTGGACATGGCGGCTCCGGCGGGAATCAGCGGATTTTCAGAGAAGTCAGGCTGTCGCCCTTGTCAATCGGGCGACAGCAGCTATCAAATGAATAGCAAGTTCAGAATGCTTCGAGCGCCAGCGCGGTCACGCTGCCGGCGCCTTCGACGATGCTGTCGCGCAGGCCGGGCGCCTTGCTCAGGATATGCTCGGCGTAGAAGCGCGCGGTCGTGATCTTGGCTTCCATGAAAGCCTTGTCTTCGCCCTTGGCGGCCAAGTCCTCGGCCACCAGCAGCGCACGGGCCAGCTGCCAGCCCGCCACCAGATTGCCCGCCAGCATCAGGTAGGGCACGCTGCCGGCGAACACGGCGTTGGGAGCAGCCTTGCTGTTGCCGGCCACGAAGTCCACCACGTCCACAAAGGCCTCGCGCGCGGCCTGCAGGCGCTTGGCCACGGCCCGCGCCGCGACGCTGTCGCGTCGCCTGAGCTGGCTTTCCGTCGCCTCGATCTGCGCCGCGATCGCTTTGGCTGTCTGGCCGCCGTCACGCGCCGTCTTGCGGCCCACCAGGTCGTTGGCCTGGATCGCGGTCGTGCCTTCGTAGATGGTCAGGATCTTGGCGTCGCGGTAGTACTGGGCCGCGCCGGTTTCCTCGATGAAGCCCATGCCGCCGTGCACCTGCACGCCCAGCGAGGTCACTTCCAGGCTCATCTCGGTGCTGTAGCCCTTGACCAGCGGGACCATGAAGTCATAAAAGGCCGCGTTCTGCTTTCGCAACTCGGCATCTGGATGGTGGTGGGCCGCATCGTAGGCCGCTGCCGCCGTGGCGGCCATGGCGCGGCAACCCTCGGTGTAGGCACGCATGGTCATCAGCATGCGCTTGACGTCGGGGTGGTGGATGATCGGTGCGCTGGCGTTGATCGAGCCATCGACCGGGCGCGACTGCACGCGGTCCTTCGCGTAAGCCACGGCCTTCTGGTAGGCACGCTCGGCAATCGCAATGCCCTGCACGCCGACCGCGTAGCGCGCGGCGTTCATCATGATGAACATGTACTCGAGGCCGCGGTTTTCCTGGCCCACGAGGTAGCCCACGGCACCACCGTGGTCGCCGAACTGCAGCACGGCCGTCGGGCTGGCCTTGATGCCCAGCTTGTGCTCGATGCTCACGCAATGCGCGTCGTTGCGCGCACCGAGCGTTCCATCCTCGTTGACCATGAACTTTGGCACGACGAACAGGCTGATGCCCTTGACCCCTTCGGGTGCACCGGCCACGCGGGCCAGCACCAGGTGGACGATGTTCTCGGCCATGTCGTGCTCGCCATAGGTGATGAAGATCTTGGTGCCAAAGATCTTGTAGCTGCCGTCGGGCTGCGGCTCGGCGCGCGTGCGCACCAGCGCCAGGTCGGAACCGGCCTGCGGCTCGGTCAGGTTCATGGTCCCGGTCCACTGGCCGCTGATCAGCTTTTCCAGATAGACCGCCTTGAGTTCGTCGGAGCCTGCGGTGAGCAGCGCCTCGATCGCGCCGTCGGTCAGCAGCGGGCACAGCGCAAAACTCATATTGGCCGAGTTGAGCATTTCGCCACAGGCCGCGCCAATGGCCTTGGGCAGGCCCTGGCCGCCGAAGTCCGTCGGGTGCTGCAGGCCCTGCCAGCCGCCCTCGGCGTACTGCTTGAAGGCTTGCTTGAAGCCGGGCGTCGTCGTGACCACGCCATCCTTCCAGCTCGACGGGTTCTTGTCGCCTTCGAAGTTCAGGGGGGCGAGCACGCCCTCGTTGAACTTGGCGCATTCCTCCAGCACGGCCTGGGCGGTTTCAAACCCTGCTTCTTCAAAGCCGGGCATCTGCGCCACCTGGTCGATGCCGGCCAGGTGCTTGATGTCGAACAGCATGTCCTTGAGGGGGGCGGTGTAGCTCATTTGGGGTTCAGCGTTAAGTGTTGGGCGTTGAGCGAACAAACGAGGGGAGCGGGGCATTCGCGCTCAACGCCGAACGCCCAACGCTCAACCCGCTTACAGCGCTGCGATCAGCTCCGGCACCGCCACAAACAA
>JBOHHM010000197.1:0-4332 GCA_050725495.1 Burkholderiaceae bacterium | reverse complement strand
GCGCCGATCTGCGCCTGCGGGTGGCAGCGCACACCGCCTCGCGCGCACAGGCCGAGCAGGTGACGCGCGAAGTCCTTGCGCTCTACACCTGCGGGCCGGCCGGCGGCGGCGGCGTGCGCAGCCAGATCACGCCGCGCCTGGCCAGCGACTCCTGCTGGGTGCCGCGCCATCTGATCAGCGAACGATGGAGCCTGCTATGACGCCGCCCCGCCCCGCGCAAGTACCCCTGTACCGGCTGGCCCATGGCCGCACGGGCGACAAGGGCAACCGCTCCAACATCAGCGTGATCGCGTTCGACCCCCGGGCCTGGGATCTGCTGCTGGCGCAGGTCACCGAGCAACGGGTAGCCGAGCTGTTTGCCTGCCGGCGGCCATCGCGCGTCACGCGCTACCTGCTGCCAAAATTGCAGGCCATGAATTTCGTGCTCGACGATATTCTGGATGGCGGCGTCAACGGCTCGCTCAACCTCGATGCCCATGGCAAAACCCTGTCCTACCTGCTGCTGAGCCTGCCCGTCACGGTCGACGCGGCGCTGGCCCGAGAACTTGAACTGACAACCTGAACTTTTGAGGAGACAGCTATGAACATCCCCCGACGCCTGGCCCTGGCCCAACTCGGCACCCTTGCCGCGGCGCTGGCCTGCGGCCTGCCGGCGCAGGCGCAACAGTTCCCCGACAAGCCCGTGACCCTGGTCGTGCCGTTCGCGGCCGGCAGCGCCACCGACCAGTTGGCCCGCGCCCTGGCCCAGGGCATCAGCGCCGAAACCAGGCAGTCGGTCGTGGTTGACAACAAGCCCGGCGCCAACGCCTTCATCGGCGCCCAGGCCGTGGCGCGGGCCAAACCCGACGGCTACACCGTGCTGATCGGCACCAACACCACGCATGCGGCCAACGAGCACCTGTACAAGAAGCTGCCCTACGATCCGGTCAAGGATTTCGAGCCCATCACGGCCCTGGGCCGCGGCGGCCAGCTCATGGTGGTCAACCCCAGCCTGCCGGTCAACAGCGTGGCCGACTTCGTGAAACTGGCCAAGTCCAAACCGGGCAAGCTGTCGTTCGGCTCCGGCAGTTCGTCGAGCCGCGTGGCCGGCGAGCTGTTCAAGCAGCTCAGCGGCACCTACATCGTGAACATTCCCTACCGCAGCAACCCGCCGGCCGTGACCGACCTGATCGGCGGCCAGATCGACGTGATGTTCACCGACATGGCGACCGGGCTGCCCCAGGTCAAGGCCGGCAAGCTCAAGGCCCTGGGCGTGACGCCCAAACAGCGCAGCCCGCTGGCAGCCGACGTGCCGACCATCGACGAGGCCGGCGTCAAGGGCTACGAGATGACCTACTGGTTTGCCGCCTACGCGCCGGCCGGCACGCCCGCCCCGGTGGTGCAACGCCTCAACGAGCTGTTCCACAAGGCCGCCCGCGGCAGCGCAGCGAGCTCGTTCTACCAGCCCACCGGCACCGAGATCTTCCTGAACTCGCCCGAGGAGCTGCGCCGCTTCCAGGCGGCCGAGTCGCAGAAATGGGGCCGCATCATCAAGACTTCGGGCATCGAAGCCGAGTAAGGCCCCGCAGCTGCTGCGAGGCCCTGTGGGGCCTCGCTCGGCTGTCGCGCGTGTGATTCGCTGAGGCCTTGTCTGGCTTGTCGCAACCGGCCCCTTGCGATACGGTCAGGGGCATGACCCCACTCGACCTCCTCGTGCGCAAGGACCAGCTCGCCACCACCCGGCTGCGCAGCACCGATGACGCGCCTCTGGCCGACGGCCAGATTCGCGTGCGCGTCGACGCCTTCGCGCTGACCTCGAACAACATCACTTACGCCGCGTTCGGCGAGGCGATGAACTACTGGCAGTTCTATCCCACTGGCGAAGACGGCTGGGGCATCGTGCCGGTCTGGGGCTTCGGCACGGTCACGCAATCGCTGCACCCCGGTGTGGCCCTCGGAGAACGGCTGTACGGCTACTGGCCCATGGCCTCCCATGCGGTGCTCAGTCCGAGCCGGCTCAGCGAGAGCGGTTTCGCGGACGGCGCGCCGCATCGCGCGGGCCTGCACGCTGTCTACAACCAGTACCTGCGCTGCAGCGCCGACCCGTTCTACACGGCCGACACCGAGGACGTGCAAGCCCTGCTGCGCCCGCTGTTCATCACCTCCTGGCTGATCGACGATTTCCTCGCCGACAACGACTTCTTCGGCGCCAGCACCATGCTGCTGTCCAGCGCCTCCAGCAAGACCGCCTACGGCACGGCCTTCCAACTGATCCAGCGGCCGGACATCGAGGTGGTCGGCCTGACCTCGGCCGCCAACGTGGGGTTTTGCCAGAGCCTGGGCTGCTACAGCCGCGTGCTGAGCTACGACCAGCTGGACAGGATCGCTGCCGAAGCGGCCTACGTCTATGTGGACTTTGCCGGCAATGCCGAGCTGCGCCGCGCCATCCACATCCGGTTTGCCCAGTTGAAGTACAGCTGTTCGATCGGCGGCACCCATGTGAAGCAACTCGGCGGCGCGAAAGACCTGCCCGGCCCGCGCGCCACCCTGTTCTTTGCCCCGGCCCAGATCAAGAAGCGCCATGGCGACTGGGGGCCCGCCGAGTTCGGCCAGCGCCTGGTCCAGGCCTGGCAGGCCTTCAGCGCGAAAGTGACGGACGCCAAGTCAGCCTGGCTGACGGTGGAACACCACCACGGCCCCGAAGCGGTTCAGGCCGCCTACGCCCAGGTGCTGGCGGGGCGCGGCGACCCGCGCCTGGGGCATGTTCTTTCGCTATCAAATCAATAGCTTCCTGCGCCCGATTGACAAGGGCTATGGGCGAATTTCGTCACTGATCAAGGGGCATCGGGCCGAGCAGGCGACAATCGCGCCATGACCTCACCCGATGCCACCAGCCCCTCGCCCCATCCCTATGCGAGGCTGACCCCCGACCTGGTGCTGGACGCCTTGGCCAGCGTGGGCCTGTATGGCGACGGCCGGCTGATGGCGCTGAGCTCGTATGAAAACCGGGTCTACCAGATTCACCTGGAAGACGACGGCACCGGCCCGCAGGCCGTGGTCGCCAAGTTCTACCGCCCCGGCCGCTGGAGCGAGGCGCAGATCCTGGAAGAGCATGCCTTTGCGGCGGAACTGATGGCGGCCGAAGTCCCGGCCGTCGGCCCGCTGGTGCTGCAGGGCCGCACCCTCCACCATGTCGGTGGTTTTGCCTTCAGCGTCAGCCCGCGCCGCGGCGGCCGCGCCCCCGAACTCGATGACTTTGAGGTGCTGGAATGGATAGGCCGCTTTCTGGCGCGCCTGCACACCGTGGGCGCAGCCCGTGCGTTTGCGCAGCGCCCGGCGCTGGACCTGCAAAGCTTTGGCGTCGACTCGCGCGACTGGCTGCTGGGCCACGAGATGATTCCGCTGGACGTGCAGTCGGCCTGGCAGAGCGCCTGCCAGGATGCTCTTGATTTGATAGCGGGTAGCGCCCTTTGCACGGGAGCTACAGACGCATCCATTCAGAAAATCCGGCTGCATGGCGACTGCCATCCCGGCAACATCCTGTGGACCCCGGCCGACCTGCCCGGCGGCGGCCCGCACTTTGTCGACCTGGACGACACCCGCAGCGGCCCGGCCGTGCAAGACCTGTGGATGCTGCTCTCAGGCGAGCGGGCGCAGCGCACCCACCAGCTCAGCGCCCTGATCGACGGCTACGAGCAGTTCCGCGACTTCGACCGGCGCGAGCTGGCCCTGATCGAGCCGCTGCGCACGCTGCGCCTGATCCAGTACAGCGCCTGGCTGGCGCGGCGCTGGGACGACCCGACCTTCCCGATCAACTTCCCGTGGTTCGGAACGAGCGACTACTGGAAGGGGCAGGTGCTGATGCTGCAGGAGCAGATCGAGGCGATGCGGGAAGAGCCGCTTCAATGCTACTGATTCAATAGCAACTCACGGCCACCCTTCAAGGGCCAAAGCCTGATTTTTTCGACTATCAGGCCAGCAGGGCATTGACCCGCTTCACATAAGCCGCCGGATCCTCCGGCAGGCCGCCTTCGGCCAGCAGGGCCTGGTCGAACAGAATGTGGGCCAGATCGTTGAAGTGCACCGAGCCCTCGAGCTTTTTGACCAGGGGATGCTCGGCGTTGACTTCGAGCACCGGTTTGACCTCGGGCGCTTTTTGGCCGGCCTGCTTGAGCATGCGGGCCAGCTGCATGCTCATGCCGGCGTCCTGCACCACCAGGCAGGCGGGGGAGTCGACCAGACGCGAGGTGACTCGCACGTCCTCGGCCTTGTCCTTGAGCGCCTCCTTGAGTCTGGCCAGCACCGGTTTGAAGGCCTCCGCGGCTTCCTCGGCAGCCCTTTTCTCAGCCTCGT
>JBOHHM010000196.1:0-4239 GCA_050725495.1 Burkholderiaceae bacterium | reverse complement strand
CGATTGCTGCAGGGCCTCGTCTTCTGCCAGGGCTTGCATCGAGCCCGCATGGACGACGCGGCCGTTGTCCATCACGGCCACGCTGTCGCCCAGCCGCTTGGCGAAGTTGATGTTCTGCTCCACCAGCAGGATGGTCACGCCGCCGGCCTTGAGCTCGGCGAAGGCGTCGATCATGTTGTTGATGATGGCCGGCGCCAGGCCCTTGCTGGGCTCGTCCACAATCAGCAGTTCGCGCGGCTCCACGATGGCCCGCGCCACAGCCAGCATCTGCTTTTGCCCGCCCGAGAGCTTGCCGGCCGCATGGTTCCAGAACTTCTCGACCGCGGGGAACAGCGAAAAGATCCACTCCAGCCGGGCCTCGTCCATCTGGTTCGCGCGCTTGGCCTCGCGCGCGGCCAGCAGCATGTTTTCCTTGACCGTGAGGTCGGCAAAGATGCCCATGTTCTCCGGCACGTAGGCGATGTTGAGCGCCGCGATGTGCGGCGTGTTCAGCCCCGTGATGTCGCGCCCCGCGAACGTGACGAGGCCCTGCGACGCCCGCCACAGGCCCATGATGGTGCGCAGCGTGGTGGTCTTGCCGGCGCCGTTGCGCCCCAGCAGCATGGTGAGCTGGCCGCGCGGCACCATCAGGTCCACGCCGTGCAGGATGTGGTAGGCGCCGATGTGGGTGTGCACGCCTTCCAACGTCAGCAGCGCGTTGTTCATGCGGCCTCCTTGGCGGGTTGAGGGGTCACGCCGAGGTAAGCCTCCTGAACGACGGGCGAGGCGATCACGGTCGCCGGCTCCCCATCGGCCACCAGCGTGCCGTTGTGCAGCACGATGATGCGGTCGGCGAGTTCGCGCACCACGTCCATCTTGTGCTCGACCAGCAAAATGGTCTTGCTCTTGTCCTGCTTGAGCTGTCGAATCAGGTCGAGGATGACCGGCGCCTCGTCGGCGCTCATGCCGGCCGTCGGCTCATCGAACATGAACACCTGCGATTCCAGCGCCATCAGCAGGGCCACCTCGAGCTTGCGCTGGTCGCCATGCGGCAGGCTCGCCACGACCGTCTGCTGCTGCTCGTGCATGGCCACCGCCTGCAGGATGTCCTCGGCCCGCCGGGTCAGGGCCCGGTGGTCGCTCCAGATGCTCCACAGATTCAGCCCGCGCCGGTGCGCCCCGCTGCGCGTGGCCTGAACGGCCAGGCGTACGTTTTCCAGCACCGACAGGTTCGGAAACAGGTTGGTCAGCTGGAAGGCCCGCCCCAGCCCCGCGTGCGTGCGGGCCGAGGCACTGAGGCCCGACAGGTCCCGCCCGTCGAGCGTGACCATGCCGCTGCTGGCCTTGAGCTGACCCGAGATCAGGTTGAAGTAGGTGGTCTTGCCCGCGCCGTTGGGGCCGACGATGGCCGTCAGCGTGCCCGGCGCGAACGAGCAGCTCACGCTGTTGACCGCCACATGGCCGCCGAAGCGGATCGTAAGTCCCGTGGTCTGGAGCATGGCAGAACGCAACTCAGCGCTTGTTGCGAATCGGCACGTCCATCTCTTCGGGCTTGATTTCGCGCACCAGCTCAGGCACGCCCCAGGCGAATGCCGGGTCGACCTTGATCTTGAAGTGGTACATGCTCTGCATGGCCTGGTGGTCTTCCTTGCGGAAGGTCATCTTGCCTTTCGGCGTCTCAAAACTCATGCCTTCCATGGTCTTGATCAGGGTGTTGGCACTGGCGTCACCCTTGCTGTTTTTCAGCGCCGTCACGACCGCCATGGCGGAGGAGAAGCCGCCGGCCGTGAAGAAGTCCGGCGGCGCCTTGAACTGGCTGTAGTGGCGCGACACCAGGGCTTCGTTGACCGGGTTCTTCGGAATGCCGAAGTAGTAGTAGGTTGCGCCTTCCATGCCGGGGAAGTTCTTGTAGGCCGCCATGGCCGGCAGGATGTTGCCGCCGGTGGCGATCTCGATGCCGTAGCGTTTGAGGTCCAGATCGGCGATCTTGAACGGGTTGCCGGCACCGGCCCAGATGATGAAGATCACCTTACGCCCCGGCAGATCCTTGAGCTTGTCGATCAGGCGCTGGGCGCCAGCCGTGAAGTCGGTCGTCGTGGTGGGCAGGTATTCCTCATGAACCACCTTGGCCTTCTTGATCGAATCCTTGAAGGCCTTGACACCATCGCGGCCGAACGCATAGTCCTGCGCCAGCGTGGCCACGCTCACGCCGGCCTTGTCCACCGCCACGCCGTTGGAAATGGCATCCTGCGAGCTGTTGCGGCCCGTGCGGAAAATGTACTTGTTCCATTTGTCGCCGGTGATGGAGTCGGCCACGGCGGGCTCGACCAGCAAGATCTTCTTGTATTCCTCGGCGACCGGCAGCATGGCCAGCGCCACACCCGACGAAGTGGGGCCGACCGCGATGTCGGCCTTGTCGTCCGAGTAGGCCGAAGCCAGCAGCGACTTGCCGAGGTCGGGCTTGCCCTGGTCGTCCTTTTCGATCACGACGAGCTTCTTTCCTGCAACCATCATCGTGCCGCCGGTGGCGTAATCCAGCCCCATCATGAAACCGGTGGCCGTTTGCTTGCCGTAGGCCTCCAGCGGCCCGGTCTTGCTGTAGACATGGGCAATGCGGATTTCATGGGCTTGGCCGAAGGCCCATGTGGAAGCCAATGTGGTGGTGGCAAGTGCTGCCAGGGCAACCCAGGTGCGACGGTGCATGAAAGTCTCCTCAGTGATGACGACTAAACCCGCATCCCTTACGCACAAGCCGTGCCAAGACGTAACCCATTGATTTACATAGATATTTTTAGAAAAATACAAGGATTGCCCAAACTTCAGACAGTTCGAGTGTATTTAAAAAAGACAGTTGACTGAAAATAAGACAGATTCCTGGAGCCGGCCATAGAGGGTCGCGCGTGAAATGCCCAGCATCCGGGCCGCAGCCAGCTTGTTGCCCCCGGTAGCCGACAGGGCCGCGGCGATGGCCTGGCGCTCCAGCTGGGCCACCTGCTCGGCCAGTGGGCGCAGCGCTTCGGCCGAACGTATGGGGGATGCGCCATCCTCGCAGCCGGGCAGCGGCGCCGGGGCAATCTGTTCGATGCCGGCTTCGCGCAGCACCGCTTCGAGCTGCGCTGCGCCGATGCGGTCGGAGTCGCTGCGCATGGCGGCCTGCTCCAGCACATTGCGCAGTTCACGGATATTGCCACGCCAGCTTTGCGCCGACAGCAGCGCCAGCGCATCGGGCGTCAGTTCGGGCAGCGGTGCGCCATTGCGCAAGGCCATATCCTCGCCCAGCACCTCCACCAAAGCCGGGATGTCGCTGCGGCGCTCGCGCAGCGGCGGCACGCGAATCGGCAGCACATGGAGGCGATAGTACAGGTCTTCGCGAAAGCGGCCCTCGCGCACGAGCGCGCCGAGGTCGCGCGAAGTGGCCGCGATCACCCGCGCATCGAAGGGCACGAGCTTGTTGGAGCCCAGCGGCTCGATCTCCCCTTCCTGCAAGGCGCGCAGCAGCTTGGCCTGCAGGGCCTGCGGCATGTCACCGATTTCGTCGAGAAACAGCGTGCCGCCATCGGCCAGCCGGAACTTGCCGTCGCGCCCCTTGCGCTCGGCGCCGGTATAGGCCCCCGGCGCCACGCCAAAGAACTCGGCCTCGAGCAGCGTGTCGGGGACCGCTGCGATATTGACGCTGACAAAGGGCCCGCGCGAACGGGCCGAGGAGGCATGAATGGCATGGGCCAGCAGTTCCTTGCCGGTGCCGGTTTCACCGAGCAACAACACCGGGCTGGACGACTGGGCCGCGCGACGGGCCTGACGCTTGACCTCCACGGCCGCCGCGCTGGTGCCGACAAAGCTGGCAAACGTGTATTTGGACTGGCGCTGGCCCTGGCTCAGGTTGGCGCGCTGGCTCGCCAGTTCGCGCCGCGCATCATCGAGCTCGCGCTGCAGCCGGGCGAACTTGCTGATCAGCGGCTGCAAGGTGGTTTCGGGATGGTCGAACAGCACAATGCCGATGGCGCCGATCAACTCGCCGCTTTCGTGACGCA
The DNA here is from genome assembly GCA_050725495.1 of Burkholderiaceae bacterium. Taxonomy (GTDB): domain Bacteria; phylum Pseudomonadota; class Gammaproteobacteria; order Burkholderiales; family Burkholderiaceae_C; genus JBOHHM01. The sequence goes on along the minus strand of JBOHHM010000196.1, from coordinate 229 downwards.
AGGGAATGCGGCTCACCACAAAGGTGCCGGCCCTGTTGGTCAGCAGGTCGATCAGGATCGGTTCCCCGGTTTCCAGCACACGCCGCATCAGCGTGTTGGGAATCACCTCCTCCACCATGTGGCCCACGAACTGGTCCACCGAGGAAAAGCCCAGCGCCGGCAGGAAGCGCTTGTAGCCCTCGTTGACCCACACGATGCGCCCCGAGCGATCGACCAGGAACATGCCCTG
>JBOHHM010000195.1:0-4658 GCA_050725495.1 Burkholderiaceae bacterium | reverse complement strand
GGCGAGATGGAAGGCGTGGCCGAGCCCACGCCGCTGCAAGGGCGGCACAAGCTGCACCGCATGCTCACCCGGGTGCTGATGCCGCTGGTGCGGCTCGAAAAACCGGTGATCGCCGCGGTCAACGGCGCGGCCGTCGGTTCGGGCATGAACCTCGCCCTGGCCTGCGACATCAGCATCGCGTCCGATCACGCCAAGTTCAGCCAAGCCTTCGTCAAGGTGGGCCTGGTGCCCGACACCGGCGCGCTCTACCTGCTGACGCGCCTGATCGGCCTGAACCGCGCCAAGGAGCTGTGCTTCACTGGCCGCATGCTGGGCGCGAGCGAGGCGCACGCGCTGGGCCTGGTCAACGAGGTGGTGGCCGCCGACGAACTGATGCCCCGGGCCACGGCGCTGGCGCAGGAGCTGGCGCGCGGTGCCACGGCCGCCATCGGGCTGACCAAGTCGCTGCTCAATCTGGCGCCCACGGCTTCGCTCGAGGAGCTGGTGGAGCTCGAGTCGTACGCGCTGGCGGTCGCCCTGTCCACCGACGATCACCGCGAAGGCCTGCTGGCCTTTCGCGAGAAACGCGCGCCGCGGTTTCGCGGCCGCTGAGAGGCAATCACCAAGATGGATTTCAGAGACTCGCCTTCGGAAGCGGCCCTGCGCCAGGAGTTGCGCAAGTGGCTGGCGGAGAACCTGCCGGCCGGCTGGGGCAAGACCGTGTTCGTTCCGGACGATGAGGCAGAGCGCTTCGCCTTCTGCCTCGAATGGGAAAAGCGGATGTACCGCGGCGGCTGGTCGGGCATTGCCTGGCCTAGGGAATACGGCGGGCGCAGCGCGACGCCGGTGGAGCAGGCAATCTTTCTCGAGGAGATGGCACGCGCCGACGCGCCCGACAGCGTCAACATCATTGGCCGCAACCTCACGGGCCCCACCCTCATGGCGCACGGCAGCGACGCGCAGAAGAAGCGCTTCCTGCCCGCCATCCTCAGCGGCCAGGAGGTGTGGTGCCAGGGCTTTTCCGAACCCAATAGCGGCTCGGACCTGGCCTCGCTGTGCACGCGCGCCGTGCGTGAGGGCGACGTGTACGTGGTCAATGGCCAGAAGATCTGGACCAGCTTCGCGCAGTATGCGCAGTGGTGCATCCTGCTCGCGCGCACCGATACGAGCGCGGCCAAGCACAAGGGCCTGAGCTTTCTGCTGGTGGACATGCGAACGCCAGGCATCACCATCCGTCCGCTGGTGCAGATCACCGGCGAGACCGAGTTCAGCGAAGTGTTCTTCGACGGCGTGCGGGTGCCGGCGGACAACCTGGTGGGCGAGTTGAACCAGGGCTGGAAGATCGCCATGACCACGCTGCAGTTCGAGCGCGGGCCCGAAGAGGCGATGCCGCGCCAGGTGCGTTTCCGGCGCGACTTCGACCGCCTGCTGCAGCTGGCGGCCAAGACGCAGCGCGGTGGACGCGCGGTGAGCCAGGACCCGGTCGTGCGGCAGAAGCTGGCGGCGAGCTTCATTGAGCTGGAGCTCGTGCGCCTGGGTGGCCTGCGGGGCCTGAGCCGCCTGTCCAAGGGCCAGCCGCTGGGGCAGGAGTCTTCCTTCACCAAGCTGTACTGGAGCCACATGTACCAGCGCCTAACCGAGGTCGCGATCGAGGTCGCAGGCGCCGAGTCGGCGCTGGCGGCGGGCGATGCGGATGCGCTGGCAGGTGGGCTCTTCCCGCACCGCTTCCTGCAGTCGCGCGCGATGACCATTTATTCGGGCACCTCCGAGATTCAACGCAACATCGTGGCCGAGCGCGTGCTCGGACTGCCGAAATAAGGCGGCCATGGACTTCGATTTCAATTCCGAGCAGTACCAGCTACGCGACAGCGTGCGAACCTTTCTGGACGACCAGTGGGGTCCGCGCAAGCTGCGCGCCGCACCGGGGACCTTTTCGTCCGAACTCTGGCGCGGCCTGTGCGAACTGGGCCTGCAGACCCTGCTGGTGCCCGAGGCGCAGGGCGGCGCGGGCCTGGGCTTCGTCGACCTGGCGCTGGTGCTCGAGGAGTTCGGCCGCGCCCTGGTGCCCGCGTCGATGGCGGACACGCTGCTGGCCAGCGACGTCATCGCGCGCTTTGGCACGCCGGGCCAACGCGAGAGCCTGCTGCCGCGCATTGCCGCGGGCGAGTGCCGCATCGCCTTCGCCCACGCGCAGTCCGGTGCCGGCCACCAAGCCACGGAAGTGACGCTGGCCGCCGAACGCGTGGCCGGTGGCGAGTGGCGCCTGCGCGGTGAAAAGATCCTGGTGCCCGGTGCGGGCTGCGCAACGCACCTGTTGGTGTCGGCCAAGCCTTACGGCGGCTCGGCAGGTTTGTTCCTGTGCGAAGCAAACCAGCGCGGCGTCTCGACGCAGGCGCACCGCGCCGTCGATGCCGACAGCCTGCTGGGCAAGGTGGTGTTCGATGGCGCGAGCGCGCAGCCTGCGGGCGAGGGGCCCGATGCGCGCGCGCTGACGCATCTGCTGGAGACCAGCGCGCTGGCCGCTTCGCTGCAGATGGCGGGCATCGCCGCGGCGGCGCTGGACATCGCGGTGGCGTATGCAAAGCAGCGCACTCAGTTCGACCGGCTGATTGGCTCGTTCCAGGCGATCAAGCACAAGTGCGCCGACATGCTGGTCGCTCTCGAGGGCGCGCGCACCGCCGCCTATTACGCGGCCTGGGCCGTGGGCGAGGACGACGCCGCGCTGCGACTGGCGGTGTCCATGGCCAAGGCCGTAGCGGGCGATGCCTGCCGCGCGGTCTGCAACGACGCGCTGCAGATCCACGGCGGCGTGGGCTTCACCTGGGACTACGACATCCACTTCTACCTCAAGCGCGGCAAGCTGTTCGAGTACGCGTTCGGCGATGCCGCCTTCCACCGCGAACGCGTGGCCACCGAGATGTTCGCCGCAGCCGAAGTCGCCGGCGTGCTTTGAAGGAAGCTCCTCCATGCAATTGATCGACAGCCAGATCCACCTGTTCGAGCCGGGCGCCGAGGAATTCGCCACGCGCATGATGCAGACGCTGATGCCGCCGCAGGCCGTGGTGGCCGAGATGGACGCGGCCGGCGTGTCGCGCGCCTACCTGGTGCCGGGCAACGGCGCGGCCAATGCGGCCTGCGTGGCGGCCGCGAAGCAATGGCCCGATCGTTTCCGCGTGATGGGCATCCTGGGCCTGGACAAGGCCGAGAGTCGAACCCTCGTGGCCGAGTGGCCGAATGCCGGCTGGATCGGCGTGCGCCTGACGTTTCCGCCCTACCGCAAGGTTTCGTGGCTCAAGGACGGCACGGCCGACTGGTTCTGGCCCGAGGCCGATCGGCTCGCGCTGCCGGTGATGATATGGGCGCCGCAGCAGGTCGACGAGATCGCCAGGCTCGCCGAGCGGTGGCCGCGCATTCGCTTCATCATCGATCACCTCAACCTGTTCGTCGAGGACAAGGGCGAGGTGGTGGACAGGGCCGTCGAGGCGCTGCTGCCGCTGGCGCGCTACCCGGGCATCGCGGTGAAGCTGTCCGCGCTGCCCGCGCATTCGAGCCAGTCTTTCCCTTTTTGCGACATGCACCCGCATGTGCGGCGCGTCGTCGATGCTTTCGGCGCGCAGCGGTGTCTCTGGGGAACGGACCTCACGCGCAAAGCCTGTTCCTACCAGGAGGCGATCACCATGTTCACCGAACACATGCCCTTTCTCGATGCCGCGCAGCTCGAGCAGATCATGGGCGCATCGGCTATGCGCTGGATCGGCTGGGGGGAAGCGCGGCGATGAAAGCCACCGTTCTCACCAAGTTCGGCGGCCCCGAGGTCCTGCAATACGGGCGTGCCGACACGCCCACCTGGCGCGCCGACCAGATGCTGGTGCGTGTGGCTGCCTGCGGCGTATGCGGCCACGACCTTCTCAATCGCGAGGGGCACTTCCCGGACACCCACACGCCCTGCGTGATGGGCCATGAGATCGCGGGCACGGTCGAAGAGGTCGGCGCGCTGGTCGAGGGCTTCAAACCGGGTGACCGCGTCGCGCTCACGCAGCGCATCTCGTGCGGCGTGTGCGCGGCCTGCCGGGCCGGGCGCGACAACCTGTGCCGCTCGGGCCCGGGCTTCTACGGCGAGGAGATCTCCGGCGGGTATGGCGAGTTTGTCATCGCCAGCCCGCGCAATGCCGTGCCGCTGCCGGTCAGCATCGACCTCGACATGGGCGCCATCCTCAGCTGCGCCGTGGGCACGGGCTATCACGCGCTGAACCGCGCGCGCCTGCTGCCCGGTGACACCGTTCTGGTGACGGCCGCCAGTGGCGGCGTGGGCCTGCACACGGTCGAACTGGCCCGGCTGCTGGGGCTGCGGGTGATCGCCACCACCTCGTCCGAGCGCAAGATCGAGCAGCTTCGCCAAGTCGGCGCCCATGAGGTGGTCGCCGCGCCCGACGGCCAGTTCCACAAGGCTGTGCGCGAGCTCACCGGCGGTGCCGGCGTCGATGCCGTGATCGAGATCGCCGGCGGTCCCACTTTCGGCTCGAGCATGCGCTCGCTCGCGGTCGGTGGCCGCCTGGTGGCCGTGGGCAACGTGCAGCCCGGCAACGTGCCCCTGAACCCGGCGCTGCCGATCCTCAAGGAGATCGAGATCGTGGGCAGCGCGCACGCGCTGGTGTCGGACCTGCGCCGCATCGTCGAGC
>JBOHHM010000194.1:0-10906 GCA_050725495.1 Burkholderiaceae bacterium | reverse complement strand
GGCTTTCTACAATGGGCCCATGTTCCCAGAAGCCACCCAAGATTCCCCGCTGCTGCACAGCCTCAACCCCGAGCAACGCGCCGCCGTCACCCTGCCCAATGAGCATGCGCTGATCCTGGCCGGTGCCGGTTCGGGCAAGACCCGCGTGCTCACCACCCGCATTGCCTGGCTGCTGCAGAGCGGGCAGATCTCGCCCGGCGGCGTGATGGCCGTGACCTTCACGAACAAGGCCGCCAAAGAAATGATGACGCGACTGGGGGCGATGCTGCCGGTCAACGTGCGCGGCATGTGGATAGGCACTTTCCACGGCCTGTGCAACCGTTTCCTGCGCGCCCACTACAAGCTCGCCAACCTGCCGCAGAGCTTCCAGATCCTGGACACGCAGGACCAGTTGAGCGCGATCAAACGCTTGATGAAGCAGTTCAATGTCGACGACGAGCGTTTTCCGGCCAAGCAGACGCAGTGGTTCATCGCCGGCTGCAAGGAAGACGGCCTGCGCCCCAACATGGTCGACGCGCGCGACGAGGAAACGCGCAAGAAGGTCGAGATCTACCAGCTCTACGAGGAACAGTGCCAGCGCGAAGGCGTGGTCGACTTCGGCGAGCTGATGCTGCGCAGCTACGAGCTGCTGCGCGACAACGATCCCGTGCGCGAGCATTACCAGCGGCGCTTCCGCCACATCCTGATCGACGAGTTCCAGGATACGAACCGGCTGCAATACGCGTGGATCAAGATGTTCGCGCCGCTGCCGGGCGATGCGACGGCTGACTCGCACAACAGCGTGTTTGCCGTCGGCGACGACGACCAGAGCATCTACGCGTTTCGCGGCGCACGCGTGGGCAACATGGCCGACTTCGTGCGCGAGTTCAACGTCGCGCACCAGATCAAGCTCGAGCAGAACTACCGCAGTCACAGCAACATCCTGGATTCGGCCAACGAACTGATCAGCTACAACAAGAAGCGCCTGGGCAAGAACCTGCGCACCGACCAGGGTCCCGGTGAGCCGGTGCGGGTCTATGAATCGACCAGCGACTTTGCCGAGGCGCAGTGGCTGGTCGAGGAGGTCCGCCAACTGGTGCGCGAGGGCAGGGACCGCAAGGAGATCGCCGTGCTCTACCGCAGCAATGCGCAAAGCCGCGTGATCGAAACCGCGCTGTTCAATGCCGCCGTGCCTTACCGCGTCTACGGCGGCCTGCGCTTTTTCGAGCGCGCTGAAATCAAGCACGCGCTGGCCTACCTGCGCCTGCTGGAGAACCGGCACGACGACACCAGCTTTCTGCGCGTGCTCAACTTCCCGCCGCGCGGCATCGGCGCGCGCAGCATCGAGCAGTTGCAGGACGCGGCCCGCGCGGCCGGCTGTTCGCTGCACGACGCGGTGAGCACGGTCACGGGCAAGGCCGGCGCCAACATCGGCGCGTTTGTCGCCAAGATCGACGTGCTGCGCGAGCAGACGCAGGGGCTCACGCTGCGTGAAATCATCGAACTAATGCTCGACCACAGCGGCCTGATCGAGCATTACAAGGCCGACCGCGAAGGCGCCGACCGCATCGAGAACCTGGAAGAACTGGTCAACGCGGCCGAGAGCTTCGTGACCCAGGAAGGCTTTGGCCGCGACGCGGTGGCGCTGCCGGTGGACGAACTGAGCCAGAGCCCGGCCAGTCAAGGTATTGACCCAGCCGCAACTGCGGCTGGGCCCGCCGAAGAGGCGGGCTCGCCCTTCCCCTTGGGGGAAGGGGGGGGATGGGGGGGCGTCAATTCCGCGATAGCCCCCGGCGTTACGCCGGAAGGCGAGACCCTGTCGCCGCTGGCCGCCTTCCTGACCCACGCCGCGCTGGAGTCCGGCGACAACCAGGCCCAGGCCGGGCAGGACGCGGTGCAGCTGATGACGGTGCATTCGGCCAAGGGCCTGGAGTTCGACTGCGTGTTCATCACCGGGCTCGAAGAAGGCCTGTTTCCGCACGAGAACTCGATGAGCGACTACGAGGGGCTGGAAGAGGAGCGGCGCCTGATGTATGTCGCGATCACGCGGGCGCGCCAGCGCCTGTACCTGAGCCATTCGCAAACCCGCATGCTGCATGGCCAGACGCGCTACAACCTCAAGAGCCGCTTTTTCGACGAGCTGCCGGAGGCGGCGCTCAAGTGGATCACACCGAAGAACCTGGGTTTCGGTTCGGGATTTGCTACGAGTTCGATAGCGGGTGGCGACCGGTATTCAAGGGCTGGTGGCAGTTTTGGCAAGGATTCCGCGACTTTTGCGAGCCCGCCGGTGCCGGCGCGCAAGGCAGCGCCCTCGCACGGCCTGCGCGTGGGGCTGCAGGTGTTTCACACCAAGTTCGGCGAAGGCACGGTGCTGACGCTCGAGGGCTCGGGCGAGGACGCGCGCGCCCAGGTCAAGTTCATGCGCCATGGCGTGAAATGGCTGGCGTTGTCGGTGGCCAAGTTGACGCCGGTCTGAGCCGGCGCGAAACTTTGCCAGCGCAGGGAATTCGAAGGGTTCTCAACTGGAGGCAAGCATGTTCAAACCACTGATGGTCTGCCTGGCACTCGCTGCCGGCACCGCGTTTGCCGCCGACACGCCGTCCGGCCCCTCGATCGGCGAGCGCCTGGCCACGGCCCGCCAGGCCATCGACGCCAAGGACTGGAGCCGGGCTACATTCGAGCTGAGCCAGGCGGTGCGCGAGGAGCCGCGCAATCCCGACGCCCACAATCTGTTGGGCTACAGCTACCGCAAGCGCGCCAACCCCGACCTGGCCAAGGCCTTCGAGCACTACAGCACGGCGCTCAGGCTCAACCCCCGGCACAAGGGCGCGCACGAGTACATAGGCGAGGCCTACCTGATCGACAAAAAGCCCGACGAGGCCGAGAAGCATCTGGCCGAGCTCGAAAAGATTTGCGGCAATACGAGCTGCGAGGAATATGCCGATCTGGCCAAGGCGATTGCCGAGTACAAGAGCAAGAACAATTGAGCGCCCCCAGCCCTGCCGCTTCGCGTCAGGCCCCCCGAGGGGGTGCAAGAAAACTTGGGGCGGCCCGGCGTTTTCTTGAGAGCGGGGGCGCGCTGCAAACGGCTCTTGACCCGCATCCTCAGCCTTGCGGCCGGCTGTCGGCCGGGTGGGTCTGCGCCGGCCGCTCCTCCATGTAGCCCTTGCCATCCTTGACGCCTTTGCGCCCCAAGGCCTGCCAGGCGGTTTGCTGGTTGACCAGCCGGGCCAGGAATTCCAATTCTTCGTCCGTGTGGTTGATGGCCTGGGCCGGGGTCAGAAAGCGCCCGGCCCTGGGCTCGACCTCGCCCCAGAACGCCTGGTGGTAGCTGGAGCGGCTCACCGTTTTGTCAGGGCCGGCGGCCAGGTTCACCACGCCGTAGCAGTTGCAAAAATAGCCGCGGTTGTTCTGGTTCGCGAAGATTTCGGTGTAGACGCCGGTGCCACGTATGCCCGCTGTCAGCGTGGGTGTGACGATCTGGCGGCTCGTGCCCTTGCCCCAGACGCTGGCCACGGCGCGGTGGCCTGCAGGAAGCTGCGGCGCTGGAACCAGAGGATTTCCCGTTCGCTGCGGCCCTGCAGGCTGTGCTGTGTCATGGCATGCGTCCTTGCTATCAGATGTCGGCGTCGGAGGTCACAAAGCTATCACGAAACGTGAAGTAAATCGAGGTGAAGAACATCGCGGCCATGACCAGGGCGGCCGGCATCATGAGCAGGGCCGCCATGTCCGGGCTGCCGATCAGGGCGGCAACGGTGGTGAGCACCAGGCCCACCAGCATGAAGACGGCGGCCCAGGCCAGGGCGAACACGGTGAAGGCCCAGAAATTGCGAAAGCAGGCCACGAGGCTGAAAAACAGGCTTTTGAGCGGCGGCACGCCATGCCAGTGCACCAGCGCCGGCGCGTGCCAGAACAGCAGCGACAGCGGCAGGTACAAGCCCATGGCGACCCACATGGCCAGCTGGAACTCGGGGGCCAGCAGCATCTCGCGCGTGATCTTGCCGCCCACCAGGTAGAGCTTGGCGAACTGCCCGCCGTCGAACAGGGCCGAGATGCCCATCACCAGCAGAAAGCCCACGGCGTACAGCCCGCCCAGTACCATCATGGCCTGCAGGCGCTGCTGGCCAGCGCGAAAGGCGCTCACCAGGATCGACGGCATGGGGAACTTGCCCCGGGTCGCTTCCTGCGTGGCGGCCATCAGGCCCAGCGTGGCGGCCGGCAGCAAGGCCAGTGCCAGCGCACCACCGATCAGCGGCACCAGCGTGGCGATCGACATGATCGCCATGAACATGAAGAACAGGCCCGACAGTGCGAGCGGCTGCTTGAAGAAGGTTTGAATGCCGAGCTTGACCCATTGAATGCCGGCACGCGCGGGAACGAGGTTCAGTTTCATGATTCGTAAGGTTGGCAGCGCCAGTTCAGAGCGTGACCGGGTGGCGAACCCGTTCGCGCAGCACCCGCTCGAAGTGCGAGGGGTCGTGGGCTGTGAGCATGGCGGCTTCGCGCGGCAGGTGGTAGTCCCACAGCCGCGAAATCCAGAAGCGCAGGGCGCCGGCGCGCAGCAGGGCCGGCAGCAGCTGGCGCTCGGCGACGGTCAGCGGCCGCACGCTGGCATAAGCCGCGATCAGGCTGTCGGCGCGAAGGGCATCGTGGGCGCCGCTGGCCAGATCGATGCACCAGTCGTTCAGGCACACGGCCAGGTCGAACAGCCAGCTGTCCACCCCCGCGAAGTAGAAGTCGAACAAGCCGGTGAGCTGCTCGCCCTCGAACATCACGTTGTCGCGGAACAGATCGGCATGGATGGGGCCGCGCGGCAGCGCCGCATAGGCCGGCGAAGCGGCCACATGGTTCTGGTAGGCCAGCTCGCTTTGCAGCAGCGCGGCCTGGGCGGCGTCCAGATGGGGCAGCACGACCGGCACGGTCTCGTTCCACCAGGGCAGGCCCCGCAGATTGGGCTGCTGGCGGTTGAAGTCGCGCGCGGCCAGGTGCATGCGCGCCAGCATCGCACCCACGGCCGCGCAGTGCGCGGGGCCGGGCGCGAGCTGGCTCTTGCCGCGCAGCCGGTTCACGACAGCGGCGGGTTTGCCCTGGACGGTGTGCAGGATGTCGCCACTGCGGTCGGCCGCCGGGTCGGGCACGGGAATGCCGCGATGCGCCAAATGTTTCATGAGGTGCAGGTAGAACGGCAATTGCTCAAAGCTCAGGCGCTCGAACAGGGTGAGCACATACTCGCCGCCTTCGGTGGTGGCGAAGTAGTTGGTGTTCTCGATGCCGCCCTCGATGCCACGCAGCGCGCTCAGTTCCCCCAGGTTCAGCCGGCGCAGCAGCTTGCGCGCCTCCTCAAAAGAGACTTCGGTGAATACAGCCATCGGTGAAAGAATATTTCAGAAATTCAGGACGTTCCAGACACGCTGGCCGGTCGGTGTGCCAGAGCCGTCGCGGCTGGCGGGGCGGCTGCGGGCGCCGTCGGTCGGCTGGATTTCGTAGGGGGGGACGTCGAGCTTGGGTTGCACGGTGACGCTTTGGGTTTCGCCGCCGTAGCGCACTTCGTCCACCTTGGTGCCACCGTCCTCTATGTGGATGCGCTCGATGCGCCGCTCCACCCTGGGAGTCTGGGCCGGGCTCGGGGCAGGGGCCTGCGCCAGGACGGCCTGGCAGCATAACAGGGCGATCAGGGGGAGGGTGGCGCGCATGACTCAATTGTAGGCAATGCACAATCGAATGATGAGCGAAATCACGAGCGACAAAAAAACCCTGCTGCTGGTCGACGGTTCCAGCTACCTGTACCGCGCCTTTCACGCCATGCCCGACCTGCGTGCCGTGCCGGGCGACCCGGCCAGCCCGGCTACCGGCGCGATCCGCGGCATGATCAACATGATGCAGGCCCTGCGCAAGGAGGTGCGAACCGACTACGCGGTCTGCGTGTTCGACGCCAAGGGCCCGACGTTTCGCGACGCGCTCTACCCCGAGTACAAGGCCAACCGTTCGCCCATGCCGGACGATCTGCGCAGCCAGATCGAGCCCATCCACGAGGTCGTGCGCCTGCTGGGCTGGAAGGTGCTGGCCGTGCCCGGTGTGGAGGCCGATGATGTGATCGGCACCCTGGCCGTCACGGCCGCGCAGCAGGGTATCGCGGTCGTGATTTCCAGCGGCGACAAGGACCTGAGCCAGCTGGTCAACGAGCAGATCACGATCATCGACACCATGAGCGGCAAGAAGCGCGATGTGGCCGGTGTGACGGCCGAGTTCGGCGTGCCACCGGCCTTGATGATCGACTACCAGACCCTGGTCGGCGACGCCGTGGACAACGTGCCGGGCGTGGCCAAGGTCGGCCCCAAGACCGCAGCCAAATGGCTGCAGGAATATGGCTCGCTCGACGCGCTGGTGGCGCGTGCCGGCGAGGTCAAGGGTGCGGCTGGAGAGAACCTGCGCCAGGCGCTCGACTGGCTGCCCAAGGGCCGCGAGCTGCTGACCATCAAGACCGACTGCAACCTCTCAGCCTATGTCGACGGTCTGCCTGCTATGGATTCAATAGCGCTTGGCGACCAGGACACGGGGGCTTTAAAGGTTTTTTACGAGCAATTCGGGTTCAAGGGCCTGGTCAAGGCCCTGGGGGCGGGCGACAGCGCCGCCGCGCCGCCCGTCGTGGCCCCCGGCGCCACGCAGGACCTGTTCGCCGAGCCCGTTCCCGCACGGTCGCAGGTCACAGCGCTGGCCTATGACACCGTTCTGAGCTGGGACGCCTTCGATGCCTGGCTGGCGCGCCTGCAAGCCGCCGAGCTCGTGGCGGTCGACACCGAAACCACCTCGCTCGACGAGATGCGCGCCGAAATCGTGGGCATCAGCTTCAGCGTGAAGCCGGGCGAGGCGGCCTATATCCCGCTGATGCACAACTACCCCGACGCGCCCACCCAACTGCCGCGCGACGAGGTGCTGGCCCGGCTCAAGCCCTGGCTGGAAAACCCCTTGAAGCCCAAGCTCGGCCAGCACATCAAATACGACCGCCATGTGTTTGCCAACCACGGCATCGAGGTGCAGGGCTATGCGCACGACACCATGCTGCAAAGCTATGTGCTCGAAGTGCACAAACCCCATGGCCTGAGCAGCCTGGCCGAGCGCCACCTGGGGCGCAGCGGCATCAGCTACGAAGACCTGTGCGGCAAGGGCGCGCAGCAGATCCCGTTCTCGCAGGTCGACATCGCCCGCGCGTCCGAGTATTCGTGCGAGGACTCGGACCAGACGCTCGATGTGCACCGGGCCCTGTGGCCGCGGCTGCAGGCCGACGCCAGGCTGCGCTCCATCTACGAGCTCGAGATCGCGAGCAGCGAGGCGCTGTACCGCATCGAGCGCAACGGCGTGCTGATCGACGCGCCCACCCTGGCCGCGCAAAGCCATGAACTCGGCCAGCGCATCCTGCAGCTCGAGCAGGGAGCGCACGAGCTGGCCGGCCAGCCGTTCAACCTCGGGTCACCGAAGCAGATCGGCGAGATTTTCTTCACCAAGCTGGGCCTGCCGGTCGTCAAGAAAACCGCGACTGGCGCACCCAGTACCGACGAGGAGGTGCTGGAAAAGCTCGCAGAGGACTACCCGCTGCCGGCCAAGATCCTCGAGCACCGGGGCCTGTCCAAACTCAAGGGCACCTATACCGACAAGCTCTCACAGATGGCGTTGCCGCGCACCGGCCGCGTGCACACGCACTACGCGCAGGCCGTCGCGGTGACGGGCCGGCTGGCCAGCAACGACCCGAACCTGCAGAACATCCCTGTGCGCACGCCCGAAGGCCGGCGCGTGCGCGAGGCCTTTGTGGCGCCCGCGGGCAGCGTGATCGCGAGTGCCGACTACAGCCAGATCGAGCTGCGCATCATGGCCCATATCAGCGAAGACGAATCGCTGCTGCGCGCCTTCCATGAAGGCCTGGACGTGCACCGCGCGACCGCGGCCGAGGTGTTCGGCGTGACGCCCGACCAGGTCAGCAGCGAGCAGCGCCGCTACGCCAAGGTCATCAACTTCGGCCTGATCTACGGCATGAGCAGCTTCGGCCTGGCGCGCAATCTGGGCATCGATAACACGGCGGCCAAGAACTACATCGAGCGCTACTTTCAGCGCTACCCCGGCGTCAAGCGTTACATGGACCAGACCCGGGTCGGTGCCAAGGCCAAGGGCTATGTCGAGACCGTGTTCGGCCGGCGCCTGTACCTGCCCGAAATCAACTCACCCAATGGCCCGCGCCGCAGCGCTGCCGAGCGCGCGGCCATCAACGCGCCCATGCAGGGCACGGCCGCCGACCTGATCAAGAAGAGCATGGTCAAGGTGCAGCAGGTGCTGGACGCCGAGCGGCGGGCGACGCGCGTGATCATGCAGGTGCACGACGAACTGGTGTTCGAGGTGCCCGAGGCCGAGGTCGACTGGCTCAAGACCGAAATCCCGCGTCTGATGGCCGGCGTGGCCCAACTCAAGGTGCCGCTGCTGGCCCAGGTGGGGGTAGGGCCGAACTGGGACCAGGCGCACTGAGACACGCACGGCACCCCTCGATGGGGGTGCCCGGCCTGTCCCTCGCGGGTCACCGCTTGGTCATCCCTGACCACGCCTTGGGGATTCCCGTGTTCAGGCGGTTTCGGCCAGAGCCTCGCCCAAAGCATTGATCAGCCGGTCGATCTCGGCCTTCTCTGCAACGAAAGGCGGGGCGAGCTGGATGGTGTCGCCGCCATAGCGGACGTAGAAGCCCTTTTTCCAGCAGGCCATCGCCACCTCGTACGGGCGGCGCGCCGGCTCGCCGGGCAGCGGCGACAGGGTGATGCCGGCGGCCAGGCCGTAGTTGCGGATGTCCGCCACGTGCTTGCTGCCCTTGAGGCTGTGGACGGCGTTCTCAAAATGCGGCGCCAGTGCCCGCACGCGGCCGATCATGTCCTCCTTTTGCAGCACGTCAAGCGCAGCAATGCCGGCCGCGCAGGCCACCGGATGGGCCGAGTAGGTGTAGCCGTGGGGAAACTCGAGCATGTAGTCGGGCCCGCCGGCTGCCATGAAGGTGTCGTAAATGTCCTTCTTCACGACGACAGCGCCCAGCGGCTGCGCGCCGTTGGTCACCTGCTTGGCGACGTTCATGATGTCCGGCACGACGCCGAACGCGTCGGCTCCCGAGAGCGCGCCGGCGCGGCCGAAGCCGGTGATGACCTCATCGAAGATCAAGAGGATGTTGTGTGCGGTGCAGATCTCGCGCAGGCGCTGCAGGTAGCCCCGCGGCGGAATCACGACACCGGCCGAGCCCGAGAACGGCTCGACGATCACGGCTGCAATGTTCGACGCATCGTGCAGCGCGATCAGGTCCAGCAAACGGTCGGCCAGGTCGGCGCCTTGCTCGGGCATGCCGCGGCTGAAGGCGTTGCTGGCCAGTTGGGTGTGGGGCAGGTGGTCCGCTTCCACGCCCTGGCCGAAGATCTTGCGGTTGGCACCGATGCCACCGACCGAGATGCCGCCGAAGTTGACGCCGTGGTAGCCCTTCTCGCGGCCGATCAGGCGCGTCTTGCCGGCCTGGCCCTTGGCGCGCCAGTAAGCCCGCGCCATCTTGAGCGAGGTGTCGGCGGCTTCCGAGCCCGAGCCGGTGAAGAACACGTAGTCCAGGCCCGCAGGGGTCAGTTCCTTGATCTTGTTGGCCAGCTCGAACGAGAGCGGATGCCCATGCTGGAACGCCGGCGCGTAGTCCAGCTTCGCGACCTGTCGGCTCACGGCTTCAGTGATTTCAGGGCGGCCATGGCCCAAGCCCGAGCACCACAGCCCCGAGAGTCCGTCGAAGATCTTGCGACCATGCAGGTCGGTGTAGTAGCAGTCCTTGGCTTCCACGATCATGCGCGGGTCGGCCTTGAAGTTGCGATTGCCCGTGTAGGGCATCCAGTGGGCGTCGAGCCAGGCGGCGTCGGTGCGCACGGCGGCAGCTCGCGGTTCGGTGGTCAGGGTGCTCATGGACTTCTCCTGTGCGTGTGAAGAGGGGCAAACAAATGGGGCAAGTGGAACTTGCAACAAGGTGAAGTCGATTTTTCCATGGCTCTCTACTTCTAAAATGCTGCAATATCGATGTTTACTTGAAGAAATATGCAAGTAAAAAAAGCGCGCCATCCTTGGGCAGCTCAGCGACATGGACTTGCGGCTGCTGCACGTCTTCAAGAGCGTCGTGGACTGCGGCGGCATGGCAGCCGCGGAGCTGGAGCTCAATATCGGCACCTCCACGGTGAGCCGCCATGTGAAGGACCTGGAAACCCGGCTCGGCCTGGTGCTGTGTCGGCGGGGCCGGGCCGGGTTCTCCCTGACATCGGAGGGGCAGCGCGTTTACGATGAGACGCTGCGCCTGCTCGTCTGCGTCGATGTGTTTCGCAGCAGCATCGATGACATCCACAGCCGCATGGGCGGGCAGTTGGAGGTCGCGATCTTCGACAAGACGGCAAGCAACCCCGAGTCGCGCATCAGCGAGGCTATAGCGCTGTTTTCCAAGCAGGCGCCTGAGGTAGGCCTGCAGATCCATGTGGCCTCCATCAACGCCATCGAACGAGGCATCATCGGTGGCAGCTTTCATGTCGGCATCATTCCCGCGCACCGCAGCTCACGCAGCCTCGCGTGCGCCGACCTGTTTGGGGAGACCATGCTGCTCTATTGTGCCCGGCTGCACCCGCTGTTTGGTGCCGACCACAACAAGCTGACTTGGGAGCGGCTGCGCACCTACCACTTTGCCGGCTTGGGCTACCACTCGCCCAACATGGAGCTGAGCCACCGGGCGCGGCTGTCGCGCAAGGCCACGGGATTTGATCAAGAGGCGATTGCTCTGTTGATACTCTCGGGCCAGTATCTGGGCTTCCTGCCCGATCATTACGCGGAGAGCTTCGAGCGTCGGGGTCAGATGCAGGCGATGGCGTCCAAGCGTTTCCACTATGCGTGCCGC
>JBOHHM010000193.1:0-2818 GCA_050725495.1 Burkholderiaceae bacterium | reverse complement strand
TGGCCAGGGCCGTGCAGCTGGCGGCCCGCCAGCTCGGCGAGCCTGCCTTTCCCGAAGCCGTCTGGGCGCGCGAGCGCGAGCGCATCAAGGCCTCGCTCAGGGAGGTCAACACCCGTCCCGCCACCGTCGCCAGCCGCGCGTTCGCCAGCGCGGTCTACGGCGACCATCCCTATGGCTACGAAATGAGCGAGGCCACGCTTGCGCGCATCGTCGTGGCCGACATGCAGGCCTACTACAGCGGCCTGGTCGCGCCCTGCCGCGCCAAGCTGAGCCTGGTCGGCGCCGTCACGCGGGAGCAGGCCGACTCGCTGGCAGCGACCCTGCTGTCGCGCCTGCCGCAAGGCAGCTGCGCGAGCCTGCCGGCCATCGCCGAAGTCCAGCCGCTGGCTGCGGCCAAGGAGCGGCGCATCGCGTTCGAATCGGCCCAGGCCCATGTTTTCATCGGCCAGCCCGGCTACCAGCGGGCCGACCCCGATTTCTTCGCGCTGACCGTGGGCAACTACATCCTGGGCGGCGGCGGTTTCGTCTCGCGCCTGTCGACCGAGGTCCGCGAAAAGCGGGGCTTGAGCTACAGCGTCTACAGCTATTTCGCGCCGGGCCTGCATGCGGGCGCCTTCACCTTGGGCCTGCAGACCCGGCCCGACCAGGCGGCCCAGGCCGTGCAGGTCGCACGCGAGGTGCTCGCGAAGTTTGTGGCCGAAGGCCCGAGCGAGGCCGAACTCCAGGCCGCCAAGGACAATCTGATCGGCGGCTTCGCGCTGCGCATCGACAGCAACCGCAAGCTGCTGGACAACGTGGCCAACATCGCCTGGAACGCTCTGCCGCTGAGCTACCTGGACAGCTGGACGAAGCAGGTGGAAAAAATCACGGTGGCCGACGTCAAGGCCGCGTTCGCGCGCAAGCTGCAGCCCGAGAAAATGGTCACGGTCGTGGTGGGAGGCCAGCCTTGAAAACTTCAGCCCCCAAGCCGCTCAGCCCGAGTCTGTCGAAGCAGGGTGGCGCCTCGGCCAGTCCGGCCCGCGGCGGCGGTGAGGTCCGCATCATCGGCGGCCAGTGGAAGCGCAGCAAGCTGCCGGTCGCCAGCAAACCGGGCCTGCGCCCCACGCCCGACCGCGTGCGCGAAACCCTGTTCAATTGGCTGGGCCAGGACTTGACGGGCTGGCGCTGCCTGGACGCATTCGCCGGCACCGGCGCCTTGGGTTTCGAGGCTGCCTCGCGCGGCGCAGCCGAGGTGCTGCTGCTCGAGCAGGACGCCGCCCTGGTGGCGCAGCTCAAGGCCGTCCAATCCCGTTTGCAGGCCAGCGCCGTGCAGATCCGGCGCGGCGACGGCATTGCGGCCCTGAAGCAGCAGGCGCCCGCCACGCTGGACCTGGTATTGCTGGATCCGCCGTTCGACGCGGGCCTGTTTGAAGCCGCCTTGCAGGCCGCTGCGCGCGCCTTGGCCGAGGGCGGCCATGTCTACCTGGAGGCACCCAAGGCCTGGGCCGATGAGCAGTTGGCGCCCTTCGGGCTGGCTGTGCAGCGTCACCTGAAGGCCGGCGCGGTCCATGCGCACCTGCTCGGCCGCGCGGTGCAGCGCACTGCATAATGCGCGCTGAACAGGGACTCGAATCTGCCCCACGCCGCTACCCAGGAGACGCGCACCATGGCCCACAATGTGATTGCCGTTTACCCCGGCACGTTCGACCCCATCACCCTGGGCCACGAGGACGTGGTGCGCCGGGCCACGCAGCTGTTTGACCGCGTGATCGTGGCCGTCGCCGCCGGCCACCACAAGAAGGCGTTGTTTTCGCTGCCCGAGCGCATCGAGATGGCGCGCGAGGCGGTCAAGCCCTACCCGCAGGTCGAGGTGGAAAGCTTTGCCGGCCTGCTGCGCGACTTTGTCGTGGCCCGCGGCGGCAAGGCCATGGTGCGCGGCCTGCGCGCCGTCACCGATTTTGACTACGAATTCCAGCTCGCCGGCATGAACCGCAGCCTGATGCCCGATGTGGAGACCGTGTTCCTCACGCCCAGCGACAAATACCAGTTCATCTCCAGCACCTTTGTGCGCGAGATCGCGACGCTCGGTGGCGAGGTCGACAAGTTCGTCTCGCCTTCGGTGCAGCAGCGCCTGATGGAGAAAGTGCGAGGCCTGGGCGGCGCCTGATCGGGCCCGCCAGTGCGGGCGCGCCAGGCCTGCGCGGTCGATGCTCGCCAAGCGGCACGGCGCTGGTGCGATCCCTCGTGATGCTATAAAACTAATAGCCTATCGCGCAGTGCCTGTGCGGGCTGGCGCTGGTTTTTCGCGAAATTTGCTGGGCAGCTGGACGCGCTTGCCGGATAATGGATCGCATGACCGAACTGATTCTTGTGCGCCATGGTGAAACCGACTGGAACCGCGAGCTGCGCTTTCAGGGGCAGATCGATGTGCCGCTGAACACCGTCGGGCACGAGCAGGCGCGGCGGCTGGGCGCCAGGCTGGCCGGGGAGGCGGTCCATCACCTCTATGCCAGCGACCTGCTGCGCACGCAGCAAACGGCGCAGCCCGTGGCGCAGCAGCTGGCGCTTCGCAGCATGGCCGACGCGGCGCTGCGCGAGCAGAATTTTGGCCTGGTCGACGGCATGAGCGTGGACGACATCAAGGCGCAACATCCCGAGGCCTGGTCGCAGTGGGTGAGGTTCCAGGCCGATTACGCCATGCCCGGTGGCGGCGAGAGCACGAGACAGTTTCACACCAGGGTGATGGAGGCCGTGCAGCGCCTGGTGGCAGCGCACCCGGGGCAAACCCTGGTGCTCGTGACGCATGGTGGCGTGCTCGACATGATTTACCGCACGGCCC
>JBOHHM010000192.1:0-6237 GCA_050725495.1 Burkholderiaceae bacterium | reverse complement strand
GCCGAGGGCAGCATCAGCGGGTTCTCGGTGGGGCCGCCGCTCCACATCGGGTCTTCGATGCTGTCGAACACCTCGCGCAGCTTCTGGCCCCAGTTGCCGCGCAGCATGCGGAAATAGGGGTTGTTCTCGTCGATGCAGACCACCTTGTCGGTCTGGAATTGGTTGGCCTCGTAGACCACCAGGTCCAGCGGCAGGCCGACCGTCAGGTTGGACTTGAGCGTGGAGTCCATCGACACCAGGGCGCATTTGGCGGCCTCGTCCAGCGGGGTGTCGGGCGTGAGCACGCGGTCGAGCACGGGCTTGCCGTACTTGGATTCACCAACCTGGAAATAGGGCGTCTCGCTTGTGGCCTCGATGAAGTTGCCCGGTGCGTAGACCTGGAACAGCCGCATGCCTTCACCCTTGATCTGGCCGCCGAAGATCAGCGAGACATTGAATTCCACGCCCGCTGCTTTGAGCGAGGCCGCATCGCGCTGATAGACATGGCGCACGGCCGAACCGAGCACGCGCACCGCGTCGAACATGCTCTTGGCGTTCCAGATCGTGATCGGTTCGCTGCTGCCGTGCTCCTTGATCTGCTCGACCTGCAGGATTTCGCGCACCGACTGCGAGATGCTGAGGTTGCCGGCCGACAGCAGCACCATGAAGCGGTCGTCGGGCTTTTCATAGACGATCATCTTGCGGAAGGTGCTGATCTGGTCCAGGCCCGCATTGGTGCGCGAGTCCGACAGGAACACCAGGCCGGCGTTGAGTTTGATGGCGACGCAGTAGGTCATGAGGGGTCTGCCAGTTTTTTGAGGGTGTAGAGAACTTCCAGTGCTTCGCGCGGGCTCAAAGCATCGGGATTGATGGTGCCCAGCGCGGCTTCGACGGCGCTGGAGCCCATGGTTTCGGCCGCCGGCGGCGGCGCGAACAGGTCGACCTGGGCCTGGGTTTCGCTGGCGTGGGCTTCGAGCGCCGCCAGCGCGGCACGCGCATGGTTGACGACGGCCGCCGGCATGCCGGCCAGCCTGGCGACCTGGATGCCGTAGCTGCGGCTGGCCGGCCCGGCCTGGATTTCGTGCAGGAACACGATGTCGGCGCCCGACTCGGCCGCGCTCACATGGACGTTGAGGGCCGCGTGGTGCTGGGCCGGAAACTCGGTGAGCTCGAAGTAGTGCGTGGCAAACAGCGTGAAGGCCTGCGTTTTGTCGTGCAGGTGGGCCGCAATGCCCGAAGCCAGGGCCAGGCCGTCGAAGGTCGAGGTGCCGCGCCCGATCTCGTCCATCAGCACCAGCGAATGCGGCGTGGCGCTGTGCAGGATCTGCGCGGCCTCGGTCATCTCCAGCATGAAGGTGGATTGGGCGTTGGCCAGGTCGTCGGCCGCGCCGATCCGGGTGTGGATCGCGTCCAGTGGCCCGAGCCGGCAGGCTTGCGCCGGCACGTAGGAGCCCAGGCTGGCCAGCAGGGCGATGATGGCGACCTGGCGCATGTAGGTGGATTTGCCGCCCATGTTGGGGCCGGTGATGACCTGCATGCGTGCCTTGAGGCCCAGGCGCGTGTCGTTGGGAATGAAGCAGCCGTTGGAGCCGGAGGCGGGGCGCAGCGCCGCGGTTTCCGCCAGGCGCGCCTCGACCACCGGATGCCGGCCCTGGCTGATCTCGATGCAGGGCTCCTTGACGAACTGGGGCGCGCACCAGTTCAGCGTGAGCGAGCGCTCGGCCAGGGTGCACAGCAGGTCCAATGTGGCCAGGGCGCGGGCCAGCTGGCTTAAGCGCGGGATGAAGGCCTGCAGCTCGTCGAGCAGCTGCTCGTACAGCCATTTCTCGCGCGCCAGCGCCCGCTCCTGGGCCGACAGCGCCTTGTCTTCAAAGGCCTTGAGCTCGGGCGTGATGAAGCGCTCGGCGTTCTTGAGCGTCTGGCGACGCCGGTAGTCGTCGGGCACCTTGTCAATCTGGCCCTGCGTGACCTCGATGTAGAAGCCATGCACCTTGTTGAACTGCACGCGCAGGTTGGCGATGCCGGTGCGCGCCTTTTCGCGGGTTTCCAGGTCGAGCAGGAAAGCGTCGCAGTTGTTCTGGATCGCGCGCAGCTCGTCGAGTTCGGCATCGAACCCGGCGGCGATCACGCCGCCGTCGCGGATCAGGGCCGCAGGCTCTTCCAGGATGGCGCGCTGCAGCAGGGCTGCGCAGCCTGGCGGCGGCTGTAAATGCTGCGCGATCTGAGTCAAAAGTGCATCTGGTCCTTGCAGAATGGGCGCGAGATGCTCCGATTTTTGTAGCGTCAGCTGCAGGGCCACGAGTTCGCGCGGGCGCACCTGACGCAGTGCCACGCGTGCGCTGATGCGCTCCACGTCGCTGATGCCCTTGAGCTGCTCGCGCAGCCTGTGCCAGGGGCCGGCGCCGTTGGCACCGCGCAGCTGGCCGATGGCCGCCAGCCGTTGCTGGGCCTGGGCACGCTCGCGCCGCGGCTCGAGCAGCCAGCTCTTGAGCAGGCGGCTGCCCATGCCGGTCATGCAGCTGTCGAGCAGCGAAAACAGCGTGGGCTTGTCCTCGCCGCGCAGGGTTTGCGTGAGTTCGAGGTTGCGCCGCGTGGCCAGCGGCAGATCGATCAGTTCGTCGTTGCGCTGCACGCGCAGGCTTTGCACATGCGAGAGCGCGCGGCCTTGGGTGTGTTCGGCGTAGCCCAGCAAGGCGGCGGCCGCGGCATGGGCCTGCGCCAGGCTTTCAGCGTTCCACGAGGCCAGGCTCGCGGCCTGAAGCTGCTCGAGCAGCTTGCGCTGGCCCAGGGCCGCGTCGAACTGCCATTCGGGGCGCGCGGTCAGCGACAGCGAGGATGACAAGCGCAGGGCCTTGAGTCGCTGCTCCAGGCTGGGCGTCACGCCGGCGCTGTAGAGCAGCTCGCTGGGCGCGATGCGCTCGACCCAGGCCTCGAGCTCGTCGGCCGTGCATTCGGCCAGCTGCAGCTCGCCCTGCGTCACGCTCAGCCAGGCCAGGCCGCAGCCGTTGCGCGGGCCCTGGTGCAGGGCCAGCAGGATGGACTCGCTCTTGTCGCCCAGCAGTTCGCTGTCGGTCAGGGTGCCGGGCGTGACCACGCGCACCACCTTGCGCTCCACCGGCCCCTTGGCCGCACCGACTTCGCCGACCTGCTCGCAGATCGCGACCGACTCGCCCAGCTTGATGAGGCGGGCCAGGTAGCTCTCCATCGAATGGAAGGGCACGCCCGCCATCACGACCGGCTCGCCGGCCGACTGGCCACGCCGCGTCAGCGTGATGTCGAGCAGGCGCGCGGCCTTCTCGGCATCGGCATAGAACAGCTCGTAGAAGTCGCCCATGCGGTAGAACACCAGGGTGTCCGGAAAGTCCGCCTTCAGGCCCAAGTACTGGGCCATCATGGGGGTGTGCTGCTTCAGCGGTTCAGAGGCGAGGGCGTGGAGGTCGGGGCGCATAACTGGCTATTGTCCCAAAGCTCGGGGCGGCCAAGGGCTCGGGGCCCGCCGCGAGGCCGGTTCAGGCGGCGCGGCCCAGGCTCGTCGCCGCTGGAACCCGCTCAGGGTGCGTCGCCGATGGCCGGGGCTTGGCGCAAGGCGGCTTTTTCGCCGGCACTGGCAAACTTGCTGTACTTGCCCAGGATCGGCACCAGCTGGCCATAGATGCGCGGGGTCGCGGCCAGGCATTCCTTTTGCTCCAGGAAGTCGGCCTCGCCCGTGAAATTGCCAATCAGGCCGCCGGCTTCGGTCACCAGCAGCGAGCCGGCCGCCACGTCCCAGGGGTTGAGGCCGGTTTCGAAAAAGCCGTCGGTGAAGCCCGCGGCAACATAGGCCAGGTCCAGCGCGGCGGCGCCGGGGCGGCGCAATCCGGCGGTGCGCTGCATCACGTCGGCCATCATGCGCAGGTAGTTGTTGAAATTGTCGCCGGGGCGAAACGGAAAGCCGGTGGAGATCAGGCATTGCCTGAGCTCGGTGCGCTTGCTCACGCGGATGCGGCGCTCATTGAGGTAGGCGCCGCGGCCCTTGGTCGCGGTGAACAGGTCGTTGCGGCTGGGGTCGTAGACCACGGCCTGCTCGACCTTGCCCTTGACCGCGAGCGCGATGCTCACGCAGTAGACCGGAAAGCCGTGGATGAAGTTGGTCGTGCCGTCCAGCGGGTCGATGATCCAGACGAACTCCGAATCTTTCGCGCCATGCGCCTTGCCCGATTCCTCGGCCCAGATGCCGTGGCCGGGGTAGGCAGTCAGCAGGGTCTCGATGATGGCTTGCTCGGCAACCTGGTCGACTTCGGTGACGAAATCATTGACCTGCTTTTGCGAGATGCGCACCGATTCGACATCGAGTGCAGCGCGGTTGATGATGGCGCCGGCGGCGCGGGCGGCCTTGATGGCCATGTTGAGCATGGGGTGCAGGTTGGAGGACGACATGAGTTGTTTGGATGAGCAAGGAGGGGCCGCGCGATGGCGGTGACAATGGGGGGATTTTACTTGGTCGGGGAAGAGGGTTCAGTGTTCAGCGTTGAGCGTTCAGCGTGGAAGTCAGGCCCATCCCCAATGCGACGCTCAACGCTCAACCTCCCATGTCCACTCGCTTCATCCTGATCAACACCAGCCACGCCGGCAATGTCGGGGCGGCCGCCCGCGCCATGAAGGTCATGGGCTTCGATGACCTGGTGCTGGTGGCGCCGCGCTGGGACAACGTGCTGCGGCGCGAAGAAACCATCCAGCGCGCCAGCGGCGCCCTGGACGTGTTGGCCAAGGCACGCATCGTCGCCACGCTGGACGAGGCGCTCGACGGCATGACCTACCTGTGCGCGACCGCCATGACACCGCGCGACTTCGGCCCGCCCACCACATCGCCGCGCGAGCATTTCGCCACGCTCGCGGCCGCGCAGCAGCATGTGGCGTTCCTGTTCGGCTCCGAGCGCTTTGGCATGCAAAACGAGGATGTGTACCGTTGCCACGTGGCCTTGAGCATCCCGACCAACCCAGGCTTTGGCTCGCTCAACCTGGGCTCGGCCATCCAGGTGATCGCCTACGAGTGGCGGTTGGCCCTGGGCGGCTTCGGCGTGCAAAGCGCCACGCCCGTGCCGCAGGCGGCCGACGCGCGCCAGGTCATGGGTCTGCTGGCCCACTGGGAGCAGGCGCTGACCGACATCGGCTTTCTCGACCCCGCCGCACCGAAAAAGCTCATGCCTCGGCTCAACCAGCTGTTCAACCGGGCCCAGGTCACGCCCGAAGAAATCCACATTCTGCGTGGGATCGCCAAAACGATGTCCGACACGGCATCGCGGGCCCAAGCCATGTCCGATGCGGCTCAGAAGACAAAGCTATAGACTGCGCCCATAACCATATAAGCGCCAGCCATGTTCTCCCGCCTTCGCTCCGACATCCAGTGCATCCTCGACCGCGATCCTGCCGCGCGCAGCATCTGGGAGGTGCTGACCTGTTACCCGGGGCTGCACGCGCTGGTGCTGCACCGGCGCGCGCACTGGTGCTGGACCCATGGCTTCAAGTGGCTGGGGCGTTTCATCTCGCAGCTCTCGCGCTGGTTCACCGGTATCGAGATCCACCCCGGCGCGAGGATTGCCGATCGTGTTTTCATCGACCATGGCATGGGCATCGTGATCGGCGAGACGGCCGAGGTCGGCGAAGGCTGCACGATCTACCAGGGCGTGACCCTGGGCGGCACCTCGCTGCACAAGGGCGCCAAGCGGCACCCGACCCTGGGGCGCGATGTCGTGGTGGGGGCGGGCGCCAAGGTGCTGGGCGGCTTCACCGTGGGCGATGGCGCCAAGGTCGGCTCCAATGCCGTCGTGACCAAACCTGTGCCGGCCGGCGCCACGGCGGTCGGTATCCCCGCGCGCATTATCCAGGCCGAGGACGAGAACCGGCGCGAAGCCGTGGCGTCCAAGATGGGGTTTTCGGCCTATGGCGTGACGCAAAACGACGACCCGCTGAGCCAGGCCATGCGCGGCCTGATCGACAGCGCCGCCGGCCAGGAGCACCAGATCGCGCTGCTGTGGCAGGCCATCGAGAAGCTCTCGCGCAGCCAGGCCGCTGCCGAATGCGTGCCCGACGACGCGGCGCGCCAGGAAACTTTCGAGCACGACAAGCTGACACAGCTGGTCGGCAAGTGAGTTGCTATTGATTCGATAGCGTTGCGCGCCCGTCTTTCCTGGGGTGGCCAGCGCCTCAATGATCCGGGCCGCAGGCCTTGGGCGGCAGCAGTCCGGATCGTCAGGGCGTCGGTGGGCGCTGGGCGGTTTT
>JBOHHM010000191.1:0-10967 GCA_050725495.1 Burkholderiaceae bacterium | reverse complement strand
CTCATCGAACAGGACCCTTACGCGCCGCGCGCACCGCTGCCCCACGCCGCCGCGCTGCGCTCGCAGTACGCCCCCCACGCCATCGGCGGCGGCTTTGCCGAAGGCGGCACCGTGGCCGTCCAGGGCCAGGGCCATGCGCCCGGTGCGCAGCCCCTGGACGCCCAGCAGGCCAACCTGCGCGGCGAGGCCCAGCCTTCGCGGGCGAGCCATGTGCCGGCCCACTACCCGCAGCGCTTTGAATCCGCGCCCGGGATCGCGCGCACCGCGCTCTGCGTGGAAGTGCGCGACCCCATGCGCGCCAGCGGCCCGAAGGCCGAGCGCGATCATGGCGGCAAGAGCGGCGTGCTCTACGTCTTCATGCCGCCGCTGGCGCGGCTGGAGGACTACCTCGATCTGCTGGCTGCCGTGGAAGCCACCGCGGCGGAGTTGGGCATGAAGATCGCGCTCGAAGGCTACCCGCCACCGCGCGACGCACGCCTCGAGCTGCTGCAGGTCACGCCCGACCCCGGCGTGATCGAGGTCAACATCCACCCGGCCCACAACTGGGGCGAGCTGGTGCAGCACACCGAGTTTTTGTACCAGGCGGCCTTCGAGTCGCGCCTGAGCGCCGAGAAGTTCATGACCGACGGCCGCCACACCGGAACCGGCGGCGGCAACCACTTTGTGCTGGGCGGCGCCACGCCGGAGGACAGCCCCTTCCTGCGCCGGCCCGAACTGCTGGCCAGCCTGGTGCTTTACTGGCACAACCACCCCTCGCTCAGCTACCTCTTCAGCGGCATGTTCATCGGCCCGACCAGCCAGGCGCCGCGCGTGGACGAAGCCCGCAACGACCAGCTGTACGAGCTGGAGATCGCGCTGCGCGAGATCGCCCGCTACCGGGAGCTCTACGGCCGGGACTTGAGCGCCGCCGGGCCGCCAGCCACGCAAGGCGCTGGCTTCGCCAGCGCGGGCGCGAAGGCCTCCGAGGGGCTGAGCCCCGCGGCTCCCAGCCTGTCTGCGCAGGCTGGGACGGGGCGAAGAGCCGCTGCCTCTGGCGGCGGCCTGACCAGCGAGCCACACGCCGTGGGCGAGCGTGGGGGCGGCTATATGCCGCCCTGGCTGGTCGACCGCACGCTGCGCAACATCCTGATCGACGTCACCGGCAACACCCACCGCAGCGAGTTCTGCATCGACAAGCTCTACTCGCCCGACAGCGCCACCGGCCGCCTCGGCCTGCTGGAGCTGCGCGCCTTCGAGATGCCGCCGCACGCGCGCATGAGCATCGTCCAGCAGCTGCTGCTGCGCGCCCTGGTCGCCCGTTTCTGGAATCAGCCCTACGAGGCACCGGTGACACGCTGGGGCACCGAGCTGCACGACCGCTTCCTGCTGCCCAGCTTCGTGAAGATGGATTTCGAGGACGTAATCGCCGAGATGCGCGAGGCCGGCTATGCGTTCGACCCCACCTGGTTCGCCCCGCATTTCGAGTTCCGCTTCCCGCTGGTCGGCGAGGTCACCTCGCGCGGCATCGAGCTCACGCTGCGCTGCGCGCTCGAGCCCTGGCATGTGATGGGCGAGGAAGGCGCACCCGGGGGCACCGCGCGCTACGTGGATTCATCGCTCGAGCGCATCGAGGTGCGCGTCACCGGCCTCAACGAAAGCCGCTACGTGATCACCTGCAATGGCCAGGCCCTGCCGCTGCAGTCCACCGGCACGGTGGGCGAGTTCGTGGCCGGCGTGCGCTACAAGGCCTGGAGTCCGCCCTCGGCCCTGCACCCGAGCATCGGCGTGCATGCGCCGCTGACCTTCGACATCGTGGACACCTGGACGAAGCGTTCGCTGGGCGGCTGCCAGTACCATGTGGCGCACCCCGGCGGGCTCAGCTACGACACCTTCCCGGTCAACGCCTACGAGGCCGAAAGCCGGCGCCTCTCGCGCTTCTTCCGCATGGGCCACACGCCGGGCACGCTGCAGGTGCCGCCGGCCACCATCGACGTGGCAGGCAGCCGCGAGTTTCCGTTCACGCTGGATTTGCGGCGACCGCTTTGATGCCGGCAGGTGGGTGCTGCAGCAGCACAGCAGCGAGCGGTTTGCGGAAGTGATCGGCATATAGTCCGCATGGGGTGGGCGCGAGGCGCTACCAAAAGTAGAGCATATCGGGCTCCTGGCTCGCGCGCGCCGCATGTCGCGCGGAAGCTTACACTCCCCCCCTATCACCGCTCATGCGACGGTTCAATTCAACATGGTAGGGGGTCGGTGCCGAGGACCAGGGGTCTTAAAAATGCAGCAAGATGAAGGAACAGGGCGGATCGAGGCGTTTAGCGATGGGGTCTTTGCCATAGCCATCACGCTCCTCGTGCTCAACATCAAGGTGCCTAGTCATACCGCGGTCGGACAGCAGGGATTGGCACACTTGCTCGCAGCGCTCTGGCCCAGTTATCTGGCCTTCATTACCAGCTTTATCACGATCCGCGTGATATGGGTAAAGCACCACTGGATGTTCACCCTGATCCAAAGAAGCGATCATGCTTTCCTTTACTGGAACGGCCTGCTGCTCTTGTTTGTGACCTTCCTTCCTTTCCCGACGGCATTACTGGCAGATTAGCTGCTTCATCCCGAGGCCAAGGTGGCGGCGAACCTGTACACGGGAACGGTCCTCGCGATCTCTCTCGCATTCAAAGGGCTGTGGTGGCATGCAACGAAGGACAAAAGGCTACGCGCAGTACTCACGACCAGCGCCGCAACAACCGAGGCGAAGCAGATCACTCGGCAGGTTCGATATGGCCCTCCCCTCTATCTGGTCGCGTTCGGAGTGTCTTTTCTTTCGGACGGTGCAAGTGTCACCCTCTGCCTGTTCCTGGCATTGTTTTTTGCGTTCCAGGACTGGTTGACGAAAAGCTACTAGGATGAATATCGGCAGGGCAACTCCCGCCGGCGCGAGCTGAAGGCCCCGCAGTGGTGTGACAATTCCATGACACGTGGACAAACGCAACGACCTCTCTTCGGACTCGCTGTTCGACGCCTATACCCGGGAAACGCCGGCGGAGCTGGCTTGCGCCCTGGCGCCGCCGGCGGCCGCCGGGCATTTTGACGAGCTGCGCGGCGCGGCGTCGGCGCAGCCCGACCATGCCACAAAAAACATAGCATCCAGCGAGGCATTGGCGAACGAGTGGGGGCAGTTTTTCACCCATCTCGGGCATGACGGCTTTCACGACCTGAACCGGCGCACCGCCAACCTGCAGCGCCAGATCCGCGACAACGGTGTCACCTACAACGTCTATGCCGACGCCGATGGCCCGCAGCGCCCCTGGTCGCTGGACCTGTTCCCGCTGATCCTCTCGCCGCCGAGCTGGCAACAGATCGAGGCCGGCGTGCTGCAGCGCATGCGTGTGCTCGAACGGGTGATGGCCGATGTCTACGGCCCGCGCCAGCTGCTCGCGCGTGGCCTGCTGCCCCCGGCGCTGGTCCAGGGCCATCTCGGCTACCTGCGCGCCATGCATGGCGTTGAGCCCGCGGGCGGCACGCATCTGCATATCGCCGCGTTCGACCTGGCGCGCGGGCCGGACGGCCACTGGTGGGTCGTGTCACAGCGCACCCAGGCCCCGTCGGGCCTGGGCTATCTGCTGGAAAACCGGATCTGCATTTCACGCCTGTTTCCCCAGGCCTTCGAGTCCATGCATGTGCAGCGGGTGGCGGCGACCTACCGCGCCCTGATCGACGGCCTCAAGCAAATGAGCCCGACGGGCCAGGATTCGCACTTGGCGCTGCTGACCCCCGGTCCCTACAACGAGACCTATTTCGAACACGCCTACCTGGCCCGCTACCTGGGCCTGACGCTGGTCGAAGGCAGCGACCTGACCGTGCGCGACCAGCGCCTGTACCTCAAGACCCTGCAGGGGCTGGAGCCGGTGCACGGCCTGCTCAAGCGGCTGGACGACCAGTATCTGGACCCGCTGGAGCTGCGCCCCGACTCGACGCTGGGCGTGCCGGGGCTGCTGCAAGCCATCCGCGCCGGCCATGTGCTGGTCGCCAACGCGCCCGGCTCGGCCTTTCTGGAGTCCACCGCCCTGCTCGGCTTTTTGCCGGCGCTGTCGCAACATTTGCTGGGCGAGGAACTGCAACTGCCGGCCCTGCCCACCTGGTGGTGCGGCGAGCGCGCCGCCCTGCAAGAAATGCTGCCGCAGCTCGGCGAGCGCGTGATCAAGCCCACCTACCCCGGCTCCGCCAGCCACGGCTCCTTCAACGCTGTGCTGGGCCGTTCGCTGTCGCGCCGCGAGCTCGACCAATGGGCCGGCCGCATCGCACGCCAGGGCGACGAGCACACGGTGCAGGCCTACCTGCCGCTGTCGCAAATGCCCACCTGGAGCCAGGAGCGGATCGTGCCGCGCTCGGTCATGCTGCGGGTGTTCGCCGTCTGCGACGGCCCGCGGTCCTGGCGCGTGCTGCCCGGCGGGATGGCACGCATCGCCAGCGCCGACGCCGAGATCGTCTCGATGCAGCGCGGCGGCAGCAGCGCCGACGCCTGGGTGTTGATGCAGGAACGGAGCGAGGTCGATCGAAGCACGCTGCTGCAGCCCCCTCATTCGCCGGCCACGCTGGCCCACCGCAGCCGGCTGGTCACGAGCCGCGCGGCCGAGAACCTGTTCTGGCTCGGCCGCTACACCGAGCGGGCCGAAAACACGATCCGTCTGGCGCGCCTCACGCTGGAATGCCTCAATGGCGAAGACCAGTCGTCGCTGCCGCTTTTGACCTGGCTGGACCAGATGGCCTCGAGCAACTCGCTGGTGCTGCCCGGCGTGCCCGCCGCCACCCAGGCCCGCCGGGTGTTCGAGCGCTCGCTGATTGCCGACCTCGGCAACACCGAGCAGGCCACCAGCGTGGGCTTCAACCTGCGCGCCATCAAGACCGCCGCGTCGGCCATTCGCGAGCGGCTGTCGCAGGAGCACTGGAACGTGATCGTGCGTGCGGAGGCCGAGTTCATCCAGCGCTGCGCCGAAGGCGCGGCTGACGGCGACTACTCCTCGGTCGAGGCCTTGCGCGTGCTGGAAGCCGCCAGCGGCCATATGGCGGCCATGACCGGCGCGCAGACCGACCGCATGACGCGCGACGACGGCTGGCGGCTGCTCAGCATCGGCCGCCACATGGAGCGCCTGGGCTTCCTCGCCGCAGCGCTGGCGCGCGGATTCGACACCGGATCGATGCATGACGCAGGCGGCTTCGAGGCCATGCTCGCGCTGTTCGACAGCACCATCACCTTCCACGCCCAGTACCAGCAAAGCCGCGAAATGGCGGCCTTGCTGGACCTGCTGGTGCTCGACCGCGACAACCCGCGCTCGCTGGGCTGGGTGGCTCAGACCCTGCAGGGGCGCATGACCAAGCTGGCGGCCCATGTGCCCGGTGCATTGAGCGATCTCGCGCAGCGCGTGCCCGACCCTGGCGCCTGGGATCTGGCGCAGATGTGCGAAGCCGATCAACAGGGCCGTCACAGCCGGCTGATCGCGCTGCTGCAGCAGTGCACCACGGCCGCCTACAGCCTGTCCGACGACATCAGTGCGCTGTACTTCACCCATTCGTTTGAGCCTGAGCAAAGCGTGGGGGCCTGATGAAACTGCGCGTGATCCACGAGACCCGCTACGACTACGCGCCCGCCGTGGAAACAGCGCAGCATGTCGCGCACCTCAAGCCGCGCAGCAGCGCCGCACAACGGCTGCTCAGCCACACGCTGACCGTGAGCCCGAAGCCGGCGCAGCAAAGTGAAGCGTTGGACGTGTTCGGCAATACGCGCTGCTTCTTCTCGCTGCAGACCGCGCATGACGAGCTCCGCGTGGTCGCCGACAGCGTGGTGGCCACCGCAGCGACGCCGCTGCCGTCCTGCGATCTGAGCTGGGAGCAGGTGCGTGAGCGTTTCCGCTACCACGCCGGCAGCGCTTACGACCCGGCGGCCGAGTTCAACTTCGCCTCGCCCTATGCGCCCCGCCATGACGACTTCGCCGCCTATGCCCGGCCCTGCTTTGGCCCCGGCGCGCCCTTGCTGCTGGCAGCGCGCGCGTTGATGGAGCGCATGCATCGCGAATTCAGCTACGAGTCCGAAAGCACCGAGGTCCACACGCCGGCGCTGCAGGCGCTGGCGCAGCGCAAGGGCGTGTGCCAGGACTTTGCCCACATCATGGTGGCCTGCCTTCGCTCCATCGGTCTGCCGGCCCGCTATGTCAGCGGCTACCTGCTGACCCAAGCCCCGCCCGGCCAGCCCCGGCTGGTGGGCAGCGATGCCTCGCACGCCTGGGTGGCGGTCTACGCCCCGGGCGCGGACGGCACGGGCCCCTGGTTCGAGTTCGACCCCACCAACAACCGCATGCCGGGCGAGGACTATGTCACGCTGGCCATAGGCCGCGACTACTCCGACGTCGCTCCGCTGCGCGGCGTGATCCACGGCGGCGCGCAGCATACACTGCATGTCGGCGTGACGGTAGAGCCCGTCAGCGAAGACCTGAAAGACAGCCCCAAGGAGCCAAACCCATGAACGTTTACGACAAACTCAAAGCACTCAACATCAACCTGCCCCCGGTCGCCGTTCCGGCGGCCGCCTACGTGCCCTTCGTGCAAACGGGCAAACTCGTGCTGACCAGCGGCCACATCGCCAAGAAGGACGGCCAGGTCTGGGTCGGCCAGTTCGGCAAGAACATGAGCACCGAAGAAGGCCAGGCCGCCGCGCGCGCCGTGGCGATCGACCTGCTGGGCACGCTGCATGCCGCCGTGGGCGACCTCAACAAGGTCAAGCGCATCGTCAAGCTCATGAGCCTGGTCAACTCGACCGGCGACTTCACCGAGCAGCACCTGGTGACCAACGGCGCCAGCGAGCTGATCGGCCAGGTGTTCGGCGACAAGGGGGCCCATGCGCGCAGCGCGTTCGGCGTCGCGCAAATCCCCATGGGGGCCTGCGTCGAAATCGAGATGATGGTCGAAGTGGAGTGACTGGCACCCCACACCGACCGCGACAGCCATCGTGAATCATCGGGCGGGTGCTGCGTCTTTCCCCGGCTGCTGTTCGCCGTCGGCACGAGTACGTGCCTCCAGGTACGAGAGCAGGGCAGCAACATCGTCGCTGCCCAGGTCGAGGTTGGGCATGCGAAGCCTGTTGTATTTCTTGAACAGGCTGGTGGCGATCGGGTCGCCCTCGGCCAGCATCTTCTCGGGCTCGGCCAGATAGCGCGCCAGCCAGCCGCGCTCGCGCCGCTTCGTCACCCCCAGCAGGTCCGGCCCGAGCCGGTCGCCCGCGCCTATGGTGTGGCATGCGGAGCAACGACTCTCGAACAGCAATGCGCCTTTGTCGATCGAAAGCGGGCGCGCCTGCGCATAGCTGCGCTGCGCCTTCACGTCGCGCCAGCCGAGGAAATTGCCGATGGTCGTGGCCAGGAACTGCGGGTTGTCGATCGCCGAATGGCGCATCCACTGGCCGGTGGGCACATTGCCGACCATCAGGCTGGCGCTGTGGCCATCCTTGTTGTCCGCATCGCTGGCCCGGGACAGGCCCAGCTTGCGCGTGATCAGCTTGATGTCGTCGGGCTTGCCGGTGAGAAACAGCCAGCCCGGTCCGACGCCGAACTTCTGCGCATAGGCCTTGACCTCCTTGGGCGTGTCCCAGGGGTCGATCGCGATCGAGTAGAAGAAGATGTCCCGTCCCATGCGCTCGCCGAACAGCCGCTGCACCTGCACCAGTTTCGCAGTCTCCAGCGGACACACGTCCTTGCAGCTCGTGTAGAAGAGGTTGATCGCGACCGACTTGCCCTTGAGCAGGTCGTCGTAGAAGCGCACCTTGGCGCCGTCTTGCGTCGTCAGCTCGACGTTGGGAAAGTAGTTCGCGCCCCAGGGGGTCTGGGCCGGCGCCGCCGACCAGAGGGCTGCGGCCCCGCCGAGCACAACGGCTGCCGCAACCCTCGACCACCCAGCCTTCAAATCCATGGCCTTTCGCTCCTCTCAGTTGGGCCGGTTCGCCTTGACGGTGACCGGGGTGACCGCCATGCCCCTTGCCGCATTGAAGTGAATGCCAAACGACGCCAGCGCCCAGCGGGCCGGCGAGCCGTCGCCCTCGAGGAAAAACGGAAAACTGAGCTCAAACGGATCGAACGCGAGCAAAGGCCGGTGCAGCACCGCCTGGGTCGAGACCAGGTAGGTCTTTCTGCTTTGCACGCCCGTGCCGCTGACCTGGCTCAGGTCGATGACGACCTCCAGGACAGGCGGCGTCCCGAAATCAGGGTCATGGATCACCTTGCCGCTGATCGACGCCTGTCCCGAGAAGATGACAGGCTCTTGCGGTCCGCCG
This sequence comes from Burkholderiaceae bacterium, assembly GCA_050725495.1. Lineage (GTDB taxonomy): Bacteria > Pseudomonadota > Gammaproteobacteria > Burkholderiales > Burkholderiaceae_C > JBOHHM01. The sequence continues at coordinate 2,671 of JBOHHM010000191.1, read as the reverse complement.
CTTCCCCCGACCGCGCCATGAACCACCGACACGACCGTGCTTTGGTGACCCACGACGCCAGCCGGCTGGGCGAGCGCGCTCGCGCTGCCCCATGCCAGCAGCGCCGCCACGATGCCCGATGACAGCACGGCAGGCATCCAAGGGCTATGCATCTTTCCCATGATTCGCTCCATTTCAGAAAGCGGTGCGCAGGATTTCGGTCGGCGCCAGGAAGGTCACGCCCTGCGGCGTCGGGATCGGTGTCGGCAACGGCCTGAGGAACGGAGTCCCCGAGTCGTCGATCTCCCAGCGCAGCAGCATCGCGTTGTCCTCGTGCGTGGTGTTGTGGCAATGCTCCATGAACATCCCGCCCCAGTCGCGGAACTGCATCGTGATCTTGACGCTGCCGCCCGGGCGCAACCTATAGACATCCTTGCGCCCCTTCTCCCAAGCCGGCACCTTGGCCGCACTGCCGTCGCGCGCGAGCACCTGGCCTTCCTCGAAGTGGATGTGGATAGGGTGATCCCAGCCGCCGCCGCCGTTGACCAGGGTCCAGATTTCCCGGGTGCCGAAGCGCGGCGCGGCCGAGACCCGGCCGAAGTCCGCCGCGAGCTTGTCTCCGCCGTCGGTCCCTATGCCCCAGGGACCGAAGAACGATGAGACCGGGTCGTTGGTGGTCTTCTTGGCGCCGCGCCCGAACTCGAACACCCGCTCGCGTGCCACAGGAACGGTCGACAGGTTGGGGTTGGGGATCAGAGTGGCGGGCACCTGGCTCACATCGGGCTGGGGCGGGTCGCGCAGGACCCTGAACTCGAGGAACGGGCCTACACAGGGATCTTCCGATTCGCCCGAGAGCGCCTCGGCCAGCGACAAGTCCTTCGCGACCCGCCGGCCGTTCTCTTGCTCGGCCAGGTTGACCAGGTGGAGGATGGTGCCGTTGCTGTAGCGCGAGAAGTCGATCACGATGTCATAGCGCTCGGCGATGCCCAGCTCGTCAAGCTCGCTCAGCACCACCGGGCGCGGCAAGAGGTTGCCGTCGTTGGCGATCTGGATCATCGGCGAGCCGTCGCTGAGCGAGAGCTTGAAAAAGCGCGCGACCGAGGCATTGAGAATGCGGAAGCGATACTTGCGCCGCTCGACCTCGAAGTAGGGCTTCCAGAAGAGGTTGGCCGTCATCTGGTCGCCCAGGAAACCGTCGAAGTTGAAAATGTCGAACATCATCTGGCCGCTGCTGTCCCAGGCCTTGTCCGCCAGCATCAGGTTGACGTCATAGTCGAGGTTGCCCCAGCTTTTCGCCCGGCCACTGGGCAGCCTGAGGTTGACGCCGTCGTTGATCGCTTCGTTGCCACGATCGAGCGCGCTGTAGATGTTGAACATCGCGGCGATGCCCTTGTAGACGTTTTGCGAGGTGAAGCTGAACATGTGGTCGTGGAACCAATGGGTGCTCATGGTCTCGTGCCAGTCGCCGGGAACCTTGGTGATGCCACCGCTGTCGTTGGGGCTGCCGGCGCGCGGATCGGTGGCATTGACATTGATGGTCTTGAAGCCGGCCAGCACGATGGGCCAGTGGTAGTCGTAGAACTGGCCGGGGAAGAAGAACGCGCCGGTAAAGCCGTCGTTCTCGGCCCCGTGGTGCCCGTTGTGCTCGTGGGTCGAGATCGTATGGATGCCGAAGCCGCCGTTTTGCGTCTGGTCCACCGGTAGCCGGTTGTGGTGGCGAAACAGAATCGGCTCGCCATAGCGGCCCTGGATCAGCTTGGGCGGGAAAGTGCCATTGAAGGTCCAGAACTTGAGCGGGTTCTGGTCCGGCATGCTGCGATGGAAGCAGGTTTGGACCGACGCGGCAGGGTCGATGCCGCAGTTAAGCCTCGGCGGCACCTCGGGCCTGTAGACCAGGTTGTGCTCGAGCCCCTTCTGGAAGACCTCATAGGCAACCTTCGGCTCGAACCGAGGGTCTGTAAAGCCCTGATGGGCCCAGATTTCACCGGGCGGCCGCCCTTCGATCGGGCCATAGCCGCCGCCCAGGCTGGCCGGCACGGGTTGCAGCGTGGTGTTGGCCAGCCGGGTCGGCAAGGGGTTCAGAGCCGAAACCGTCTGCCGCGGCAGCACGTCAAAACGCGGCATCGGCTGCGTGAAGGCCTGCGCACCGAACAGGGGGCTGGGCGGCAGGCCGATGGCGTCGCTCCCCCAGGCCTTGCCGACAAACGGGCTCAGGCCATGCTTATAGGCCAGCAGTCCGGTCGAGGTGAACAGCCCCCATTTGATCAGTTCGCGCCGGCTGACCTGCCCATGGGACAGCGCCTGGACGATCTCAAGACGGTTCCTGCGCGCTTTCTCGGCTTCCCTCAACAGGGCCGCCGGCGCATTGGTGGACAAATACATGATGGTGGATCCCCCTTGTGTGATTCGGGATCAACCCCCCCTCCACCCTCGACCCATTTATCTAGTTTCAAGTCTAGGCAACCCGAATCTCGATCGCTGTAAGCATCTGTTAGCGAGGCCGCGCCCGGCCACAGACGCAGCCGCTCGGATGCGAAGGCCGGGTTTGCGAGGAAAACAAGCGCCTTGCCGACGTATCAACGCAGGCCCGGGTCATAAAATAAACCAGCGATCGACCCGAACAGGGAGGATGTGGCCAAAGTTACAACAGAGTTACAAAACTGGGGGAGTGGCTGGGGGCTCACCCCCAGCC
>JBOHHM010000190.1:0-15432 GCA_050725495.1 Burkholderiaceae bacterium | reverse complement strand
GTTCATGGTGTTGCTCCTGTCGAAGAACGAGGCGGATTGCCTCGCTCGTCAACATAGCCAGAACCCCTGTCTCGAACACCCACCAACGCCGCCGGAGCGGCCTACCGCGCGAGCGGTTTAGTCCTTTGGCCGAGGATTGCCATCGACAGTCCGCTGACGGACGCACGTCGCAACTTCCGGTTTTGGCCGCGAAGCGCCTGTGGCCAGTCGGGCGCGAGTTCGCTCCAAAGCGGTCACCGCCGCCAAGTCACCGGCAGCGGTTGACGTGCAGCGATCGGCGCTGGGTTGGCCGTGAAGGCCGGCGACTTCGACGGACGTGACTCCGAGGGCGTAGCGCTGAGACGACAATCGAGTCCGCGATTGAGCGCCGCGTCAGTACGAGGGCAAACTCTCGGTCGGCTCGGCCATGGCGGCCGGGACAGATACACCTGCGAGAACCAATGGACAACGTGCCAGATCTGGATTTCCCGAGCAACGAGTCGTTTACCGACTGCGCGGGTACCAAGCGCCATTTCGAGTTGGAGATCCGGCACCTGCCGAACCACGGCTACACGGCGACCGCCCGCGAAGTCACCACGGCCGAGCACGGCGGCCACGTCTTCAAGGCGTTCTCCGAGGGTAGCGCCGCGCTCGCGCTGGCGCGTCTGCGTGGCAAGGTTCGACAAGGCCTCGCCCAGAGGTTTCTGATCAACGAGGGTTCAACGCTCGAGATGCCCTTCGAGCGTATCCGCGGCCGCATCGACGCGGACGGCGTCGTGCTCGACGGTCGGCTGGTGACCTGGGACGAGTTCGTCAACCTGCCGCAGCCCTACGAGGGCTGGGAGTGCGAACCGAACGTGCCGTTCGAGCCGCGATGACGACATCCGCCAGCAAACGATGATCCTGGGCGATGCCTTCGACGATGTGCTGCTCTACCAGGACGCCGCCCAGCGCGGCCGCGCGGACGGCGAGGTGATCGCGCTGCTGCGCGAAGGCCTCGCCAACGCCGGGCGGACCCGCCAGATTGACGAAATCCGGGGTGAGTTCATCGCCATAGACACCGCGCTGGAACGCCTGCAACCGGGCGACCTGTGTCTGGTTCTGGTCGATCAGGTCGAAGAGGCGCTGGCGCATCTGGCTCGGCGCATGGCCGAAGCCTCGAGCTGAAGCGCGACCCGCCCTCATGGGGGTGGTGACGCCAACCCCATAGCCGGGCCTTGCGCTTGCCGGGAGCGTAAGATAGCTATTTTCGTGCCGCTTCTACGAGACGACACCATGCCCGAACCGGATTTCTCGGCCCTGCGCCAGTCCATGCTCGCGGAAATCGCCGCCAAGACGATTTATGCCAGCGCGCAGCTGGGCAAGGCGGCGCTGGCCCCGCAGGTCATGAACGTCATGGCCAAGGTGCCCCGCCACGAGTTCGTGCTGCTCGAACTGCGGCCCTATGCCTACGCCGACACCCCCCTGCCCATAGGCTTCGACAAGACGATCTCGCAGCCGTTCATCGTCGCACTGATGACCGACCTGCTCGACCTGCGCCCGACCGACACGGTCCTGGAGATCGGCACCGGCCTGGGCTACCAGACAGCGATCCTGGCCGAGCTCGCGCAACGCGTCTACAGCATCGAAATCATTGAAGAGCTGGCGGTGCAGGCCCGGCAAAGGCTGGCGCGACAGGGTTATGCCAACATCGAGATCAAGATCGGCAACGGCTGCGGTGGCTGGCCCGCACACGCGCCGTTCGACAAGATGGTCGTCACGGCGGCTCCCGAGCTGATCCCGCCCGCGCTCATCTACCAGCTCAAACCCGGCGGCAAGATGGTGATACCGGCCGGCCTGCCCGATGGACAGCAACTCATCCTGGTCGAGAAGGACGCCAGCGGCACGGTATCGACCCGCGAGATCCTGCCGGTGCGCTTCTCGCAACTCGAGGACGCCGAGCCCGGCTGATGCCCGGGCCGGCGGCCTGCGCGTCGATGGGGATCCAGCAACGTGATGTCAGGACAGCCATGCCCAACCGCCTTGCTCACGAGACCAGCCCCTACCTGCAGCAGCACGCCGGCAACCCGGTGGACTGGTACCCCTGGGGCGATGAGGCCCTCGCTATGGCCCGCGACACCGACCGTCCGATCCTGCTGTCGGTCGGCTACTCGGCCTGCCATTGGTGCCATGTGATGGCCCACGAGTGCTTCGAAGACGCGCAGACCGCCGCGCTGATGAACCGGTACTTCGTCAATATCAAGGTGGATCGCGAAGAGCGACCCGACATCGACCAAATCTACCAGACTGCGCATCAGTTGATCGTCCGCGGCTCGGGTGGCTGGCCGCTCACCATGTTTCTCACACCGCAGGGCAAGCCCTTCCTCGGTGGCACCTACTTCCCGAAGCGCTCACGCTACAACCGGCCGGGCTTCGACGACGTGCTGAACTGGGTGGCCCAGCTCTGGGCTGCGCAGCGCGAGCAGGTCATGGCGCAGGGCGACGCGCTCGTGGCAGCCCTGACCGCCACGCTGCCTGCACGGCGCGAGGGCGACAATGCCGGCGATCGCAGCGACGCGCTCCGGGAGACGGCGCGGCAGGCCGCACCGGGCCTGCGCGATGCCTTGATGCCGTCGTTCGACTCCGTCCACGGCGGCTTCAGCGGCGCACCCAAGTTCCCGCACCCGGCCAACCTCGAGGCGCTGCTGCGGCTCGCCGTGGCACGACACGATGGCGCGGCGCGCGACGCGGTGCTGCTGACCCTGAGGCGCATGGCCGAAGGCGGGCTGTACGACCAGTTGGGCGGGGGCTTCTGCCGCTACAGCACGGACGCGCAATGGATGATCCCGCATTTCGAGAAGATGCTCTACGACAACGGCCCGCTGCTGCGCCTGTATGCGCAGGCCTGGCAGCTCACCGGCGAGCCGCTGTGGCGCCAGGTGTGTGAAGAAACGGCAGCTTGGCTGATGCGCGAGATGCAAGCGAGCGAAGGTGGCTACTTCTCCAGCATCGACGCCGACTCGCAAGGCGAAGAAGGACGCTTCTATGTATGGGAGCGCGAGCAGGTGGCACAGCAGCTCGGCGAGACCGAGTTCGCCGCGTTTGCCGCGCGTTACGGGCTTGACGCGCCGCCCAACTTCGAAGGCCGCGCCTGGCACCTGCACATCGCCCGGCCCCTGCCCGAGGTGGCCGCCCGGCTGGGGCGCGCCGAGCCGGAATGCGCGGCGCTGATCGCCAGCGCCCGCGCACGTTTGTTCGCGGTACGCGAGGCTCGCGTGCGGCCGGGCCGCGACCACAAGGTTCTGACCAGCTGGAACGCGCTGGCCATCGAGGGCATGGCCTTCGCGGCACGGGTGTTGGGCGAGCCGCGCTGGGCCGCTTCGGCAAGGCGCGCCTCGGACTTTGTTCACCGTGCGTTGTGGCGCGACGGGCGATTGCTGGCCACGCACAAGGACGGCCGCTCGCACCTCAATGCCTACCTCGATGACCATGCCTATCTGCTCGGCGCCCTGCTCGAGCTGATGCAGGGCGACATGCTGCGTGCCGACGACCTGCAGTGGGCCTGCGCACTGGCCGATGTGCTGCTCGAGCAGTTCGAGGACCCGTCTGAGGGCGGTTTCTTCTTCACCAGCCACGACCACGAAGCGCTGGTGCTGCGCCCGAAGTCGGGCCACGACAATGCCACTGCGTCGGGCAACGGCGTGGCCGCGCTGCAGCTGCAGCGCCTGGGCCATCTGATCGGCGAGCCGCGCTATCTGCGGGCGGCCCAAGGCACGATGGCGTTGTTCGCCGGTGAGCTTGGGCGCGCTCCGCACGGCTTCGCAACGCTCGTGACTGCGATGGCCGAATACCTCTGGCCACCGACGGTAGTGACGCTCACCGGGCCGCCCCCGGCGCTCGCGCCATGGCGTGCAGCGCTGGCCGAGCGGTACCTGCCGGGCGTATTGCTGCTGCAACTGCCCGATGACACCAGCGGCCTACCTGAGGTGCTGCTCAAGCCGGTGGGCGCCCGTCCGCAGGCCTGGGTCTGCCGCGGCCCGCAGTGCCTGCCGGCCATCACCGGCATCGATGCGCTTGTTGGCGCACTGGCCGAACCAGAACCCGAGCTCTGAGAGCTGGCGCGGATCTGGGCCTTGCCGTTGGGTCACCAAAGCCAGCGAGCCGAACAGGTCCGGGAAGGCACGCAGCGGCGCGGGAGCGATATCGCGCGCCCTCCAGTAAGTTTCGGAATGCAGCCGGCCTTCACTCTTGAGTGCGGCACCGAGCGCGTCCCAGGACAGACCTGCCTGGCGGGCCACATCACGCAGTGCGAGCACGACGACGCCCTCTTCCATGCTCTTGATGCCGCACACGTGAATATAGGTATTGGGATCCTTGAGCAGCGCGGCCAGGTCGATTGCCCGCTCGCGCATCAGGTCCTGGACGTAGCGCTCGGGTTGCCCCGGTGTGCGCGAGAACGCGAGGTTGATGTTGATGAAGTCCTTGGGCAGGTTCTGCAATGAACCGAAGTAGGGCAGCTCCTCCTTGGTGCGGGCGCCGAAGAACAGCATCAGCTTGCCGCCTTCGAACCATGCTGCGAGCGCGCCGGCGTGCACTACATCGTGAGCCTGGCGCGCAATGCGCGGCTTCAGCAGAACACCGAGTTCGTCGAGCTGGCCATGAAGGATGATGACGAGAGCAGTGGCACCAAGCAGCGCGAGATGGGGGAGTTTGTCTATGCGGCCAGCAGCTGGGCCAAGGAGCGACGCGCGCCCACGCGGCTGGAGTACGGTGCACAGGGCAGCAACCCTCGCTACGCGGTGACCAACTTCACGGGCGATGCCGAGGCGCTGTACGACGATCTGTACTGCCAGCGCGGCGAGGCCGAGAACCGCTGTCCAAGGAAGCACAGGCTGGCCTGTTTGCCACGCGCACGAGTTGCCAGCACTTGGCAACCCATCAGCTGCGCGTGCTGCTGGCAGCTCTTGGCTACTGAATGCGCACGGCGGGGGATCTTTCCAGATTCCCCGCCGTGCGCCGGACAGGAACAGGTCGCTCTACTGACAGTCGTAGCTGGCGGTCGCCTTCACGTCACCCGTGCCCTTGTAAGTGGCTTTCATCGGGTAGGAGCAGATCGGCATCGTGAACGGACCGGTGGCCGCGCTCAGCTCGATGCGCTCGGGGGCGGTACCCTTCTCGACCCAGTTGCGCAGCGCGGTAAACAACTCGTCGCGCCCGGCGGCCGTCTGCGGCAGCGGAACGTTGGCGGCCGGCGTCACCATGCCGTCAGGGCCGATCGAGCCCGTGCCATTGAAGCCGGAGGTGTGGCCCAGGCCGGGGATCATGAACAGGCGATTGAACTTCTGCAGTTCGGCGGTGCCACCGTTGGCGGCGGCCGCGCGAGTGAAGTAGTTCAGCGAACCCTGCGGGTAGATGAAGTTGTCCGACCAACCGTGGTAGGACAGCACCTTGGCACCGCTGGCTTTCAACCCGCTCAGATCGGGGTTGTCCGTGTTGATGTTGCTGAACTGCGGCTGCAGCAGCAAGCCCTGGTCGTAGGCGTTGGCCAGGCCGGCGTAGGTCAGCTCCTTCCACTTGTCGGCCCCGTTGCCGGTGGCGTTTGTGAGTGCGCCCACCTGCGCATAGGCCGGGTTTTGCAGCGACAGCGCGACCTGGGTCGAGGCGATCGGGAACGGTGCGGTCGGTCCGGCCAGCACGCTGAAGTCCAGGCTGCGACCCAGGCCCCACCACAGTTGCTTGGCGGCGGCGTCGAGCGTTGTGGTGCCCCCGTTGTCCACCGCCGGATCCGGCACGCTGCCGTCAGCCGTCATGCCGTACCAGATCTTGTTGATGGCGATCGCTTCCTTGGCGGTTACGCACTTGGCGACATCGCCGTTGGTGCCGGTCACGCCATTGCCGGCCTCGCCGGTGCACAGCGCCGCGGCGTCCTTGGTCGGGTCGTAGCGGCACGACAGCGGATCGAGCAGGAAGTCGAAGCTGGCATTGGCGCCGCCGCAGGACGCGGTGGCACGGCCGTTGACCGCATTGGCTTTGGCTGCGGTGAGGGCCACGCCGCCCAGGTCGCGCTGGTAGACGACTTGCGGGTACAGCTCGCCTGTGATGAACTTGGTCCAGTTGAACGCCGGCCGTTGCCGCCGGCAAAGTTGGTGCCGCCATGGCCGTGGTCGGAATGGCTGACCACATAACCCTTGTTGACGGCCGCCAGATGGATGGCGTTGCCGCCACCGGTACCGCCGATGCGGGAGGTGTCGGCATGGAAGCCGCCAGCCCAGCCGCCGCTGCCATAGGCGCGGATGATGTTGCCGGCCGCATCCCAGGCGGAGTGCGTGGGCAGCCAGACCTCGATGCCGATGCCTGGCGAGGTCGAGGGCGCGCCAGCGGTGCCCGCCTTGCCCGGCCCGACCAGCAGCTTGACCAGGCACATGTCGGACGGTGCCGTCACGAACGGCGCCGCGGTGTTCGCGAGCTTGACCTCCTCGTCCTTCTTGAACGCCTTGACCAGCAGCACGTTGGTGTTCGCGTCCGGCTTGAAGGCGGTCTTGATGCTGTCGTCGCAGCTCAGCGGCGAAGGCGCGTCGGCGCCGCCGCACGCGGCCAGCAGCGCCAGGCTGCCAGCACCGGCAGAAAGCGCCAGGCGGCGCAGGCCCTTCGCAAGGGAGCTGGGAGCATCGGTGCCGGCAGGCAAACCGACGGAGGAATGGATCATGAAAGTCTCCTCGATTGCAGGGATGGCCGCCGTGGCCACCTGGTCTTCGAGGATAGGAATCGGCCGGTTTCGGGTCTTCCGGAAAGCCGCTGGCGCTTGTCGAAAACCTGCCGCGCGGGACTAGGCTCGCCTCATGGCCCGCCTCCTTCGACTTGAATTCCCCGGCGCGCTCTACCATGTAACCGCCCGCGGCAATGCGCGGCAAGGTATCTATCTCGACGACGAAGACCGCCATCTTTTTCTGAGCGGGCTGGCCGAGGTGGTCGGCCGGTTTGGCTAGGTTTGTCACGCCTACTGCCTGATGGACAACCACGCAGACGTGCAACTGCGCATGCGTGTTCAGGCTGGAGCCAAAGCGGTGGATGAAAGCGACCGCACCTATGCGCAAGTGGTCCTTGCCGCACCGCGCCGCCCCTGGGCAGTGCGCCTGCAGACTGTGCTGCACCAGCGCAGAAAAGTTGCGCAAAACGGTGTTGGGGGCAGCCCCGTCGCGCTGCATGAAGTAGCGCAGCCGTTTGGGCACCGACAGCACCGACTGACGCACCGGCAGGCGGGGAACTACGTGCTCGGCCAGGTGGGCGGCCGCCTCTGCCATGCGACGGGTGTTGCACGAAGGGCAGACCCCCCGGCCCTTGCAGGAGAACGCCACCAGAAAGTCGTGCCCGCAGTCGTCACAGCGGGCGCGCGCCAAGCCGTGGGCAAAGATGCCGCACTCCAGATATTTGCGCAAGGCTTGCTCCACATAGACGGGTGGCGTATGGTGATCGCCCTGCCCGTCAAACTGGCCGGCGCTGGCCAACTCCAGCCAGGTCTCGAGGTGCTCCGCTACGGTGCGGTACAGCAGGGTCTGTTCGGGGTGGCGGGCGTTGTAGACCTTGGCAGCGGGTGGCGCTTGCGCGTTCGCATGCTGGTGGGCATGGTGCGCGTGCTGGGTCGCGGGGTGCCTGAGGCAGCGTCATCCTGATGGGGTAGCGACCTCTATTTCTTCTTCGATATCGACGTGGTGCTGCTCAACCTCGAAGTCTGCGCCGACCACCTGAGTCTGGCGCAGGCACAGGAGCTGCTCTACCGCGTCGGCCGCGCCTACCCGGCCGGCTGGGACGCCCAGGGCGGCGCGCTGCACTGCATGACCAGCGTCGAGTGGCTGGCCGCGGACGGCAGCGTGCTGGCGAGCTCCGACGCCCAGCAGCGCGAGGTCTTCATCGCGCATGTCGCCCGGCATCGTGCGCCACGCATTGCAGCACACTGGGCCTACTTACCATCTCCCCTGAATAAAATCAGGAACGAACATCAGTTCTGCAACATCAGATTTGGTCGATGAATTCGGACTGTTTTCGCCATGTACTTCGTCGCAGGTGTGATGGGCACTATAGCGGGACAGCGTATCCGGGCTAGCGCGGTGACGGGCTGGCAACCTGGTCCAGCAACCAGGCACGAAAAGTCTGCAAAGCGCGCTGCTCGCGATGGCCGTGGGGATAAACCAGGTAATAGCCCTTGGGTGCGCGCCACTTTAGCGGCGACAGCTTCCTCAGCCGTTTTGCGGCCACCGCGTCGCGCGACATATAGGGCGGCAGCAGCACCGCGCCCATGTCGCTGGCGGCGGCGTTCATGGCCATCCACATCAGGTCGTAGACCGGACCTTCCCGCCCGGGATCGGCCGGTATGCCGGCATGCCGGAACCATTCGGCCCAGCCTTCGGGGCCGGTGGAGTGGTGGATCAGCGCCGCTTTCGGCGTGCTGGCACTGAGCTTGGCGCCGAAGCGGCGAATCCAGCCCGGCGAGGCATAGGGCTGCATCTCCAGCGGCATGACGAAGTCGCAGTCCATCCCCGGCCGCTGGCCGTCGCCGAATTCGAGCGATGCGTCCAGCCTCTGCGCGCCGAAGTCCGCCGGGCCGACGCGGGTGGCGATGTTCAGAACGATCTCCGGGTGCTGGCGTGTGAACTCCGACAGGCGCGGAATCAACCAATAGCTGCCGAGCGATGCGCCTACCGATAGGTTGAACGCGCCGCCGCGGCCCCGCAGCGCCATCAGGTTCGACGTGGCGCGCTCCAGCCTTTCAAGCAGCGGCGCGATTTCGTCCAGGTAGCTGCGGCCGGCATCGGTCAGGCCCAGCGCCAGCGCGTTTTGCTTGCGCACGAACAGCTTGGTGCCCAGGCGGTCCTCCAGCCCGATGATCTGCCGGCTGACGGCGCCCTGGGTGAGGTGCAGTTCCTGCGCGGCCCGGGTGAATGAGCCCAGGCGGGCGCTGGCTTCAAAGCACTGCAACGCCGTGACGGAGGGGATGCGGCTCATGGCTTTGCATGATAAAAATGCATGATTCTCAACAGAAAGATTCGTTTGAAATGGTTTCTTGCCAGAGGCATTATCTGCTCATGCCGCCATTGTTGGGCGAATACCAGAGGACCTTTTCATGCAAAAAACAGATATCTCCCGGCGCCGCATGCTGCAGGTCTCAGGCGCGGCCCTGCTGCCCGGCCCGCTGCTTGCCGCGCGCGCCGGCTGGCCCGACAGGCCGATCCGGTTGATCGTGCCGTCGCAGGCCGGCGGCTCGCCCGACATTCTTTGCCGCATCCTCACCGGCGAGCTGGGCAAGACGCTGGGCCAGCCCTTCGTGGTCGACAACAAACCCGGCGCCGGCGGCAACATCGGCATGCAGGAAATCGTGCGTTCGCCGGCCGACGGCTACACCCTGGGCTATGGCAATGTGGGCACCCTGGCGATCAACAAGTCGCTGTACAAGAAGCTGCCCTATGACCCCGTGAAGCAGCTGGTGCCGGTGGCGCTGCTGGGCTACGGGCAAAACGCGCTGGTGGTGCGCAACGACCTGCCTGTCAATACGGTGAAGGATCTGATCGCCATGGCCAAGGCCAAACCGGGCAAGCTGGTGATGGGCTCGGCCGGCAGCGGCACCACCGGCCACCTGGGCGGCGAGCTGTTCAAGAGCATGACCGGCACCTTTATGGTCCATGTGCCTTATCGCGGCAGCCCCCAGGCGATCCAGGACCTGGTGGGCGGGCAGATCGATCTGATGTTCGACAACATCGCCTCCATTGCGCCGCACATCAAGAACGGCCGGGTGCGCGTGCTGGGCGTATCGGGCCGCTCGCGCAGCCCGCTGTTTCCCGACGTGCCGACGGTCGCCGAGGCCGGCGTGCCCGGCTATGAAACAACGGCCTGGGGCGGCATCGTGGCGCCGGCCGGAACGCCGCGCGAGATCGTGCTGCGGCTCAACGAGGAGATCAACAAGGTGCTGGGCACTTCATCGGTCCACGAGAAATTCGCAGCCCTCGCCTTCGAGACCACCATCGGCCCGCCCGAGCGCCTGTTCGACCGCGCCCTGCGCGAAACCCGGCTGTGGGGCGACATCATTCGCCGTTCCGGCGCACAAGTGGACTGACCCAATGCTGGACCTGATCATCGAAGGCGGCGAGGTGGTCGACGGCACCGGCGCGCCCAGAGTGCGATGCGACATTGGCATGTGCGACGGACGCATCACGGAAATGGGCGACCTGGCCGGCAGGCCGGCGCACCGCCGCGCCGACGCTCGCGGCCTGGTCACGGCGCCGGGCTTCATCGACGTTCACACCCATGACGACCAGTTGCTGATGCAACAAGGCGACGCACCCCACCCCAAGCTGCTGCAGGGCGTGACCACCGTCGTTACCGGCAACTGCGGGGTCAGCCTGGCACCGCTGGTGTGCGAGCGGCCGCCGCCCTCGCTGGGTGTGCTGGGCCAGGACGTGTTTCGCTTTGCCTCGTTCGGCGACTACCTGGAAGCCGTGGAGCAGGCCCACCCGGTGGTCAACGCGGCCTGCCTGGTGGGGCATTCAACCCTGCGCGTGGCCCACATAGCGGACCTGGAGCGCCCGGCCACCGAGAGTGAAACTGCCGCCATGCGACAGGCGCTTGATGACGCGCTGCGCGCCGGGGCCTGGGGCCTGTCCACCGGCCTTTACTACCCCGCCGCCAGCGCCGCCACCGCCCGGGAAGTGATTGAACTGGCGCGGCCGCTCACTGCGGCGCGCGCCCTGGTGACCATGCATATCCGGGACGAGGGCGACCACATCGACGCGGCCCTGCGCGAGGCGCTGGCCATAGGCCGCGAACTGCAGGTGCCGCTGGTGCTGTCGCACCACAAGCTGGTGGGCACACGCAATCATGGCCGATCGGCCGAGACGCTGGCGCTGGTGGAGCAGGCCGCGCTGGAGCAGGAGGTGTGCCTGGACTGCTATCCCTACGATGCGTCGTCGACGATGCTGCTGCCTTCGCGGGTGAGCCAGTCGCGCGAGGTGATGGTGACGTGGTCGCACGCGCTGCCCGAGGCGGCTGGCCGCTCGCTGTTCGAGCTGGCGGCCCAGCGCAACGAGGAGCCGCAGCAGACGGCGCGGGCGCTGGCGCCGGCCGGCGCCATTTACTTCGCCATGAGTGAGGCCGACGTGGGCCGCATCCTCAGCCACCCGCTGACCATGGTCGGCTCGGACGGGCTGGCCCACGATGCGCATCCGCATCCGCGACTGTGGGGCACTTTTCCGCGCGTGCTGGGCCGCTACGTGCGCCAGCAAAAACTGCTGACGCTGGAGGCGGCGGTGCACAAGATGACAGGCCTGAGCGCGCGGCGCTTCGGCTTGCGCCGGCGCGGCCTGGTCGCGCCCGGCTTTTATGCCGACCTGGTGAGCTTTGACGCCGCCAGCATCCTGGATCGGGCAACCTATGAGCACCCGCATTTGCCACCCCAAGGCATCAAGGCGGTCTACGTCAACGGGCATGCGGCCTGCGAGGAAGGCCGGATGACGGGTGCCCGCGCGGGCCAAGTGCTGCGGCGAATCGGGTTCGCGCAGTGACGCCGCCGGCCCGCATGGTCGGCATCCTGGGCGGCATGGGCCCGGCAGCCGGCGCCGACTTCGTGCGCTTGTTTGTGCAGGCGTGCACAGCGCGCCTGCGCCGTGATGGCCGCCTGGTGACTGACCAGGCTTTCCCCGAGCACTGGCTGGCACAGCTGCCCATTCCCGACCGCAGCCATGCTTTGAGGGCCGGGGCTGCAGGCGAACACCAGCCGCTCGATCCCATGCTGCGGGCCGTGAGCCGCCTGGTATCGCTCGGGGCCCGCCATCTGGCGATCGCCTGCAATACCGCGCACGCCTGGCATGCGGCCATCCAGCAGCGGTTTCCCAGCGTCGACGTTCTTCACATTGCGCAAGAGGTAGCCGTGGTGCTGGCCGGGCGTGGCGGTGGTCGCGTCGGCCTGCTGGCGACGCAAGGCACCTACGACAGCGGCATCTACCAGAAGGCATTGGCTGAAGCCGGACTGGTTTGCCACCTGCCCAACGAAGCTGAACAGGATGGCCTGATGCACGGCATCTACGTCGGGGTCAAGGCAGGCGATCTGGCTCTGGCCCACCGCCACGTCGAGGCAGTGGCCCTAGCGCTGGCCGAGCGGCACACGCTGGACGTGCTGGTCCTGGGCTGCACGGAAATCCCTCTGGTCTTGCGAAAGCTGGGCCGCGCGCCACAGGTTCGATTGATCGACCCGGCCCAGGTCCTGGCCGAAGCATTGGCCGACCGGGCGCTGGGGTAACAGTCAAGGCCTGGCTGGCCCAGGCTGCGAAATCGATGCCTCGATCAAAGGCCAGATAACGGCCTGGGCAACGATCACGTTCTGGCCATTGAAAGTGGCGGCCGGGGAGCCGTACAGCTTGTAGCCCATGGCCAAAGCTTCGCTGACCCTCTTGCAAAAGGCTGAGTCATCAGCTCCGGAGGAAGAAGCAAGGGATCAGGTCTTAACATCCTTGCTTCCCGCTAGAGCAAACGCGCAGCGGCCGGGGTCTTGCCGGTGTGCTGGCGCAAGGCCTGTGTGAAATGGGACTGGCTGGAGAAACCTGAGGCCAAAGCGATCTCGGCGATCGTGAGCGGGGTTGAGCGCAGCATCGCCACGGCCGCATCCAGGCGGCGCTGCAGCACGTAGCGATGGGGTGAAACGCCGAAGCTCGCCTTGAAGCAGCGCGAGAAGTGATCGGGGCTCAGGCCGGCCTCCTGCGCCAGAACGCTCACGCTGAGGTCTTCGGCGAGGTGCGCCTCGATGAAATCGAGCACGCGGCGGCGGCCTGAGGCAGGCAGATGACCGACCGGCGCCGCGGCGTCCCGCGGCGCCCCGTAGCACTCGGCCAGGCGGCCGATCAGGGCGCACGACAGGCCCTCCGCATACAGGGCGCCGCCCGGTGCGCCGCGCTGCGCCTCGTCAAGCAGTTCCTGGGTCAGCCACTGCAGCTTGGGATCGAACAGTTCGTGCGTGGTTCGCACGTTGAAATCGGGAGCGTCGCGCACCAGCCGATTCACATCGCACGGATCCAGAAAGACGCCAATGCTTTCGCCGGCCTGCCCTTCCCAGCGTGCGCTTTCACGCTGGAAATCGTGCCCATAGAGTTCGATCATGCTCGGGACCGTGGCCAGCTCGACGGTCTTGTGGCTGTACCGGTACCAGCGACGCCCGCGACCCCGCGTGGCGAGCAGCAGCATGGACGTGGCAACGCGGGCCGGGCCCATCTCCCCCTGTTCGGGGATGGGGAACCGGCCAAGACGCAAGCCGCGCCAGCCCGGCGGCAGGCACAACACCGGCTCGCCGGCCTTGCCGGTCACGGCTCTCGATGGTCCGCAGATGATCTCGACTTCCGACGACACCCTGTTTTTTCCTCAACGATGGCCTGATCCGAATCGCTGCCTGCGCGGGCTCGATCCTTCAAACGGTCTGTGCGACCCCTCGAAGTGGTGGTAGAAGCTGGCGACCTCGAACACCTCGACCATGGACAGGCGCATCTCGGCCGCCAGCGCCACCAGGTGCCGCTCGAACAGGCCGCGGTGCGCATCGTCGAGCGCGTACAGGTGCCCGATCAGCAGGTCGCGGCGATGCCCCCCGGCGGGAGCCTCGCCGAACAGGGCGCGCACTTCGCGCAGCGACGCCTTGTCGGGCTGGAGGGGAATGACGCGAGGGCGGTCTGGGACTTGCATGCGTGGACCATCACCGGCGGGACCGGCACCGTCAAATGGGTTTGCCACGGGTTTCTCGGACTCGCAGTGGCCGGCCGCTGCGGGGCTTGATCGGCGCGGCGCTCAGTCCAGGAACAGCTCGAACAGGCTGGTGGCCTCGAGGTCGAGCACCTCGCGACCCGCGGCGTTGAACAGCTGCCAGCGCCAGCGCAGGATGCCCAGGTGCGGCTGGCTGCGCGAACGCCGCGCCTCGAGCACGGTGGCACGCAGCGAGAGCGCATCGCCGGGCCGCACCGGATGCGGCCACTTCACGTAGGCCAGGCCAGGCGAGGCGAACGATTCCGAGCCTGCGAGCGCCGCATCGGCCACCAGCCGCATCGCGATGCCGCAGGTGTGCCAGCCGCTGGCGATCAGGCCGCCGAACGGCCCCTGGCCTGCCGCGGCGGGGTCGGTGTGGAACCACTGCGGGTCGTAGGCCCTGGCGAACTGCACCAGCTCGGCTTCGCTGACCGCGTAGGGGCCGGCCTCGATGACCTGGCCGGCGTGGAACTCGGCGAATTTCATGGAGTGCTCACTCGGCGCCGAAACGCGGTGGGCGCTTCTCGTTGAGCGCGGCGAAGCCCTCGCGCGCATCGGCACCGGCGAAGCCGAGGATTTCGAGCGCCAGCGAATGCTCGAACGCCGGCCAGGCCGCGCGCAGCCAGTGATTGAGCGTGCGCTTGGTCCAGGCCTGAGCCGTCAG
The DNA here is from genome assembly GCA_050725495.1 of Burkholderiaceae bacterium. Classification (GTDB taxonomy): domain Bacteria; phylum Pseudomonadota; class Gammaproteobacteria; order Burkholderiales; family Burkholderiaceae_C; genus JBOHHM01. The sequence continues at coordinate 1,043 of JBOHHM010000190.1, read as the reverse complement.
GCTGCCGGCGGCCAGCGTGCGCGCCACCTCGCGCGCCTTGTCGAGCAGTTCGGCGTCCGGCACCGCGAGGCTGACCAGGCCGATGCGCTCGGCCTCGACGCCGTCGATGGTGGAGCACATCAGCAGGTGGTACTTGGCGCGCGCCATGCCGCACAGCAGCGGCCAAACGATGGCCGCGTGGTCGCCGGCAGCGACGCCGATCTTGGTGTGGCCGTCGATGATCTTCGCCTTGTGCCCGGCGATCGAGACATCGGCCAGCAGCGCCACCGCGGCGCCTGCGCCCACGGCCGCGCCGTTGACGGCCGAGATGATGGGCAGGTCGCAGTCGATCATGCCCTGCACGATGGCCCGGCCCTCGCGCATCACGCGCAGGCGCGTGGCCTCGCTATCCAGCATGCCGCGCACCACGTCGGGCGTGCCGCCGGCACAGAAACCCTTGCCCACGCTGCGCACGAGGATGGCGCGCACGCCGGGCTCGGCTGCGAGCCGTGCCCAGACCGTGCCCAGCGCCGCGTGGCCCTCGGCGTCGGTGGCGGGCATGCCGCCCTCGGGGCCGAGCACCAGTTCGGCCACGCCGTCGTCGCCTATCTCGGCGTACAGGTTGGTTGCGATGTCGATACGGCGGCTCATCGTGCACCCTCCTCCGGGTTGCGCCAGGCTCGCTGACGCAGCCAGGGGCTCGTGCGGTAGCGCTCGCCGCGGTAATGCGCGTCGAGCGCGTCGAGCAGCGCGGCGATCTCGCCCGCGTCCCAGCCCGCGAGCCACTCGAACGGCCCCGCCGGGTAGTTGACGCCGAGCTTCATCGCCGCGTCGGCGCCCTCGGGCGAGCAGACGCCCTGCTGTACCGCGTCGGCCGCCTCGTTGACCAGCATGGCGATCGTGCGCGCCACCACCAGGCCCGGCGCATCGGCCATGCGCTGCGGGTTGAATCCCAGCGCACGCAGCCATTGCGTCGCCGCGGCCACCCAGGCCTCGCTGGCGCGCGCCGACGGCGCCCAGGCGAGTGCAAGGCCGCTGCCGGCCGACAGCGGCCGGTCGAACAC
>JBOHHM010000189.1:0-8602 GCA_050725495.1 Burkholderiaceae bacterium | reverse complement strand
GCCTTTGCCCCTGTCCCATTGCACTGTGCGCCCGCCCAGCGTGGGCACGGGCGCGGTCTTGAAGCGCCAGTTGAACTGCTGGCTGCTGAACAGCTTGGCCATGCCCGCAGGCGTGTTTACCCAAAAGGCATCCATGCCACCTCCGGCCTCTATCAGCAGCACCCGCAGCGACGGGTCTTCAGAGAGGCGGCTTGCCACCGCGCAGCCCGATGAACCCGCGCCCACCACGATGTAGTCATAGACCTCCATTTCACATCTCCTGGGGCTGCGAAATGAGGGCTGCTGGCGCCGCCGCGTTCACCACGGCGAGGGCAATGGCGTTGGGGGGACGAAAGCACAGAAGAGGTCCGCTGCGGACTTGTGGTGTTGCACGCTCCATGTTGTCTCCATATTCCCATCAAGAGCACCCGAATGCATGATCGCCAAGTGCATAAATCTATCTACTGATTGTTAGATAAATTTACGAATTTGCCACTGATTTTTCTACCAACCTAGGGTTTGTACCCATGATTCGGATTTCACGAATTGCTGCTTCGGAATTCCCCACTTGGTGGCGCAGCCCGATTCGCTGAAGATTCATTGCAACAGAACATGAATGGGCGACATGCCAGCCCTATGAACTAGGAGACACCATCGTGAGAAAACGTCCCCGCATCGTGGCTATGACCCTGTCGGTCATTTGCGGTCTGCTACCCATCGCCGGCATCGCCCAGACTTTCAAGACACCCATCAAGATCGTCGTTCCCTATGCGGCGGGCGGCGGCACCGACGTGCTCGCGCGCCTGTTGGGGCAGGGTTTGTCCAAAGAGCTGGGGCAGCCCGTCATCGTCGAGAACAAGGCGGGCGCCAGCGGCCAGATCGGTACCCAGTTCGTGCAGGCGGCAGCGCCCAATGGCGCCACGCTGTTGTTCACCGTCGATCACTCCCTGATCACCGTGCCCCTGACCACACCCACCGCCAAATACGATGCCGTGGCGGACTTCACTGCGCTGGGGCAGGCCGCGCGTACTCTGTGGACGCTGAGCATTCCCGCAAGCACCGGCTACAAGGACTTCGCCGGTTTCGCCGCCGCGGTCAAGGCCGAAGCGCCGCTGCGTTCCTTCGGCGTGCCGTTCACGGGCGGTGCCCCTACGCTGATTGGCGAAGCCTTGGGTCGCCATTGGGGACTGCCGATGGAGGCAGTGCCCTTCAGCGGCTCCGGTCCGGTCATCCAGAACGTCATGGGTGCCCAGGTGCCTGCCGGCATCACGGGCATGCCGGAAGCCATGGCGGTACACCGCTCAGGCAAGGCGCGGGTGATTGCCGTTTCTGGAACGGAGCGTACGGCGCTGTTGCCCGACGTGCCGACCTTCAAGGAGTTGGGCGTTGATGGGCTGGAGTTTCACACCTTCCTCGGCTTCTTCGCGCCCAGGAATCTGCCCAAGGAGATGGCGCAGGAATTCAACGCAGCACTGCGAAAGGTATTGGCCGATCCGGCCGTGCTCGGGAAGTTGCGCGGCATGTCACTGCAGCCGGCGCCGACCACGCTGGCCGAGGCCCGCGAGGAAGTCGCCGAGATGGAGCGCTTCTGGAAAAAGGCGCTCGACACCAAGCGCTAGGGCTCGGCACTGTACATAACCCGTATTCGTTATTTTTAGGAGACGCCTATGTCTTCCCGCAGGTCATTCCTGGTAGTCCTGCTCCGCTGAGGCGTAGGTGACCGAATGCGGCGTGCGCTTGGAGGCGGCGATCAATATCTGGAGCCGGATTACCAGAGCGCGGCGCAGGTCAAGGCAGCGGCCGTGGCCGAAGCCGCCCAATGGCGCCGCCTGGTGCAGCTCACCAAGGGTTGAGTGAAAAATATAGCTGCTGGCGCCTGATTCACAAGCGCGGCAAAACAATTGAATTCAAAAAGGAAACCACACCATGACGGACAGGCCACCCGGCGATGCTGGCACGGCGACAGCCGCAGGCGAAGTAACGCGCGAGGAACTGCACTTTCGGCGCATCGATTTCCGGGGCTTCAGGCGCAGCGATGGCCTGTTCGAGGTGGAGGCGCAGCTCACCGACCGCAAGACGCACGACTTCGCACCGCCCAGTGGCGGACGCGTGGTGCCGGCGGGCGACAACATCCACGACCATGGGCTGCGGGTGGTGTTCGGCGAAGACATGGTGATCCGCGAGATCACCATCGCCATCCGCGCCTATCCCTACCGCGAGTGCCGGGGCGGCGGTGAGACCTTGCAGGCCCTTGTGGGGCTGCGCATTGGCCCGGGCTGGAACAGCGAGCTGCGCAAACGCCTGCCTTCCAGCGACACCTGTACGCATCTGAAGGAAATGATGACCCCCCTGGCCAGCGCGGCCTTCCAGACCGTGTACTCGGTGGTCACGAGCCGCGTCGGCGAGGTGGATGCGAGCGGCAGGCCGCGCAAGATCGACAGCTGCTACGCCTACGGCACATCGCGCGAACTGGTGCGGCTGAACTGGCCGGTATTCCATCAGCCGGCGCCGTCCACGAAGCAGGAAGACAAAGGAAACACATGACCGCGAAAAAACAAGGCCCCCTGGCGGGTGTGAGGATCGTGGAACTTGGCGGCATCGGCCCAGGGCCGTTTTGCTGCATGCTGCTGGCCGACCTGGGGGCGGATGTGATCCGCATCGACCGCCCGCCAGGGCATGATGGCGGCGCGCCCATTGATGCGCGCTTCGACTTGCTCAACCGCAGCCGGCGCAGCGCGATGATGGACCTCAAGAAGCCCGAGGCCGTAGCCGCCGTCCTGCGCCTGGTGGGCCAGGCCGACGCTTTCATCGAGGGATTTCGCCCCGGCGTCGCCGAACGCCTGGGGCTGGGGCCGGACGCCTGCCTGGCCGTCAACCCGCGCCTGGTGTATGGCCGCATGACCGGCTGGGGCCAGACCGGGCCGCTGGCCCAGGTGCCGGGGCACGACATCAACTACATCTCTTTGACGGGCGTGCTCAATGCCGTGGGCCGCGCGGGCGAGGCGCCGGTCATTCCGCTCAACCTCACGGGCGACTTCGGTGGCGGCTCGCTGTACCTGGCGCTGGGCGTGGTCAGCGCCATCCTGGAGGCGCGCGGCAGCGGGCGCGGCCAGGTGGTGGACGCGGCGATGGTCGATGGCTCGGCCTCGCTCATGACCCTGATCTATGGCCTGCGCGCCGCAGGCTACTGGAGCGACGAGCGCGGCACCAACCGCCTCGACTCGGGCGCGCCCTGGTACAACGTCTATGCAACCCGCGACGGCAAGTACGTCAGCATGGCCGCCAACGAGGGGCGCTTCTACCGCGCTGCACTGGCCGTGATGGGGCTGCAGGACGAGCCGCTGACCGGGCAGCACGACCGCAGCGGCTGGCCTGCCATGCAGGCGCAATTCGCCGCCGTGTTCCGCAGCCGCACGCAGAGCGAGTGGGTCGCGCTGGCCGAGGGCACCGAATCCTGTATCACGCCCGTGCTCTCCATGGCCGAAGCGCCGCAGCACCCGCATCTGCAAGAGCGCGGCACCTTTGTGGAGGTCGATGGCGTGGTCCAACCCGCGCCCGCGCCGCGCCTCAGCCGCACCCCCGGCGCGATCCAGCGCCCGCCCGCGCGGCCCGGCCAGCACACGCGCGAGGTGCTGGGCGACTGGGGCTTTTCCGCCGCCGAACTCGATGCCCTGCACGCTGCGGGGGCGGCCCTTTCGCCTGATGTGCCCGAGGACGCCTGATGAGCGTACTTCAAAAGCTCGCTGGGGAGTTCGTGGGTGACCCGGCCAACGTTGAAATGACGACTGCCATCGCGGATCATGTCGCTTGTGTGGCGAACTCATCGCTCACCGAGGCGGATACCGAGGCCGTGCGCAAGCTGCTGCTGGACAACTTCGTCGTCTCGCTGTGGGGCGCGACGCGGCCCTGGACACGCGAGATCGCGCAATGGACGAGGCGCTTTGCCGGCACGGGCGCTTGTCCCGTGCTGGGCACGGACTGGTCCACCGATCCATCGGTCGCGGCGCTGGTGCACGGCACGGCCGCGCACAGCTTCGAGCTGGACGACACGCACGACGAAACCCTGAGCCACCCCGGCTCGGTAATCATTCCCGCCGCGCTGGCCGTGGCCGCCGCCACTGACGTATCGCAGGCCGATCTGCTGCGCGCGCTGACCGCCGGCTACGAAGCCATGGCCCTGCTGGGCAGCTCTGCGGGCGGCATGGAAACCGTGCACCGGGGTTTTCACCCCACGTCGGTCTTTGGCTCCTTCGGCGCTGCCACTGCCTGCATCTGCCTGCATGCCTACAGGCGTGGTGAAACCATCACGCGCGACATGCTGATTGCTGCCTGGGGTCATGCGCTCTCTCAAGCCTGTGGCGCCATGCAGTTCTCCGCCGAGCCGGGCGGGGGAGAGGTCAAGCGCGTGCATGCAGGCTTTGGCGCCCGCAACGGCGTGCTGGCAGCGGAGTTTGCGCGCATGCCCGCCGTCACGGCGCCGCACCGCGTGATGGAGGGCACGTACGGCCTGGCGGCGCTGTTTGGCGGCCCGCTGCGCCACGTCCAGCCCGCCGCGCGATGGCAGATCCACAACATCAGCTTCAAGCCCTACGCGTGCTGCCGGCTCTTTCACTCCACTATCGATGCGCTGCGCGAAGTCACCCACGACTTCAGCACGCCGGTGCAGACCATTGAGGAAATCACCATCAGCGGTCCCCAGCTCATCGCCGACCAGCACATGCTGCACCGCCCCCAGGGCAGCATGGCCGCGCAGTACAGCGCCCCGTTCATTGTGGGCGCCACGCTGGCCTACGGGCCGCAGCGCTATGACATCTACGGCGACGACTACCTCGGCGCCGCCACCATCCTCGGCATTGCGCAGAAAGTGCGCTTCGAGCTGAGCGAAGAGCTGACGCGCAAGTACTACCCCAGCCGTTTCGCTACGGGCGTCAGCCTCCGGCTCAGCGATGGCAGCGTGCGCTCCAGCGTGGTGGTGGACAGCATTGGCACGCCGCGCAAGCCGTTGAGCAAGGAGCAGATCCTTGCCAAGGGCCACGGTCTGGCCGGAGGGACGCGGATCGGAGAGCGACTGCAGGCGTGCATCTGGGACGGCGGCCAGGGTGGCAGGGCACTGGCGCAGGCGCTGACCATGCGGACATGACGATGGTTTTCACAGATGGCTGTCGAATTTGGCCAGCAGCGCTTCGATGCGCGCGGCCGTTTCCTTGAGCGCGGGGGCAATGCGCTCGCGCTCGGACTGAAGGTCCAATTCCACATCCGCCTTCCCGCAACTCATGCCCATAAGAACGCCCTGGCGGCCGGCGCGTACCGGCAGCGCCACGCCATAGGTGCCGCGCTGAAAGCCGCCCAGCACGGCACAGGTACCCGTGGCTTCCAGTTCCGTGAAGGATTCATGGATGGAGCGCTCCAGCGCCTCGCCTTGTGGGCCCGCCCTGCGCTTGTGCTCGTCGAGCAAGTGCTGCCGCTCCGATGCCGCGAGTCCCCACAGATAGGCTCTGCCGATGGCCGTCGTTCCCATGGGCAACACGGAGCCGACGCCCAGCCGCAGCGTGGCCACCTTTCGGCTGACCCGGTAGCCGACGTAGAGCATGTCGATGCCGTCCTGTATGCCGAGAGCGACCGACACGTCGAGCCGGTCCGCCAACTCCTGCATCATCGGTTGTGCGGCCTGGAGCATTTCGTTCGTGGCGAGGTACGCATGGCCTATGCCCAAGGCGCCTGCCGAAAGCTCGAATCCGCGTTTCCCCGGAACCGGGCGGAGAAAGCCGACCTGGATCAGCGTGGAGGTCAGCCGGGAGACCGTGGCCTTGGGAAGGCCCGTGCGCCTGACCAGCTCGGCGTTGCTCAATGGGGTGCGATCCGAGCGGAATGCCCGCAGGACTTCCAGCCCACGCTCCACGGTCATCAGCGTGGAGCTTTCGGATGCCTGTGCCTTGGAGGCGCTCACTGGAGTGCCTTCGTGCCGAAGCGCTGCGGTATGAGCGCCTTCGGGCGGCCGGGCGGCGCTCATGGCTGGTCCTTCGAGAGCTGAATCTCCTGGGCCATGCGAACCAGGGCTGGCCCCAGTTCACGCACGCTTCTCGCTCGGCCCATGAGCATTGCCGGCCCCATGCAGCTCACCGCCAGGGGGGCCTGACCCGGAAGCTGGATGGGTGCCGCCACCATGGTCATGGGCTGCCCTGAAGCACCCAGCGCCACGCAGAATCCGCCTTGGCGCACCTGCCCGATGGCTTCGCTGGAACGCCTGCGTATCTGCCCCCCTTCCCGGCTCCAGTCGCACGACGGCCGGTGCTCGGCACTTTGGAGCAGATAGTTCCGCTCGGCATCGGGCAGGCTGGCCAGAAGCGCCCAGCCTGCGGCAGACGATGCCAGTCCCAGGCGGGTGCCAATGCCGGGCTGCAGCGACGCGGGAATGGCGCTTGTGCGGCAACTGTCGATGACCACCAGGTCCAGCCGGTCGCGGGAGCACAGGTTCACATGCACCTGATGGCGTTCGGCGAACAGGCTCATGCGCTGGTTGGCGGTCCGGTGAATTTCGGTGTCGGCAGCGGCCCTGTAGCCCAGGGCCAGCGCGGAGGGGCTGAGGCAGAACTTCCGCGTGTCTGCGGCGCAGCGCAGGTAACCCAGGGTCACCAGGGTTCGCGTCATGCGTGTCACCGTCGATGCGGGCAGCCCGGTGCGCTCCACGAGATCGCCGTTGCAAAGCCATCGCTCTTCGGAGGTGAACGCTGCCAGCACAGACAATGCGCGGGCAAAGGGCGTCACCGTCGGGCGGCTGGCCATTGCCTGCGGATCTGGGGGGTCAAGACTGAGCGGAGACGGGTGATATATGCTGCGGTTCATGAAGCACTCCAATCAAACTAACATTCATTAGAATACAAGTGAAGAAAAAAGTCGAGACTAGGGTTTTTTCTTTCCTGAATTCGCTCGAACCATGACCATGCGCAACCCCCTTCCGGGTACACCTCGCCCCATGCATGCGTGGAATGGCGCTCACGAGAACCGTTTGTGCGGGGACAGCTGGGGCGACCCGTCGGCGCCGCCCGTCGTGCTGCTGCACGGGGGCGGGCAGACGCGGCATGCCTGGCGGCACACGGCCCGGCATTTGGCGGATGCGGGCTTCTACACGGTGGCCTACGACGCCCGGGGCCATGGCGATTCGGACTGGGTGGCTGACGGCGACTACGGCGAGGCGGCGATGGCCCAGGATCTGGCCTGCGTGCTGCGCGCCATCGGGGCGGTGCGGCCGGTGCTGATCGGCGCCTCGATGGGCGGCATCACGGGCCTGGTGGCGGTGGGCAACCAGGTTGTCGATGCCGCTGCGTTGATACTGGCCGACGTGGCGCACACGACTGCGGCCAACGGCTTCGAGCGCGTGCGCTCCTTCATGACCCGCCATGTGCACGGCTTCGCGTCGCTGGAGGAGGCCGCCGAGGCCATCAGCGCCTATCACGGTGAAAAGCCATCGAAGCTGCGGCCCGCGGGAAGCCATCGCGGGCTGGCCAAAAACCTGCGCCAGGGCAGCGACGGCAGGCTTTACTGGCACTGGGACCCGCGCTTTCTGGACGGGCGAGGGGATCTCGTGGGGCGAGGCCAGCGGCTTGCGCAGTGCGTCCGGCAGTTGGCGGTGCCCACACTGCTGGTGCGGGGCGCCCGCTCCGACGTGGTGACCGATGAAGCCGTGCGCGAATTCCTGGCGCTGTGTCCCCATGCCAGCCATGTCGATGTGGCCGGTGCCGGCCACATGCTCACGGGCGATGACAACGACGTCTTCGGCCAGATGGCGATTGGTTTTATTCGTCAAAAAACATAGCTGCCAGCGCTTGTCGGACAAGCGCTGGAGGCCAATTTGGCTTCAAGCCTATATTCCTTCAGGCACGCAACGTTTGAAACCGGTGCGGCCCATGCCAGCTGCCGCCGTGGAACGGGCTTGGCCCGGCCACTGGCGGCGTCCCCTGGGGGAAGGCGCGCAGCGCCTCAGGGGGATCAGATCTGGGGGGGTTACATCTCTCGAATCATGTTCCGTGCAATCACCAACTGCTGGATCTGCGTCGTCCCTTCGTAGATGCGGAACAGCCGCACGTCGCGGTAGAAGCGCTCGATGCCGTACTCGCTCATATAGCCCGCGCCGCCAAAAATCTGTACGGCGCGGTCGGCCACGCGGCCGCACATTTCAGAGGCAAACAGCTTCGCGCACGAGGCCTCGGTGCTCACGGGCAGCTTGTCGTCGCGCCGGCGAGCCGCGTCGAGCACCATGCTGCGGGCCGCGTAGATCTCGGCCTTGCTGTCGGCCAGCATGGCCTGCACGAGCTGCCGCTCGATCAGCGGGGCACCGCTCACCACCCGCTGCTTCGCGAAGGCGGTGGACTCGTCGACCAGGCGTTGGGTGGCGCCGAGACAGCGGGCAGAGACCTTGAGCCGCTCGAACCGGAACCACTCGTAGTGGATCGACATGCCGTCGGCCTCGTACGCGACGATGTGGCTTGCGGGCACGCGTACGTCCTCGAACGCGACGATCGGGTGCGCGTGCCCGATGGCGTGGCTGTACGACGGCGTCCGGACCACGCGGACGCCCGGCGCGTCGACGTCGACGACGAATAGCGCCTGCTGCCCGGCGTACTCC
>JBOHHM010000188.1:0-2067 GCA_050725495.1 Burkholderiaceae bacterium | reverse complement strand
CAACATCGTCTGGGCCTGGATTCTGACCATTCCGGCCAGCGCCTTCGTCGCCGCCATTGCTTACTGGGTCAGCCTGCAGCTGTTCTGAAGCTGCAACATTGATAGCGGCCTGTGCCCTTCAGGCATGGGCTGCAGGCCGTTTTCACTGGGATATCTTGCGCGCTTCCTCGATCTGGTATTCAAAGTAGCGCTGGAAACTGAACACAATGCTGGCCATCAGCACGGCCGTGCCCACCAGCAGCGACAGCACCACGGCGCCAATGGTGAACCAGTTCGTTGTGCCGGGCGGCGCGTCCGCCGCAGCGCCGGGGTTGAATTTGGCGTTCCACTTCTCGGGCGTCATCAGGCCGTAGAAGATCGCGGTCAGCGCGCAGCCCGCGAAGGTGAAGCCCAGCAGCGGAATCAGCACCCAGCTCCACTGGTCATCCAGGCCAAAGCGCTGCACGCGTGCGATGCCGTACAGGCCCAGGGCGGTGGGCAGCGGCAGCAGCCAGCCCCAGAGGTCGCGCAGACCGTGCAGGTAGAAGCGATGCAGGCCCAGCGGGCCCCCGAGAAAGGCGAGCCAGGCGGCCCAGGTTTTGTTTTTCATGGGCTCGATTATTCGGGTGAAGTGGCATCGCCGGCCCCGAGGGCCTTTTCCATCAGCACCACATCGCGCCATTGGCCGTGCTTCCAGCCGCAGGACCTGAGCACGCCCACGTGCTGGAAGCCCACCGAGCGGTGCACACCGACCGAGCCGGCATTGGCCGAGTCGCCGATCACGGCGATCAGCTTGCGCACCCCGGCGCTCTCGGCGCGGGCCGCCAGCTCGGCCAGCAAGGCCCGGCCCAGGCCCCGGCCATGGGTGCCGGGCGCCATGTAAATCGAGTCTTCGGCCGAGAAGCGGTAGGCCGGACGCGGCTTGAACCAGTTGCAATAGGCAAAACCCGTGACCTGGCCGCCCTCCTCGGTCACCAGATAGGGCAGGCCCTTGGCCAGCACATCGGCGCGCCGCGCCGTCATCTCCGCCGGCGTGGGCGGGTCGATCTCGAACGTGCCTGTGCCGTGCAGCACATGGTGGGCGTAGATCGCGGTGATGGCCGCGATGTCTTCGTCGCGGCTGGGTCGGATGAGGGGCATAAAAATGAAAAACGATATAATGGAAAACTTTTCAGCGTGTCGCTGGCCGGGTGGCCATGTCGCGTGTCTCAAACGCCGAAAGAAGCCTCAATACCGGGTTGAACGAAATTTCAACCACCCAAGGATAAATCATGGTCGTCATTCGCCTTTCACGCGGCGGTTCCAAAGCCCGTCCGTTCTTCAACATCGTTGTGTCCGACAAGCGCGTGCGCCGCGACGGCCGCTTCATCGAGCGCCTGGGTTTTTACAACCCGATCGCCAAGGGTGGCGAAGAGGGCCTGCGCATCGCCCAGGACCGCCTGACCTATTGGAAGAGCGTGGGCGCCCAGGCTTCCCCCACGGTGGATCGCCTGATCAAGCAAGCCGCCGACAAGGCTGCCTAATCTGCGTCGGTTGAGGACAGAGCCGGTGCTTCGCACTGCAGTCTGTCCCACAAATTAACCGTGATGCCCAACCTCGAAGCCGCTGAACTGCCAGCGGACGCCGTCGAAGTCGGGCGCATTGCCGATGCCTGGGGCATCAAGGGCTGGTTCAAGATCCTGCCCTACAGCGCCGATCCCGAGGCGCTTTTTTCTTCCAAGCGCTGGTATTTGTTGCCGGCCGAGAAAGGGGCGAAAACCTTTTCCGGCACGGTCAGGCTCGCGATCAAGGAAGCCAAAGAACATTCCGATTCCGTGGTGGCCTGCGCCCATGAGGTGGCCGACCGCAGCGCCGCTGAGGCGCTCAAGGGCGCCCGTATCTTTGTGCCGCGCTCGAGCTTTCCCACGGCAGCCAAGGACGAGTACTACTGGGTTGATCTGATCGGCCTGGACGTGGTCAACCGCGAAGGCCTGGCCCTGGGTCAGGTGAAAGACCTGCTCTCCACCGGTCCGCAGACCGTGCTGGTGATCGAGTACGGGCAGGACGGCAAGACCCTGGAGCGCATGATTCCTTTTGTTTCCGCCTATG
>JBOHHM010000187.1:0-9728 GCA_050725495.1 Burkholderiaceae bacterium | reverse complement strand
GCCAAGGCCGAGGCCGAGAACGCCCGCCGGCGCGCCGAGGAAGAAATCTCCAAGGCCCGCAAGTTCGCGGTGGAAGGCTTTGCCGAGAGCCTGCTGCCCGTGACCGACAGCCTGGAAGCCGGCCTGGCCATCAAGGAAGCCACGCCCGAGCAAATCCGCGAAGGGGCCGAGGCCACGCTGCGCCAGCTCAAGAGCGCACTGGAGCGCAACAAGGTGATCGAAATCAATCCCGCTGCCGGTCACAGGTTCGATCCGCACCAGCACCAGGCCATCAGCATGGTGCCGGCCGACCAGGAAGCCAACACCGTGGTGGGCGTGCTGCAAAAGGGCTATTTGATTGCCGAACGCGTGCTGCGCCCGGCCCTGGTGACGGTGGCCGCACCCAAATAAAAGACTTGAACTTTCCAAAGTTATCCACAAGTCAGAACTATCTGAATCTGTAAAAAATCGACGGAGTACATCATGGGAAAAATCATTGGCATCGACCTGGGCACGACCAACAGCTGCGTGGCCATCATGGAAGGCAACAACACGCGCGTGATTGAAAACTCGGAAGGCGCGCGCACCACGCCTTCGATCGTCGCCTACCAGGAAGACGGTGAAGTGCTGGTGGGCGCCTCGGCCAAACGCCAGGCCGTCACCAACCCGCGCAACACGCTGTACGCCATCAAGCGCCTGATCGGCCGCAAGTTCGAGGAAAAAGAGGTCCAGAAGGACATCAATCTCATGCCCTACTCCATCAGCAAGGCCGACAACGGCGACGCCTGGGTGGAAGTGCGCGGCAAGAAAATGGCCCCGCCGCAGGTCAGCGCCGACGTGCTGCGCAAGATGAAGAAGACCGCCGAAGACTACCTCGGTGAACCCGTGACCGAAGCCGTGATCACGGTGCCGGCCTATTTCAACGACAGCCAGCGCCAAGCCACCAAGGACGCCGGCCGCATTGCCGGCCTGGACGTCAAGCGCATCATCAACGAGCCGACTGCTGCCGCGCTGGCCTTTGGCCTGGACAAGCAGGAAAAGGGCGACCGCAAGATCGCGGTGTATGACCTGGGCGGCGGCACCTTCGACATCTCCATCATCGAAATCGCCGATGTCGATGGCGAGAAGCAGTTTGAAGTGCTGTCGACCAACGGCGACACCTTCCTGGGCGGCGAAGACTTCGACCAGCGCATCATTGACTACATCATTGGCGAATTCAAGAAAGAGCAGGGCGTGGACCTGAGCAAGGACGTGCTGGCCCTGCAACGCCTGAAGGAAGCCGCCGAGAAGGCCAAGATCGAGCTGTCCAACAGCGCGCAGACCGACATCAACCTGCCCTACATCACGGCCGACGCCAGCGGCCCCAGGCACCTGAACATCAAGCTGACCCGTGCCAAGCTCGAAGCCCTGGTGGAAGATCTGCTCGAGCGCACGATTGCGCCCTGCCGCACCGCGATCAAGGACGCCGGCGTGAGCGTGTCCGACATCCATGACGTGATCCTGGTCGGCGGCCAGACCCGCATGCCCAAGGTGCAGGAAAAGGTCAAGGAGCTGTTCGGCAAGGAGCCGCGCAAGGACGTGAACCCCGACGAAGCCGTGGCCGTGGGCGCTGCGATCCAGGGCCAGGTGCTCAGCGGCGACCGCAAGGACGTGCTGCTGCTGGACGTGACGCCGCTGTCCCTGGGCATTGAAACCATGGGCGGTGTGATGACCAAGATGATTGGCAAGAACACCACCATCCCGACCAAGTTCGCGCAGACCTTCTCCACCGCCGAGGACAACCAGCCGGCCGTGACCATCAAGGTGTTCCAGGGCGAGCGCGAAATGGCCGCGGGCAACAAGCTGCTGGGCGAGTTCAACCTCGAAGGGATTCCGCCGGCAGCACGCGGCACGCCGCAGATCGAGGTGTCGTTCGACATCGACGCCAACGGCATCCTGCACGTGGGCGCCAAGGACAAGGGCACGGGCAAGGAAAACAAGATCACCATCAAGGCCAACTCGGGCCTGTCCGAGGAGGAAATCCAGAAGATGGTCAAGGACGCCGAGCTCCATGCGGCCGAGGACCACCGCAAGTTCGAGTTGGTGCAGGCCCGCAACCAGGCCGAGGCCATGGTCCACAGCGTCAAGAAGAGCCTGACCGAATACGGCGACAAGCTCGAGGCCGGCGAGAAGGAAAAGATCGAGGCCGCGATCAAGGACGTGGAAGAAGCCGTCAAGGGCGAGGACAAGGCCGCGATCGAGGCCAAGAACGAGGCGCTGATGACAGCGAGCCAGAAGCTTGGCGAAAAGATGTATGCCGACATGCAGGCCGCCCAGGCTGGCGCGGGCGCGGCCGGCGCGGAGGGCGCACAAGCTTCGGCCAAGCCGGCCGACGACAACGTGGTCGATGCCGAGGTGAAGGAAGTCAAGAAAGGTTGAGTGTTCAGCGTTGAGCGTTCAGCGTGAGGAATTACCGTGACCTCGTTGCCTGGCAAGTTGGTTTCCAGCTTGCCAGGCGCATTTACGAAGTGACGGATTCGTTCCCGAAAACTGAGGAGTTCGGTTTAAAGGCTCAGATTCGGCGCGCGGTGGTTTCAATCCCTTCCAACCTGGCGGAGGGGGCTGGACGCTCTACTCGCAAGGACTTCGCGCACTTCGTCACCGTTGCGCGCGGCTCTCTCAATGAAGTCGAAACACAATTGTTGCTAGCAAAGGAGTTGGGTTACTGCGGATTTGAAGACGATGTGCAGCAGCAAATTGAGCGCCTCTTCGGGCTGCTCAATGGACTGCGAAACTCGCTCAACGCCGAACGCTCAACACTCAACCCAAATGGCTAAACGAGACTATTACGAGACCTTGGGCGTTCCGAAGAACGCCAGCGAGGACGAGATCAAGAAGGCTTATCGCAAGCTCGCGATGAAGTACCACCCTGACCGCAATCAGGGTGATCACGCCAAGGACGCCGAAGCCAAGTTCAAGGACGCCAAGGAAGCCTACGAGATGCTCAGCGATGCGCAAAAGCGCGCCGCTTACGACCAGTATGGCCACGCCGGCGTGGACCCGAACATGCGCGGCGGCCCAGGCGCCGAAGGCTTTGGCGGCTTTGCCGAAGCCTTCGGCGATATTTTTGGCGACATCTTCGGCGGCCAGCGCGGCGGCCAGCGCGGCGGGCGCCAGGTCTACCGCGGCGCGGACCTGAGCTACGCGATGGAAATCACGCTCGAAGAAGCGGCCCAGGGCAAGGATGCGCAAATCCGCATTCCGACCTGGGACGCCTGCGGCACCTGCCACGGCAGCGGCGCCAAGCCCGGCACGCATGCCAAGACCTGCCCCACCTGCAACGGCGCGGGCGCGGTGCAGATGCGCCAGGGCTTTTTCAGCGTGCAGCAGACCTGCCCGCACTGCCACGGCGCGGGCAAGATCATTCCCGAGCCCTGCACCACCTGCCACGGCCAGGGCAAGGTCAAGAAGCAAAAGACGCTGGAAGTCAAAATCCCGGCCGGCATCGACGACGGCATGCGCATCCGCAGCGCGGGCAATGGCGAGCCGGGCACCAATGGTGGCCCGCCCGGCGACCTCTACATTGAAATCCGCCTGAAGAAACACGACATCTTCGAGCGCGACGGCGACGACCTGCACTGCGCCGTACCAATCAGCTTCACGACCGCGGCCCTGGGCGGCGAGATCGACGTGCCGACGCTGGCCGGCAAGGCCGCGATCGACATTCCCGAGGGCACGCAGGCCGGCAAGCAGTTTCGCCTGCGCGGCAAGGGCATCAAGGGTGTGCGCTCCAGCTACCCCGGCGACCTGTACTGTCACATCAGCGTCGAGACGCCGGTCAAGCTCACCGAGCACCAGCGCAAGCTCCTCAAGGAGCTGGACGAGTCGCTGAAAAAAGGCGGGGCCAGGCACCTGCCCGGCGAAGAGGGCTGGGCGGACAAGCTGCGCAGCTTGTTCAGCTGAGCGCCGCTGGCGAGCCCTGCATCCGGTTCGGATGCGGGTTCGCCCGGGGTCCTGTCGTGGCCTGAATCGCGCAGAAACGGGGACAATGCAGCGCCATGTCGCTGAAATTGTTTCGATCGACCGAGTTCCTGTCCTCGTTTTTTTCGCCCGAGCAGCAGCGCGCCGCACTGCACCCCGCCTGGCCGATCGCGCTGGCCAGCCTGTGGATCACCAGCGCGGGCAACCTGGCGCTGTGGCGCCAACTGATGAGCCTGCCCGAGCTGGCCCAAGGCCGCAGCCTGTGGCTGGGTGCCGGCCTGGCCCTGATGGTGGCCGCCGCCACTGGCGCGCTGCTCAGCCTGCTGGCCTGGCGCTGGACCTTGAAGCCGGCCATCGTCGTGTTGCTGTTCGCATCGGCACTGGGCAGCCATGCGATGCTGAGCCATGGCCTGGTGATCGACGCCGCCCTGATGGCCAAGCTGCTGCAGAGCGGTTCATGGCAAGCCCGCGATCTGCTGGACTGGCGTCTGTTCGTGACCCTGCTGGTGCTGGCCCTGCTGCCCTCGATCTGGCTCGGGCAGCTGCCCCTGAGGCGCCTGGGCCCGGCCCGGCAACTGCAGGCAAACGCTATAACCTTCATAGCATCATGCGCCGTTCTGGTACTGACTTCAGTGATTTTTTATCAGGATTTTTCAGCCCTGACGCGCAGCCACCCGCAGCTGCCGCAACAGATCAACCCGTTCAATTCCTTGTACGCGCTGGCAACGCTGGCCCTCAAATAGCGATCGCGCCGCGCCTGGCCCCGGCCGGGGAAGACCGGTGCGGAGCCGTCGAAGGGGGTGGACGGAGGATGGGAATGGAATCGTTCATCGTGACTGCCGGTCCTTCCACGCCTTCGCTGCTCAATGCCTGGGCGACAGGTGGATGCCGGCGATCATGCAGCGCACCGATCCCCCGGCCATCTCGATCGTCGGAACCGACAGCGGCACCAGCCGGGCTGAACGCTCGATGGCCGCCTTCTGCGGGACGGTCAGGCTGTCGCAGGCCCGCTGCGACAGCGCGAGAATGCGGCCATCGCGGCCCGACAGCTCGATCGCGTTGCCGGCGAATTCGGTGATCTGGCGGGCGCTCAGCGCGATGACCTCGCGTCCCGACTCCTGCAAGCGAGTGCGCACATCGGCCGCCCGGCGGGGGTCCGCCATCATGTCGAAGCCCACCATCGCGAACTCGGTTGCCACGCACATCAGCACGTTGGTGTGATAGATGGGCCTGCCCGCTTCGTCGGCCGTGTCGAACAGCATCGGCTCGAAGTTGAAGTGCGTGCTGAAGCGCTCCAGCGCCACCGGATCGGCGCGGTTCGAGCGCGCCGTGTACGCCACGCGCGCCAGATGGTCGAACACCATCGCTCCGGTGCCTTCGAGGAACAAGCCATCGTGCTCCAGGCCGGAATAGTCGATCACGTCCTGCACGCGGTACTCGGACTTGAGCATCTCGATCACCTCGGCGCGCCGTTCGCGGCGCCGGCTCGGCGAGTACATCGGATAGATGGCGACATGCCCGCCCGGATGGGTGGAGAACCAGTTGTTGGGGAAGACCGAATCCGGCGTGTCGCGGTCCCCTTGGTCTTCGAACAGATGCACGCGCACGCCTTCGGCTTGCAGGCGCTGCACGGCGGCCGTCACCTCGCGATGCGCCGCGTCGGCCACGGCCTGCGCCGCTTCCTGCGCGGCCGGGCTCTGGAATGCGTTGTCGGCGGCGGTTTCCGGATTCGGCGTGAACTGGTGCGGCCGGATCATGACCACGGCGGCAGGCGCTTGGATGGAACGAATGGTGGACATGGCGATGTGCTTTCCCATGGTTGCGATCAGGCCACGCGGCGCATGACGGCGCGCGAGGCGCCGGTGCGGGTGTAGCGAAACAGATCCTTCGGATCATCGGCCCAGGGCAGACCCCGGGCCGTGTTGCTCGGATGGCCGTTGACGTATTTGAAGGCATAGCTCTTCGCGTTCGACACCGGCATCAGTTCGATGACGCCGATGTCCGAGTGGTTCGCCACGCGGGCGAATTTGTCGAATTCCGGCCAGCGGACGAAATCCTCCTGGATGGCGTCGGGCAGTTCGCCGATGAATGGGGTCCCACCGATGTCCTGCACGAGGCGGGACAGCGCGGGAACGTCTACGAAGCGGGTCATGTGGATCTCCTTGCGGATGGCGGCCACGGCATGCAGCCATGTCGTTATTGTTCCCGCGAGAGGTACCAAAATGAACCATGCGTCTTGTCATGTTTTCTCATGGACCGTACATTTAGCTTGATTTAGATAACATTTTGATCAATAGGCGATGGACGACACCGACCGCCAACTCATCGCGCTGCTGCGCGACAACGCCCGCATGCCCGTGGTCGCACTCGCGAAAAAGCTCCGCGTCGCTCGCGCCACGGTGCAGAACAGGATCGCCAGGCTGGAGGGCGATGGAACCATCGTCGGCTACACGGTGAGACTGAAGCCGGACGCGGAAGCCCACCGCATCCGGGCGATCATGAGCATCGAAATCGACGGCCACCACGGAGACGAGGTACGCCGCGTGCTGCGGGGCCATCCGAACGTCGTGGCGCTGCACACGACGAATGGCCGCTGGGACCTGATAGCCGAGTTGCGGGCCGACACACTGGAGGCGTTCGACAAGGTGCTCAACCCCATCCGCTCGATCCAGGGTATCTCGAACACCGAGACGAGCATCCTGCTGTCCACGCACAAGCTGTAGAGAGTCCCGTGCTTCATCCGGGCGATGCACCAGCACGGGCGTCGGACGAACCAGCGAGGCGCGTTCCACCGGCTAGAACAGGCTGCCCTGAGCGGCCGCCGACGCGGGCCGGAACTGGCTCAGGTCCAGCTCAAACCGCTGGCGGTTGTAGCCCAGCCGGGCGCAGGCTTTCTCGAAGCGCTGGCGGATCAGCTCGGCCCACAGGCCGCTGCCCTTCATGCGCGTGGCAAAGCTGCTGTCGTAGTCGCGGCCGCCGCGCATCTCCTGGATGCGCGCCATGATGCGCGCGGCGCGCTGCGGGTAGTGCAGGTCCAGCCATTGCCGGAACAAGGGGCTGATCTCCCAGGGCAGGCGGATCACGGTGTAAAACGCGCTGCGCGCGCCGGCCTCCCAGGCGGCTTGCAGCACTTGCTCCATGTCTTCGTTCACGAAGGGAATCTGCGGCGCCACGCTCACGCCCACCGGCACGCCGTGATCCGCGAGCGTCTTGATCGTGCGCAGCCGCCGGTGCGGTGCGGCAGCACGGGGTTCGAGCTTGCGCGCCAGCTCGCCATCCAGCGTGGTGATGGTCACGTAGACCGCGGTCAGCCGCTGGGCTGCCATCGGTGCGATCAGATCCAGGTCGCGCTCGACGCCGCTGGACTTGGTCACCAGGCCGAACGGGTGCCGGCTCTGCTGCAGCAGCTCGATCACCGAGCGCGTCAGCCGCAGCTCGCGCTCGACCGGCTGGTAGCAGTCGGTCACCGTGCCGATCGCGAGATGGCTCGCCCGGTAGCTGGGCCGGGACAGCTCGGCGCGCAGCACCTGGGCGATGTTGCGCTTGGCGATGATCTTGGTCTCAAAGTCCAGCCCCGGCGACAGGCCGAGGTAGCTGTGCGTGGGCCGCGCATAGCAGTAAATGCAGCCATGCTCGCAGCCGCGATAGGGGTTGATCGAATGGTCGAAAGGAATGTCGGGCGAATCGTTGCGCGTGATGATGCTTTTGGCGTCTTCAAAAAAAACCTGCGTGGCCAGCGGCTCGTGCGGCCCAAGCACATCCTCCTGCAGCGTGCCCCAGCCGTCGTCAAATGCATCGCGCGCCTCGCGCTCGAAGCGGTGCGCGAGGCGCGTGGCCGCGCCGCGGCCCTTAATCGCGTGAAGGGGAATGGCGACTTCATCCACTTGTCGGCACCACCCACAGGCCGGATCGGAGGGATTTTGCATAACTGTACATACATACAGTATTGTCGAAACAACCCGGAAATTCAAGGAACGGCCAATGCAATGGGTGGAAAGCGCGCAGGCGGGCCGCGCCGCCTGACGCGCCCAAACGAGCGCCGCCGCCTGAGTGACCACAGCACGGGCATTGCCTGGACTATGGCGAAGCGGTTAATCTACGGCGGTTCACGGCCCTGCCGGCCACGCCCTAGCACGGCGTGCCCGGGGATTCACGGGCCTGAGCAGCCGTCGGCCATACGCTGCGGCTCCCTTCACCGCATCCCCGAAAGGAATACCTTTGAGCGCAACAACTTCCCGCCCGGCCCCGGCCCGCGATACGACATCCGCCGACCTGGCGCCCCGTAACCTGCTGGCCGACTTCGGCCGCCAGCAGCTTGCGCTGGCCACCGAAAGCGCGTGCGCCATCTTGCGCGGCTCTGAAGCCGTGCGAAAAATCCAGCAGCAGGCAGCGCAGCAGGCTTCGGTGCGCCACGAGGCGGCGGCGCAACAGCTGCGCGGCCCGTGCGAGCCGGCCGACTTGCTGGCCATTCAGTCGGAGCTGCTGCGTTTCAACCTCCAAGCGGCAGTTCTGTACTGGCAGCAGTTGGGCGCCGCCGCACTGAAGACCCAGGTCGAGATGATGCGCTGCGCCAGCCGCAGGCTCGCCACCGGATCCGAGGGCGAACCCAAGCCGGCCTCGAGGCCTGACCAACGGCCCTTGCCGGTTCGCTAAACGGCTCGCGAAACCGGCCGGGCCTCGTCAGCCCCTGTGCACGTAGCTTCCGGGCGCCGCCAGGGGCACGCCCTCGAACAGCAGGCCGGTGGCGCGTGGCGGCGTGACCGTGCCCGACGAGTGCTTGCTCAGCCATTCATGCCAGCATGGCCACCACGAACCGGCGCACTGGGGGGCCGCGTCGAGCCAGCCTTGGGGATTGGCAGGCGCCTTGCCTGGCGCATGGGAGGCGAAACGGTAGCTTGCCTGCGGATGCGCCGCAGGGCCGCCGGGCGGATTGACGATACCTACATTGTGGCCGCCCGAGCTCAGCACGAAGCTGACCGGACCGCGAGCCAGCCGGTGAATCTTGTACACCGACTTCCAGGGCGAGACATGGTCGCGATCGGTCGCCACGACAAAAAGAGGCAGCTCGATGTCGGCCAGCCTCACCGGTTGGCCGGCAGCACGGTAGCGGCCCTCGGCCAGGTCGTTGTGCAGGTAGAGCTGGCGCAGGTATTCGCTGTGCATGCGCGCCGGCATGCGCGTCGCGTCGGCATTCCAGGCCCGCAAGGCCGTCATCGGCGTGCGCGCCCCCATCAGGTACTCATGCACGAGTTTGGACCACACCAGGTCCTTGGAGTTGATCAGGGCGAAGGCGCCCGCCATCTGGCGGCCGTCGAGGTAGCCGCGTTCGGCCATCAGGTCTTCCAGGAACGCGATCTGGCTTTCGTCGATGAACAGCCCCAGCTCGCCCGGTTTGCGGAAATCGGTCTGCGCCGCCAGCAGCGTCACCGTCTTGAGCGGATGGGGACTCCTGCCGGCCAAGGCCGCGGCCGCGATGGCCAGCAGCGTTCCGCCAAGGCAGTAGCCCATCGCATGAATTGGCGTGCGCGGCCGAATCGCCTGGACGGCCTGAAGGGCGGCCATCACGCCGAGCTCGAAGTAGTCGTCCATGCCCAGATCGCGATCAATGCCGTTGGGGTTCGTCCAAGACATCATGAAGACGGTGTGCCCCTGCTCCACCAAATACTTGACCAGTGAATCCTCCGGCGTCAGGTCGAGGATGTAGTACTTCATGATCCACGAGGGGACGATGAGCACGGGCTCCGCATCGACCTCGGCCGTGACGGCCTCGTACTGGATCAGCTCGATCA